>CAKZKA010000001.1 GCA_937120965.1 uncultured Chloroflexota bacterium
CTCCAGCTTCGCTGGAGAGGGGGAGGGGGTGAGGACCAACCAGCGCATCCCAACGCCATCAAGCCCGTCGGCGCTCACACGTTCCGTCCGCCCCTGAACGCCCACGGGGTGGGAAGCCCTCCCTGCCGGGTAGGGGCGATGCCTCCAGGGCGACACATCGTTCGCCCTCGCCTATGCCTGGCCCGCAATGCGCATCACCGCAATGCAGGTGACCGCTGCCGGTTCCCGGCCCACTTCCTGCCAGGTGTGCCCGCGGTCCTCGGAGCGGAGCACCTGCCCCGCGCTCGTACCTGCCCAGATGTAGTCCATATGATAACTGGCGGGGGCCAGCGTCTGCACCTGGCCATCAAGGCCACCCTCGACCACGGCCTCGCTCCAGGTCACGCCGCCGTCCTCGCTGCGGGCAAGGCTGGCCCCACCGGCGCGGGCAGCGATCAGCGTCTCCTGCTTACCGGCCAGGAGGGCCAGCGCGCTGGCGTCGGGGGCGGGCGGTTCGCTGCCACGCCACTGCGCCGGCCCCTGGGCGGTATGGACCAGCGGCGCGGACCCTTTGAGCAGCGCCTGCAACCCCTCGGCATCGGCAGGGGCAGCGGGCGACCACGACTGCCCACCGTCGGTGGTGCGCAGGGGCGGGCCATCGTCCACCACGGCCACCAGGTTCAGCGCATCGGCGGCGAGCAGGCCGCGAATGGCCTGACCGTCCAGCACCCGGCCCACCCGTCGCCAGCGCCCCGTGCCCCCCGGGTCACTGTAGATTGCCAGTCCTTCAGTTGTGCCCACGTAGACGATGCTGGCTCTGGCCATCGCTGTTGCTCCCTCTGCTGCTTCTGGCTTGTCAAGCCGGTGGTGATGGATAGTCGCCCTCTTCCGCTGCGCCCATCACCCACTTCATCGAAAAGGGTAACGGCGCGCATGCGCCTCGCGCCCCGGCTGGCGATGCGGTTCTTGCGCCCCCGTTCGTCGCGCGCGAGGGCGCCGCGTGGCAAGAGGCTCCCGGCTGGCAGCATAGCACCCTCGCCGGCTTCCCGCAAGCACGCGGATCTCTGGTTATTTATGCTATCCTATTCATATTGGTTCTACGGCTACCCCCGTCTGTCTATCCCGGGAGTGACACGGAAGCGTGCGCCGTCACGCCGTCCCGCTGTACCCGCGAGGTTCCCGGACGCAACCGGATAGTTCAGCCGTCCGGGTTGGCCGATGGTTGAAGGGCGCCACGTTGAGCCGCGTGGCGCAGTGTAACAAGGAGAGAGGCATGCGACGAATCGTGCTTGTGGCTCTGGTGAGCCTGCTGCTCGGCATCCTGGCGGCCTGTGGCGGCGCCCCGTCCACTTCAACTGCCCCGACAAACGCCCCGGCCGGTGGTGGCGCTGCGGTCCAATCTACCGCGGCCCCTTCCACGGCCACCGGCGCCCTGCCCGACCTGGGCGGGCGCCAGATCACCATCGCCGTCGAGAACGCCTACCCGCCGTTCAACTACATCAACCCCGAAACCGGCAAGGGCGAGGGTTGGGACTATGATGCCTGGAACGAGATCTGCCGCCTGCTCAACTGCGTGCCCGTGTACCAGGAGGCCTCCTGGGAAGGCATGATCCAGGCCGTCGCCAACGGGCAGTTCGACGCTGCTGCCGACGGCATCACCATCACCGAGGAGCGCGCGAAACAGGTTGACTTCTCCGATGGCTACATCCAGGTGGCCCAGCGCCTGATGGCGCGCGTGGACGAGACTCGTTTCAGTAGTATGGACGAGTTTGTCGCCAACGAAACCCTGCGCCTCGGCACGCAGACCGGAACGACAAACTACGAGACTGCCGCGCGCCTGCTGCCCGAGGCGCGTATCCAGGCCTTCGAGCAGTTCCCCTTCGCTGTGGCGGCGCTGATCAACGGTGACGTGGACGGGGTGATCATTGACGAAACCGCCGGCCAGGGTTACGTCGGCACCAACGCCGAAAAGGTCAAACTGGTCGGTGAGCCAATCTCCAGCGACCAGTTGGGCTTCATCTTCCCCAAAGGCAGCGACCTGGTCGAGCCGGTCAATCTGGCCCTGGCCGAGATGCGGCGCAGCGGCAAGCTCGATGAGCTGGCACAGAAATACTTCAGCGCAGAGTTCAAGTTGCCGGGCAGCTAACTGCTCCCCGGCGGGGCGGGCTGGGGAGGGCTACGCCCTCCCAGCAACCTGATTTCCTCCCCGGCGGGCTGGGGAGGGCTACGCCCTCCCAGCAACCTGATTTCCTCCCCGGCGGGGCGGGTTTGGGAGGGCGTAGCCCTCCCAAAAATAAACCTTAGACCCCCGTTTCCCCACCTGCTCAGCAATGGAAGGACCCGGCGCCAATGGCGATAGAACACGACCAGATCATGGCTTCCAGACCAGGCGTGACCTGGCGCACCGGTCTGGCGCAATTTCCGTGGTGGTTTCTGATCATCACCTCGATCATTACTATCATGGCTCTGCGGATCATCTTCGATCCGATTTATCGTGACATCTTTACCACCATTCTGCAAGGTTTAGGGGTCACGCTCTACGTAACCGTTGTCTCATTTAGTCTGTCGCTGCTCCTGGGCCTCGTCCTGGGCCTGGGGCGCGTGGCGAAGAACCCGCTGCTACGCAACCTGGCGATTACCTACATCGAGTTCATCCGCGGCGTGCCGATGCTGGTGTTGATCTTCACCATCTCGTTTGCTGTCGTGCCGCTGGTGGCGCGCACCTTTGGCCTGCCGAACAACGCCGTCTCCCTCACCACGCGGGCGATCATCGCCCTGGTGTTGATCTACGGCGCCTATATCGCCGAGATCTTTCGCGCCGGGATTGAGTCGATCGGACGCGGCCAGATGGAGGCCGCGCGCTCACTCGGCATGTCCCGCGTCCAGGCTATGCGCTACGTGGTTCTGCCCCAGGCCATTCGCAACGTGCTCCCGGCCCTTGGCAACGACCTGATCGCCATGCTCAAAGACTCCTCACTGGTCTCCGTCCTCGGCGTGCGCGAGATGACCCAGGTGGCGCGCCTCTCGGTGAGCACCAGTTTTCGCTACGAAGAGACCTATTTTATTCTCACCCTGTTCTATCTGACTCTGACCCTGATTCTCTCATTGCTCTTGCAGGTGTTGCAGCGTCGCATGCGCGCGAAGGGGTAGTTCGATGAGCCAGCCGGCCAATCAACCCATGATTCTTATCGAGAATGTGAGTAAATACTTTGGTTCGTTTCGCGCCCTTGATAGAGTCAATTTGCGTGTTGAAGCCGGTGAGGTGCTCATGATCATCGGCCCCTCGGGCTCAGGCAAGTCAACCCTGCTCCGCTGCATCAATCACCTGGAGGTGCCCGACGCGGGACGGATCGTGGTTGACGGCATCACCGTGAGCAACAACGAGGCCCACATCAACGCCGTGCGCGCCGAGGTGGGCATGGTCTTCCAACGCTTCGAGTTATTCCCGCACCTGACGGTGCTGGAGAATATCTGCCTGGCGCAGCAGAAGGTGCGGCGCCGCTCCCGTCAGGAGAGCGAGCAGATCGCCTGGCAGTTGCTTGAGAAGGTCGGCATTCCTGAGCAGGCCCACAAGCACCCTGGTCAGCTCTCAGGCGGACAGCAGCAGCGTGTGGCGATTGCCCGCTCACTGGCCATGCAACCGAAGATTATGCTCTTCGACGAGCCGACCTCGGCCCTTGATCCGGAGATGATTAAAGAGGTCCTTGACGTCATGCTGGCCCTCGCCGCCGAGGGGATGACCATGGTGGTTGTGTCGCACGAAATGGGCTTCGCCCGCAATGCGGCCAACCGCGTGGTGTTTATGGACCAGGGCCGTATTATCGAACAGGGGCCGCCTGAGGCGATCTTCGGCGACCCGCAGCACGAGCGCACGAAGCTCTTTCTGTCGCGGATTCTTCATTGATGTTCCCGGGCGGGCCGCGCCCTCCCAAACCTTCCCCACAGGGAGGGGTGCGGTTCGACAGGCTCACCGCAGGTGGGGAAACCCGGTTTCCCCATTTCGCAACCGCTGTTGGGAGCGGCTGGCGCCCCCGCAGGCAGGGGTGCGGTTCGACAGGCTCACCGCAGGTGGGGAAACCTGATTTCCCCATATGTTCACATCAGGCGTCTCTATGCCAGGCGGCCCAGCAGGGCAAAGGCCGTCGCCAGCATCCCCGCGCTCCCCACGAGCTGCCCGATGCTCCAGAAGCCCAGGCTATCCCAGGCCCCCCGGTCGTGCCAGGCGCCCCTGAGCACGCGGTAGGCCAGCCAGGCGGCAATGGGCAGCGTGGCCAGGGGCGCCAGAGCCGCTGGCCAGGGCAGCCCCGCGATAGCCAGCACCGGCAGGCTGCCATAGGCCAGCCCCAGCGCCAGCAGGTAGAGTCGCGCTGCCCGCGCCGGCCCGACCCGCACCACCAGCGTGTGCTTGCCCACCGCCGCGTCTCCCGCAGCGTCAGGCACATTGACCGCCACCAGCATCGCGAATTGCAACAGACAGAGTGGAACGATGGCCAGGAGCACCGCTCCGCCGATGGCGCCCGTCTGCGCCTGGTGGCCCACCAGCGCCGTCAGGCCCGGCACAATGATCGCGCCGGTCACCTCTCCCAGCGCTCGCCGGTGCAGAAACAGCGGCGGCCCGCTGTAGACCCAGGCCAGCCCTATCGCCAGCACGAGCAGGATCAGCGTAGCCCCCGGCGCCGGCGAGGCCAGGGCTGTCAGCGGCGCCAGGCTCAGTGCCAGCGCCCCGAAGCTCACCGCCGCCACCAGCGCAGTCTGTGCCGGCAGCCGCCCCTCCGCCAGTACCCGGCTCCCACCTGACCACTGAGTTGGCGTCGCGTTGGCCCGGTCGGCCTCAAGATCGAAGTAGTCGTTGCAGTAGTGGTTCATCAACTGGGCCGCAGCTACCGTCAGCAACCCCAGGATTGCCGCGCGCGCATTGAACGGCGCCCCGCCGTACCCGGCAATGGCTACCCCCAGCCCGTAGAAGATCGCTCCCCCGATCAGGTGCAGTGGGCGCCCCAGGGCCGCAAAGTCAGCCGCGCGGGTTAGCAAGTTGCCAGTGCTCATATGCTCGTCCGGGTCAATTCATACATACTCAAGACCCCGAACTCCAGATAGAACATGCCCCAGAGAAACATATAGAACGAGGCGACCGAGCGGCGTTGTTGCAGGTCAACCCGCATGCTCATGAACCAGAAAACGACGATCAGCGCCGCATGGCTGAGCAACAGAAACAGCGCGTCGCCCCGGGGCAGCCCCGCCAGCGCCAGCCCGATCGGCAGGGCGTAGCACACCGTCAGCACCGCCCGTCCCAGGTTCAGCGCGCGGCGCGCACCCAGCCGGGTGGTGAAGGTCTCAATCTGGTGCAGACGATCGCCCTCACTGTCGGGAATGTCCTTGTAGATGGCGATCACCAGCCCGAAGCCGAAGAAGAACAGCCCCAGCATCGCCAGCGTTACCAGCGGCATGCCACTCTGAAAGACCTGCTGGTAGTGCAGGGCCAGCCCCAGGTTGGCGATCACTCCTCGCGCGATGGCAATGCTCAGGGCTGCGGCCACCGGGAAGCGCTTGAGCCGCAACGGCGGCAGCGAGTACGCGCTGCCGATGAGCATGATCAGCACCACCGTCAGCAGCAGGAATGGCCCACTGAACCAGGCCAGCAACAAACTCACCCCTGCCGCCCCGAAGGTCAGCAGCCGTCCCTCCTCCCGGGTCAGCGCGCCCGCCGCCACCGGCAGCCAGGGCTTGTTCACCCGGTCAATCGCCACATCGGTGAGCTGATTCAGGCCCACCACGTACAGATTCAACGCCAGACAGGTCGCCAGCGTCACCGCGATGACCGTCAACGTCCCCGGCGTTGCCGGCCACCCTACCACGATCAGAAAAATGGTTATCACCTGAACGGTCGTCGCAACCACTGTGTGCAGCCGGGCGAAACCGATCAGTGTTTTAAGTGCACGCATGGTGTTCCTTGTTCCTACAAACGCCTGTGACTCCATCATACCAGGGGGAGGCCAGCGGCACAAGCCGATGAGGCCGCGCCCCGGGGCTGATGCAGCGTCCCTGAGCGCCCGCGGGCCGCATTCCCCCGGCCCCCGCTTTTCACAGGTAGATGTTCTGGGCCACGGTCTCCCCACCTCGCCACCCCGGCCCCCCTCTCTCTGATCGGGAAAGGGGGGAGCGGGCGTCGGGACGCCACTTGTTAACTCCCCACCCGGGACGTATGCGCGCTAATGGTCTCTGTTCATTCCTCTGGCCGGCAACACAGTCGCGGGGCATCCGGTGCCACACCCGTAATAGACCTTTTGTACATTAGTGATCCGACTGAAAGCCGTGGCATGGTACTGGTATGGGTATGGCGCACAACCTTCAGTCTGTCGGGCCGGAAAGCCTTCCGTTATTGCATTTCAGTCGTCCATACGGCTACGCCGCACAACGCCAGAATGAAAATATTCCTTATTCTTGGAAGGGCGACGCCCTCCCAAACCCTCCCCGCAGGGAGGGGGAAGGGGAAACCCGGTTTCCCCATGTCCCAACCGCATTCTTGGGAGGGCGACGCCCTCCCAAACCCTCCCCGCAGGGAGGGGGAAGGGGAAACCCGGTTTCCCCATGTCCCAACCGCATTCTTGGGAGGGCGACGCCCTCCCAAACCCTCCCCGCAGGGAGGGGGA
>CAKZKA010000002.1 GCA_937120965.1 uncultured Chloroflexota bacterium
CGGGGAGGGTTTGGGAGGGCGCAGCCCTCCCAGGAGAATCTCTTCATTCTTGTAGTGTACGGCGCAGCCGCATAGACGGCTCATGTGAACATCGGGAACCCGGGTTTCTCCGCGTTCCTGCCTGACGGGGGCTCCGGGGCATTCCGCCCCCCTCCTGGCCTCCCCCCGCCAGGGGGAGGAGCCCGGTTCCCTCCTCCAGCAGTGGAGGGCCAGGGAGGAGGCGGCCCTCCCACGTTTTCTCCTCGCAGGGTGCGGCGCAGCCGTATGGGCGCCTGCGGTGCGTCCGTCGAACTGCGTCCCTCTCCATGGCTTTGAAGCATACGCTGGTCCAACATCGTGCGGAGCAACTTGTGAACGCAGCACTCTCTCAATCTCGCAAGACCCTGGCCTGGACCCTTGATGCTATGCGGCAAGACTTGCGCCGCTACTCCCGCGATGCCCCGCTCCCGGTGGTCTTGTTGCGATCCGTCTATTTACACCCCTCACTGGCGGGCATTCTTTACTACCGCATCGGTCACTGGCTGTGGCTGAACCGGCGCAACCCGCTCGTGTTGCTGATGTTTCTGTGTTACCTGGCGTTGTACCCACTGGTACGTATGTATTCCGGCTTGGAACTGCTGCCGCAGACCACGGTCGGGCCAGGGCTGCAGGTGCTCCACCTCGGTCCAACGGTTATTCACTACCAGGCGATGATTGGCAGTAATGTTACCTTGCTACACGGCGTGACGATTGGAGTTTCAGTTATTGGTATTTCGAACACAGGCGCCCCGCGCATCGGCGATAACGTCTCTATCGGCGCGGGGGCGGCAATACTCGGCGATATTACCATTGGCGACAATGTGACGATCGGCGCTAATGCCGTTGTTACCCGTCCCGTTCCGGCAGATACCACCGTGGTCGGCATTCCGGCGAAGCCGGTTTTTGCGAGACAGCCTGTGGAGAGGTAAAAGGTGACCGAAAGGAGCGAACAGAGGCCATGGCAACGTATGCGGTCCTTTTTCCTGGTCAGGGTTCACAATTCGTAGGGATGGGCAAGGCCCTGGCCGCAGCGGCGCCTGTGGCGGCGGCGGTCTTTGCCGAGGCCGACGCAATCCTCGACGTTGAGCTATCAACGCTCTGCTTCAACGGGCCTGAATTGGAGTTGAACGACACGGCGAATGCCCAGCCGGCGATCTTCGTGGCAAGCATTGCCGCGTGGAAGACCTTGCGCGAAGCCATAGCCACACCCCCGGCGGCAGTGGCTGGTCATAGCCTGGGACTGTACGCGGCCCTGGTGGCCGCAGGGGCGCTCCAATTTGCCGATGCGCTGCGCCTGGTGCGCGCGCGGGGCCTGGCTATGAAGGCAGCCGGCGAGCTGGCTCCGGGTGGAATGATGGCGGTGCTTGGCCAGTCTCGCGCTACGGTGAGCCAGCTCTGCGCCCGGGCAGCGCAGGTCACCGACGCGGTGATCACCATCGCTAACGATAATTGTCCCGGTCAGATCGTGG
Organism: uncultured Chloroflexota bacterium; assembly: GCA_937120965.1. Taxonomy (GTDB): domain Bacteria; phylum Chloroflexota; class Chloroflexia; order Chloroflexales; family Chloroflexaceae; genus JACAEO01. The sequence continues at coordinate 1,488 of CAKZKA010000002.1, forward strand.
TTGCTGGTGACCGACGCGCCCTTGAGGTGTTCGCCGCGCTGGTGCAGGAGCAGCCGGGCGCGCTTCCGCCGACTCCGCTGAAGGTGAGTGTGGCTCCGCATACCCCGCTTATGCGGCCCGCGCTGGGGAGCTTTCTGGAGGTGCTGGCGGCGACACAGATCGAGGCGCCGGCGATCCCGGTGCTCGGCAACGTGTCCGCAGACTGGCTCACCTCGGCGGAGGCGGTTCGGCAGGAGTTGAGCGAGCAGCTCACCCACGAGGTGCGCTGGGTCGACTCCATGCGTCGGCTGGTTGAAACCGGGATTACCACGGTGGTCGAAGTGGGGCCGGGGAAGGTGCTCACCGGCCTGATGCGAGCAATCGATCGGCGCATTGGGCGAGTGAACTTTGGTGACAACCCCGCCAGCCTCCCCGAACTGGTTGACACGTTAAAGGCAGCCTGAAGGGATGTTGCTGGCGAACCCGGGTACGCGGGCCTCTAGCCCGCATACGGGCGTCCCGCCCGCGCACCCGGAACGCACAGAACAACGTTTGCCAGCAGTATCCTGAAGGGTCCGGTTGCGCGCTGGTGTAACCGGGAGGGCCCGGTAGGGGCGAGCCCTCTTTCCTGGGTATCCGTATAACGAAAGTTGCTGAATGCGCCAACTAGCAGGTACGGAGAATATGAATGACCACCACGATGTCCATTCCGATGTCCTCACCTGATCTGACCGATGCCGAGATTGCCGCTGTGACACAGGTGCTCCATACACCGATCCTCAGCATTGGGCCACAGATCAAGGCCTTCGAGCAGGCCCTGGCGGCCCGGGTGGGCGTCGCGCAGGCGGTAGGAGTAAATTCGGGAACCAGCGGCCTGCACCTCTGTGTGATCGCCGCCGGTGTCAGTGATGGGGACCTGGTGCTGACGCCCTCGTTTTCGTTTATTGCTTCGGCCAATTGCATTCTCTACGAGCGCGGTGTACCGGTATTTGTGGACGTCGAGCCGACAACGGGCAATATTGATCCGAACCTGGTGGCTGAAGCCGCCGCGGATCTGGCCCGGGGAGGGGCGTCCGCCAGGCGCTGGCTGCCCCCGGCGCTGCGCGAGCACGCCCAGTCGAAGGGGCGGTTGAAGGCGCTCCTGCCCGTCCACGCCTTTGGACAGCCGGCAGATATGGATCCGATCCTCGCTGTGGCCCGCGATCACGGCCTGGCGGTGATCGAAGACGCCTGCGAGGCGATTGGCTCAACCTACAAAGGCCGTGCCGCTGGCGCCATCGGCGATGCGGCGGTCTTCGCTTTCTATCCCAACAAGCAAATGACAACCGGCGAAGGTGGCATGATCGTCACCAATCGCGCCGACTGGGCCGACCTCTTCCGTAGCCTGCGCAATCAGGGTCGCGATGTCTTCGATGCCTGGCTCAATCACACTCGCCTGGGCTACAACTACCGTCTGGATGAACTGAGCGCCGCGTTGGGGCTGGTGCAGGTGCAGCGTCTCGACGCACTGCTGGCGAAGCGGGCACAGGTGGCCCGGTGGTACAACGAGCGCCTGGCTGACCTGGAGCTGCTCGAGCGACCGTTTATCGCGCCGCATACCACTGCGATGAGCTGGTTCGTGTATGTGGTGCGTATCAAGGCCCCTGCCAGCCGCGACCAGGTTATGCGCCAGTTGGCGGAAGCCGGGGTACCCAGCCGGCCCTACTTTACCCCTATTCACCTGCAGCCGTTCTACCAGAGCCGCTTCGGCTACCGGCGTGGCGATTTGCCGGTCACTGAGCATCTGGGCGATGTATCGCTCGCCCTGCCCTTCTCCGGCGTGATGAGCGAGGAGCAGGTTGATTACGTGTGCGCGCAACTGCGACGTTGCCTCTGAGGCACGATAGCATTGACCCAATAGACGCTCGCGCGGCTGTGCCGCACCCGATAGAACAGCGGTACGATGCAACGTTCTCTCTCCGTATTGGCGTGGTTGGTTCGCCGCAGCACGTGGCTAGCGCTCGGCTGCGTGCTGCTGCTGGCCTGCGCGCCGGCTGCGTCCGACCCGCCGGTCGCTCGCGTGTCTCCAACCCCGGTTCTGGCTCCCACGGTCACCCTTACCCCTGCGCGCCCGACCGGGCAACCGGCGACACCGCCGGGTACCCCTGCGGCCGGATCGGGAGCCTCGAGCGAGCGAGGGGTTCGGATCCGCGCCGACGGCACGCTGCTGGTTGATGGGCAACCCTTTTTTCCCTTTGGCTTCGCCCTGTACCCGGCTTACAACAGTGAAGAGTTCCGTCCCGAAACGCTCCGCTCGATTGCTGCCAGCGGCTTCAACACCCTGCACGCCCCCATCCGCATCAACTATCCCGAACTCCAGGCCGACGCGGCAGCGCTGGGTATGCGCCTGATCGCCGAGATCTACCCCTACGAACTTGACGATGCGGGAATTGTGCGCGCGATCCGGCACGTCAAAGATGGCCCGGCCTTGCTGGCCTACGGCATTGCCGATGATGTGGACGATGGGGAGTACTACACCCCGGAGCTGGTAACCCGCATCGATCAACTTGTCAAAACCGCTGATCGTCAGCATCCAACCTACATCAGCGGTTTCGTACCACAGCGCATCAATTTGTTCATGCAGAGCGCGGACACGGTGGCGATGCAGTCCTATCCCATCGGCAAAACCTACTGGGAGCACGCTCGTATCGGGCATGTCAACTATGCGCTCTCAAGCGCTATGGCCGCGGCGCAGCCGTTCAATCGCCCGGTTATCGCCAATCTGCAAGCTTTTGCCTGGCCGGAGCAGCGCGAGCCGACGGCAGTCGAGATCCGCAATATGACCTACCAGGCGCTGGTCAACAATGTGCGTGGCATCATCTACTACGCCTACAACGACGGCTACTGGCGCCTGGAGGAGCACCCCGCCGTGTTGCAGGCGCTGCGTGATCTGGCGCCCGAAGTGCGACGACTGGCGCCTGTGTTGCTCGATGGCGCCTACACTCCGTTGCAAACCGGCAAGCCCGACCTGCCGGCGGCCCAGTGGCGCTATGCCGATGAGGTGTACGTGATGATCGTCAATGCCACGGATCGCGCTGCTGCGGCGACCGTCAACCTGGCCGCGCCCGTGTCGGGGCCGCCGAAGCCGCTCTTTGACCAGCGCCCGGGGGGAATGACGTTTAACGCTGGTCGGTTGCAAGGGTCGTTGGAACCTATGGCCGTTGAGGTGTACGTCTTCAAGGCAGCGCGCTAGAGGTGGGGGGAGCCGGCGGCGCGCTCGTTAACCCGGGGTTTCGGGGCGCGCGAGGTGAAGCCCTCCCAGGCGCCATGCGCGGGGCGCACAACGCCGCGATGACCATGGGGTATCATTGGGAGGGCGTAGAGACGCAGCGCCGCTGCGTCTCTACGCCCAAACCCTCCCGCCAGGGAGGGGTGTGGGGAAACCCGGGTTCCCCACACCCAACCGCCGTTGGGGGCGCCTGGCGCCCCTGCAGGCAGGGGTATGGGGAACCCCGGGTTCCCTATGTTCACGTTAGACGGTCATGCGCATGGCGCACATCGCCGCGATGAAAATGGGGTATCTCTGGGAGGGCCGCCCCCTCCCTGGCCCTCCCCCGCTGGGGGAGGGAACCGGGCTCCTCCCCGCAGGGAGGGGTTCGGTTCGACAGGCTCACCGCAGGTGGGGAAACCCGGTTTCCCCGTATGTTCACCTCAGACGGTCATGCGCATGGCGCACAACGCCGGAACGAAAATATTATATTGTTCTTGGGAGGGCGCAGCCCTCCCAAACCCTCCCGCCAGGGAGGGGATTGGGGAAACCTGGTTTCCCCGTATTTTCACCTCAGGCCCCATTCGCAGGGCGCACAACGCCGGAATGAAAATCATTATTCCTGGGAGGGCGCAGCCCTCCCAAACCCTCCCCGCTGGCGGGTTGTTTCCTGGGAGGGCTTCGCCCTCCACAACCCTCCCGCGCGCGGGCTATGTTTACCTCAGAGTTAGACACGCCGCTCGCATTCGTTTATTCGTTTCCCATTCGTTGGCCCATTTTCCCTCCACGTCCCAGGAAGCCTATCCCGGAGCAGGTGAAACCCGTTGAAGGGCTGCGCCCTCCCAAACCCTCCCCGCTGGCGGGTTATTTCCTGGGAGGGCGTAGAGGCGCGGCAGCGCCGCGCCTCTACGCCCAAACCCTCCCCCCTGGCGGGCTATTTTCACCTCAGCAGGGGACGCGCCATGCCCGCAGGGAGGTTCCTGATGGCGCAGCCCTCGCGGAACAATCTGTATTCATTCCCGTGGGGCGTGGGGGAGCCGCGGGGGTGTCTGATGAGCACGGCCCGCGGCGCTGGCGCCAGGGGGGGCGGGCGGCGCCCCGAGCGCCCGCAGATGCATGAGCAACTGAGGGTACAGAAGGTTCAACCGTTCGAGCGCTGGCGCTGGTAACGTCCAGACGATGGTCGGGGCTGTGGCGCGGGCGCTCAGTCTGTGCAATGAGCCGTAGAGTGCCGCCTGGTAGCCGAAGAGGCGGCCAGGCTGATCAAGTTGTTCAACCACCGAGCCATCGGCGCTTGAGAACTCCAGGGCGCCTTCAACGAGCAGATACCCCTCGTAGCCCGGCTCGCCACTGGAAAACAGGCGCTCCCCGCTGGCCAGCGACCGGGGCTGAAAATCGAGCGCCAGGTCGAGGAGATTGGCCCAGGGCAACTCGCCGAGCACCGGCGTTGCGGTGAGCCAGTCGGCGCGGGCGCAGGCCGTGGCCAGCCCCAGCCGTTCGGCCGCCGGGCCGAGTACGTCGGGCCGCAGCCGCAACAGGGTTACGTGGCCCCTGGCCGTCGAGGTGCTGGTGCGCGCATCACCCAGGAGCGCCCCACGCTCGCCGATACTGCTGCCGCGCCCCAGGACCCGCACCGGCGCTGCGCCAACGCTGACACTGACAATGCCTGAATGGACGATGTAGGCGCACCCGTCCGAAGGATCACCCTCGCGAAAGATCACCTCCTGGTCGGCGAAGCGCACCACCTCAATGTGCCGGGCCAGGACGAGTCGCTCGCCGGTCGACAGGCGGGCAAAGAGCGGACAGGCGGCGATCGTCTCGACCAGCTCGGTCTCTGCATCGTCGGGCAAAGGCGCCCCTAAGCCCACCACCGAACCGCTGGCGGCAAACTCGATGCGCGCGGCCACCTCAGAACTGGTCTCGGGTAAGGTGTGGGTGCTGGTGTGCGCCAGCACCAGCCGCTGGCTCTTGGCAGTCAGCGCCTGCAACAGGCGCGGGGAGAGCGTACTGTGGACCGTGCCGCCCCCGACGTCCTGCACCAGCACACTCGCGCCTTCGGCGAAGCGCAGCAGTTCCTGGCGCCGCTGCTCCGAAAGCACGCCACGGATGACCAGCTCCTCAAACCACTCCTCGTCGTAGCGCATGTCGCCGGAATAGCACACGCCGTTAACCCGCACGGCCAGCGTGGGGACTGAGTGGACGGCGTAGATTGCCTCGAAGCGCCGGCCTTCCAGCTCCAGTGGTGTGCCCGGGTTCAGTGGCACATAGTCGAAGAGCGCCGCCACATCGGGTATCGGCAGGTCAAGCATAGCGCTCAGTACCCGCAACAACCCCTGGTAGATCAGATCCGAGGTCAGCAGCCGTACCCGGTGGCTACCCATCAGGATCAACTCGGGCAGGCCGGCCAGGTGATCCTCGTGCAGATGCGACAGCACCACCTCGGCGATGTGGCTCGTGGAAAGGCCCAGATGGCTCAAACGCACGTAGACGTAGGCAGCCGCATCAAAGAGCGTGGCCTGGGTTTCCACCGTAGAACCCAGGTAGGCCAGGAAACAGGTGGTAATACCGGCAGGATCGAACCCATCGCTACCACCGATGAATTGCAGCGTCACCTCCTGGCGTTGCAGCGGTCGCGGCGGCGCCAGGGTCAGCGGCATTGCCACCTCGTTGATGCGCGTGCTCACGCGGGCAACTTCTGTCGTCCCTTCGCGAAACACAAACGTGTCGCCCTCCAGACTGATGCTCACAGCGCCCAGCGCCCCCCCGCCGCTTTCCAGGCTCACGATCTCGGCCATGTCATCGAGCCCGGGGGCACGCCCCAGCGGTGGGTGGTGCGCCACCGCCGCGCACTCGGCCTGCAACCAGCCCAGGTCACCGTACCGCGCCGGATCACCCGGGCCGTTGATCGTCTCCTCAAGCAACTTCCGCAGCCGGCATGCTTGCGCTGTGGTAACAGTGATCAGGTGGGCCTTGCGCCCGCTGACGAAGTAGTTGGAGTAGATTAAAAACTCAACGCTGGCATAGTTGATGCCCCGGCGCACAAAACCGCCAGAGCCTAACTCGCTGCCAGGCGGTATATCGGGAGGGAGCAGAATTGTCCCCGGCGGGTTGATATGGTTCGCGAGGAGGTACTTGAGCGTCTCAGGCGGACAGTTGACCAGCACATCACCAGCCGACGTGCTAACCACAGAGATCGAGTTGGGTAACCTGCGTATCCGTTCTGAGGCGCCGGGCTGGGTGTTTGCGATGGGCATGAACGGGCGTCCTTTCACAGGCACCAGGTCTCTGGCGCCAGCGCATATGCCGCTGGCGCGCCCCCGTTTCGGAGGGTACTATACTAAACGCCTCGCCGCCCGCGGTTTGCATACTACATTGTAGCTCATGCGATCCACAGGTCGCCACCTGTGGGTTGCGGTTGAACATCGGGGAAAGCCAGTTTCCCCTGCGGTGAGCCTGTCGAACCGCACCCCTCCGAGGTAGCGGCGCGGCGCCGCTGCTCCGCTGTTCATAGCGTCGTGGCGCGTCGTAGCCGCACAGGCCCCTATGCTATAATATCCGGAGATAGAGGGCCATGCGGCTGCGCCGAACAATGCCAGAATGAAACGTGTAGCGAAGCAGCGGCGCTGCGTCTCTACGCCCAAACCTTCCCGGTGGGGGGCTTGCCGCCCCCGGGCAGGGGCGCGGGGAACCCCGGGTTCCCCATTGCCCAACCGGTGTTGGGAGCGGCTGGCGCCCCCACAGGCAGGGGTGCGGTTCGACAGGCTCACCGCAGGTGGGGAAACCCGGTTTCCCCGTATTTTCACATCAGAGCTGTATTCAGGAGGGATTATGTCCGGCCATTCCAAATGGCATACGATCAGGCGCTCCAAGGGCGTTGCCGACCAGCGCCGCGGGCAACTCTTCACCAAGCTTGCCCGTGATATCACCCTTGCCGTGAAGGAGGGTGGCAGCGGTGACCCCGATATGAACTTCCGGCTCCGCCTGGCCGTAGAAAAGGCTAAGTCAAACAATATGCCGGGCGATAGCATCCAACGCGCTATCGACCGCGGTCTCGGCAAGGGTAACGAGGCCGCGCTCGAAGAGGTGTACTACGAAGGCTACGCCCCTGGCGGTATCGCCCTGCTGATCGAAACCGCCACTGATAACCGCAACCGCACCAATTCGGACGTGCGCGCCACCCTGAACAAAGCCGGTGGCAGCCCCGGCGAACCAGGCTCGGTGAGTTGGATGTTCGAACTCAAGGGCCTGATTACCGTGGACCTCGCCGGTACCAGGATGGACCCCGATGAGGTGCAACTCGCGGCCATTGACGCTGGCGCCGAGGATGTCGAGGTCGAAGGCAGCGTGCTGGAGATCTACTGCGAGTGGACGCAGCTCAACGCCGTGCGTCAGGCCCTGATTAATCAGGGCATTCCCGTGATCGGCGCGGAGAAGACGATGCGCCCGAAAACGCAGATCGAGCCTGACGAGAAGGACGCCCTGGCCGCCATGCGTCTGATGGAGAAACTTGAGGACCTTGATGACGTGCAGAAGGTCTACTCCAATCTGCTGATCACTGATGCGATGGCCGCCAGGTTTGAGTAGTCCTGAGGTGAACATACAGGGAAACCGGGTTTCCCCACGTCCCTCCCTGCTGGCATTGTGCGGCGCAGCCGCACGGACGGCTGATGCGAAGATCGGGGAAACCGGGTTTCCCCGCGCCCCTCCCTGCTGGCATTGTGCGGCGCAGCCGCACGGACGGCTGATGCGAAGATCGGGGAAACCGGGTTTCCCCATGCCTCTGCCCCGCGGAAGGTGCAGTCGGCCCGCGAACATTTCGAAGGGGGAGAGAGGCGAAAGCGGATTTTCCCGATTTCGCCCGCAGGCTGGCGGAAAGCAAACTATGCGCACGCTAGGCATTGACCCCGGTACCGCAACGATGGGGTGGGGAATCATAGAGACTGCCGATGGGCGCCTGACGCTGATCGGCAGTGGCGCGCTGACCACCCCCGCCGGTATGCCCCAACCGGAACGGTTGCGGCTTCTCTACAATGGCTTGCGTGAGCTGATCGCCTGCTACGCTCCCGACTCGGCGGCGATTGAAGAGTTGTTCTTCGGCAAGAATGTCAACACGGCCCTGTCTGTAGGTCAGGCCCGTGGGGTGGCCCTGCTGGCCCTCGTGCAGGCCGGTCTCACCATCCACGAGTACAAGCCGCTGGCGGTCAAACAGGCTGTTGCAGGCTATGGCGGCGCCGACAAAAAACAAATGCAGGAGATGGTGCGCCTGACCCTTGGCCTTGAGACCATTCCGCGGCCCGATGACGCTGCCGATGCCCTCGCCGTCGCCATCTGCCACGCCTACACTGCTCCGACCCTGCAACGACTCCAGCAGTAGGCTGTCTGGATGGGGCTTATTGGAACGCCCCCGTGCACGGCTCTGGTTCTCCCCTCTCCAGCGAAGCTGGAGAGGGGGAGGGGGTGAGGACCAACCAGCGCATCGCAACGCCATAACGCCTGTCGGCGCTCATACGTTCTGTCTGCCCCTGAAAGGCAGGGGGCTGGGGAACCCCGGGTTCCCCAGTGCCCAACCGGTGTTGGGGGCGGCTGGCGCCTCCACAGGCAGGGGTGCGGGGAACCCCGGGTTCCCCAGTGCCCAACCGGTGTTGGGGGCGGCTGGCGCCTCCACAGGCAGGGGCGCAGGGAAACCGGGTTTCCTGTATTTTCACATCAGGCCCCATTCGTGGGGCGCACAACGCCGCGATGAACATGGGGCGTCTTTAGGAGGGCCGCCCCCTCCCTGGCCCTCCCCCGCTGGGGGAGGGAACCGGGCTCCTCCCCGCAGGGAGGGGATTGGGGAAACCAGGTTTCCCCATATCCCAACCGATGTTGGAAACGGCTGGCGCCCCAGCAGGCAGGGGGATGGGGAAACCTGGTTTCCCCGTATGTTCACCTCAGGCCCCATGCGCGAGGCGCGCAACGCCGGAATGAAAATATGTGTTCTCGGGAGGGCGAAGCCCTCCCAAACCCTCCCCGCTGGCGGGTTGTTTCCTGGGAAGGCGCAGCCCTCCCAAACCCTCCCACCTGAAATGGTGTCATTATGTCCAGACGGCGTCCCGGCGCCCCTGCCGATGTCGAAGAAGTCCATCCCGATCTCTTTGTGGTGCACAATCCTGCTGCCGGGCCAGTGCTGCGCGGTGAGGGGCTGCGGGAAGGCGATCGCTTCCATCTGACCACCTGGCGCCGTGACGGGCTTATCGCTCGCCTGCGTAACCGCGGCTTTGTCGTGCTGACCCTCTCCGACCAGATCGCGGCCCTGCCGCCCCTCCCCGACATTGCGCCGCCGGGCGAACCCTTCACGCGCCAGCTTGCGCCTGACGAACGGATCAGTCACTTTGCGCCCGATCCGCCCGGCTGGCATCCTGCCCCCAGTTCTGCCCCGGGCCATGTGAGCCTGCGTGAGGGGTGGATCATCCGTCGCCGTAGGGGTCGCGGCCCCGCTGAATACTACCGCGCCGGTCGTGGCGCGCTCACGCCTCTCGACGAGACCGTTGCCTTGCGCCTGGGCTATGCGCTGATTGAGCGCCAGGGCGGCGCGTCGCTCAGCGCCAGCCGGACCGCGGAGGGCTGGCTGCTGCCCGATGTGCCTGTGCCAGCCGAGTACCGGCGCTTACTCGGGCGCTTCGCCACCCACACCCGTGATGGCTGGCTCATCGCCGGGGCTGCGCTCCCCCTTGCCACGGCTCTGTTTGCCCGTCTGGGCCTGCGCGTGCGCGCCGAGGTCGAGGCGTAAGACCCTTCAAAGGGCTTCACCTGTTCTGGGATGGGCTTCCTGATGCGGCAACACGTCTAAATGGGCCAACGAATGGGAAACGAATAAACGAAACTCTTCCAGGGATGCGCGCCAACCCGGCAGTCGCGCGAGCACGGGCGCCATGATCCTTGCATGCCACGAACGCGACGGTCTTGAGATACCCTTTGAAGCGTAATACCCTCCCGGCGCTCTGGCGCATGTCCAGGCGACCTGTCCGGGCATCAGTGCAACGGCGACCGCGTGCAGGTGCGCCGCGCCCGAATCTTCAAGCGCAAATCTACAATCGCGCTAGCGTCCCTGCTTCTGTTTCAACTCAGCAATCAGGGCCTGCACCGCCAGGTACGACGGGCGAGGGCTCCAGTCGGGGTTGAGGATGCCGAAGGAAGCCTGCTCGTGCATGGTGTCCAGGCCGTTTTCGGCCTTGGTGACCGCAAAGTTCATGTTCCAGAGGAACATATTGCCGACCCAGGGGTACAACTCATACGCGCGGCGGATGGCGCCGGTGATGTACTCGGCCTGCTGCTCGAAACTTACCTGATTGCCAAACTCGTAACCGGGCGTATTGTTCGCCGTCGCCCAGCCGTACTCGGTGATCCAGATCTCTTTGTCACCCATACCGTACTCTTCCATCCACCGCCGCACATTCTCCACGTGTCGAAAGTAGAAGGTCGGGTGATCGGTCCACCCCTGGGCCGTGCTGGGATTGTCGGGCCACAACGTATCGGGGGGATTGGCCGAGCCACCGGGATGCACGGCCTGGATATCGAAGTAGTTCCGGACCTCGCCGCCATTGTAGGTGTACATCGCGCGGTAGAAGTCTTCGTCGGAGAGAGCGATACTCTCATTGGTCACCCCGGTCGAAGACGAAGCCGCTGCCAGCACCAGGGCCTCGGGGTCAATGGCCTTAATGCGCTCATAGGCACGTTTGAGCATCTCGACATAACGCCCCACGTCCGCAGGGCGAATGGTGCCGCCGGTCTCGTGGGCCAGGTTTGGCTCGTTCCAGATCTCATAGGCTTGAATGCGTCCCTTGTAGCGCTCGGCCAGCACAGCCATGAAGTTGGCAAAGCTATCGGGATCGTCGGGCAGGCCGTTGGTGGCGCTGTAGAACGTCGGCGAGCGCACCACGTTCACCAGGAGCTTGCGATTGTAGGCATTGGCTGCGGCAACAATCTGGTCGATCTCGTCCCAGGCCCAGATCCCGTTCTGCGGATCCTCGATATCGCGCCAGTAGATCTGCTGGCGCACCCAGTCGAACCCGGCATTCTGCACGAGCTGCATCACCCGCGCCCGATCGGTGTAGTAGAGATGGGCCACGACCCCGAACTCCAGGTAGTCCGGGTTGACCGGGGCGGCGACGGGGGTGGCGGTGGCCGGCGCGTTGCTGGTGGGTGCAGGGCGGGTCGGCTGACCGGCAGCCGTGGGTGCGGGTGCGACGGTAGCGCTGACTTGCTGGCTGGGGCCGGGTTGGGCCGCGCCGCTACAGGCGACCAGCGCCAGCGTCAGCGTCAGAAGCGCGCTGGTCGCAGCGCGCCGGAGATGACGGGTCATGGTTTACTCTCCTGGTAACTCACGCGGATATGAAGATGGAGAAATCAGGGTTCCCACCTCCCTGCCCACGGGGAGGGTTCGGGAGGGGCGCGGCCCTTCCCGGTGCTTGTCCACAACTGAACGCACGGACAGGAGGCGGAGTTTCCGCCTCCTGCCGCAGCGGGCCACAGCCCAACCATCGGAGCCTGGCCGCCCTCAGACGAGGTTCAACAACGGGTCGGTCAACGTTACCCGTTGCTCCACAGCTCCACAGCTCCCCACAACTGGCTTGTAGAGCTGAAGAGCTGTGGAGCTGAGCGCCAGATAGTCAAGCGAATCTGGACCATCCCACAGGTTCGGGCAGGTGCTACCGTTTGGGGAAGGCCTGAATAGCGTTGAAGGACGGTCGCGGGCTCCAGTCGCTGTTAAGAACCCCGAAGGCCGCCTGTTCGTGCAACTCATTGCCGTAGTAGCGCCAGGGGATGGCAAAATTGAGGTTCCAGATGAACATCGCGCCCACCCACGGCGCCCACTCGTAGCGCCCGATCTCCAGGGCCCGCGTCAGCCAGGCCGCCTGGGTTTCGAAGGAAATACTGTTGCCGTACTCGTAGCCAGGCGTGTTGTTACGCGTGGCCCAGCCGAATTCGGTAACCCAGATCTGCCGGTCGCCCATACCGTTGGCTACCAGGATGTTGCGGGTGTCTTCGATTCGGCGGAAGTAGAACTCGTTGCTGTTGCGCCAGTTTGGTCCGGGGCCGGGGCGTTCGGGCCAGCGGCTATCGGGCGGGTTGTAGTGGCCGCCTGGATGCAGCCCGATGGCATCCACGCTGTTGCGGAACTTCGGATTGACCGCCATCTGGCGCACGTACTCCAGGTCGCTGATGGCGATATCCTGACGGTTCGTATCCGTACTCGTAGGCGCGCCGCTCACAACGATCGCATACGGATCGGCGGCCTTGATGGCCCGGTAGGCTACTTCCAGCAGATCGACATAGTAGTTGGCATTCGCCACACGCCCGCCCACGCCACCGTCGCGGGCGCAATCGCCCCCGTTCTCGCAGGCGCGATTCTGCTCGTTCCAGATCTGGTAGGCCTGAACGCGACCACGGTAGCGTGCCGCCATCTGACCCATAAACGACCCGAAATCGCCGAAGTTCTCGCGGCGGGGCATACCCGGCCCACCGGCCCAGTCAGGAGCCGAAACCACGCTGATCAGCAGATTGACCCCCTGCCGGCTCGCGTCGTTGACAATATCGTCAAGTTCTGCCCAGTAGATCGCCCCCGAGGCGTCGTGCAGGTCACGCCAGCGGATCTGCTGGCGGATCCAGTTTACCCCGGCGTTCTTCGAGAGGGTCAGCACCCGATTGCGATCCTGCCACGGCGTGCCCTGGCCGTAGAGGTGGGCGTTGAAGCCGTAAATGAACGGTCGCGGCAGCGCCTCGGCAGCGCTACGCGAACGGAAGGCCGGGTTGTTGCGGTGGAAGCGGTCGCGGTACTCGTTCCCCAGCAGGCCGAGCAAGATGCGGTAGCGCGGGTCGGGTTGCTCGGGATGCCATTCCATGCGCTGGCGCTCGAAATACTGTACCCAGTATACCTGTCCATCTTGCGAGTTCACTTCCTGGAACTGCTCGCTCAAAGGGTAGCCAAAGGTTGCCAGGCCGCCGTTGTTCAACCAGAAATCGCGGAAGGGTGCCGGGCCATTGCGGAGCGTATGCCCCGTCTCGGGGAACCAGGTCCCATCGCCGGGGTTGCCGACGCGCTGGAACGGCGGCTCGTTTTCACGCCCTCTGGCCAGTTGTGTGCCCATCAGTCGCCCGAGGATGTAGTAACGGTTACCCTGCTGGCCGAAGTTCTCAGGATGCTCCTCCAGCACGGCCCGTTCAAAGTACTGCACGCGGTAGAACTGGCCCGGGCTGGTAAAGCTTTCTTCAATAAATGGCTGTGAAATCGGGTAGCCCAGCACAAAGAGGGCATTGGGGGTGTTCTTCCAGGCCTCCAGGAACCAGTTGACGGCCGTCTGCCCGGTTTCAGGGAAGAAGCGCGCCTGGTAGGGTGGAAACGTATCGGCAACCCGGCCCTGGGCGGCGCCTGGCTTCGGCCATGCGACCAGGGTGGCCAGGGTTGCGACCAGCACCGCGACGACAATGATTCTTCTGACCATCTCGTAGTTCTCCTCGGCTAGGTGGTCGGTGAGCGAGTGTTTCTGTTCCAGGCGAAGGCAATGGCGCCCACTGCGACAGGATCTGGAGCTGTTGCCGCTCATTAGCTGAGCGGGTCGAAGCCGGGGGCGCAACTGGTCATACATCAACCGTCCGTGCGGCGCAGCCGCACGACGCCAGAATGAACATTCTTGTTCTTAGAAGGGCTCAGCCCCGCAAATCCTCCTGGCGCGGCTGGCGCGCTACCCCACTGGCAGGGGGTTTGGGAAGCGCGATTTCCCCAGGTGCATATCAGCCGTCTATGCAGCTCTGATTTTGATTGTAGTGACGAGGGCTGACGGGTTGCTGATACGATACTGATCCACCTGTTACCATTCGATGACGAAACGTCACGACTCGTAAGCGACAGGCCCATTGCCGGCCTGCCGTCTATTGTTACGCTCCTCGGCTGCCAGGCGCAGCGCCTGTTCGACGGCCTCCTCCGGGCTGGCAACCGCGACCAGGTGTGGCGGGCCCAGATCCCAGGTCATCAGGCCCACCACGGGCCGGCCCATCTTGCGTGCCAGCGCAATTTCGCTCAGGGTGCCATACTCGCCCCCGATGGCGATCACCGCATCGGCGCTCTGCACCAGCACCACGTTGCGCGCCTGCCCCATGCCCGTCGCGATCGCGAGGGCCACATAGGCATTCGCGGCATCGGGGTCAGCCTGGGGTAGGATGCCCACGGTCAGGCCCCCGGCCCGCGCCGCGCCCCGGCAGGCGGCCGCCATCACCCCGCCCAGCCCACCGCATACCAGCACCGCCCCGTGTCGGGCGATCAGCTCGCCGACGGTTTCGGCCAGGGCATTCAGACGCACGTGTTCGACGCCACTGCCACACACAGCAATCACGGGCGGGCGACGCACACGGGGCGCACTCTGCTCAGAGTTGTGTTCGGACATCAGGGGAGAAACAGGGTGGACAGGCAGCTCTGCCTGGGCCAGCCATTGCTGCGCTTCGGTTCAGACGGGGTTGATTATACGGGCGCCTGTAGCGCCCGTCAAATAGCGGCGCCGTTGTATGTGTTCACCCTTCTCCCGCGAGCGCAGGCAGCTTGCCCGCATCCAGGCCACTGCCGGCGGGACGCCCGCGCACCCGGGGTGGCGCCTTACCCCACATGTGAATCAGGTACGCGCCGTTGACCTGTTCAGATGCGCCGCAGAACACCCGGCAGAGCGCAGAGGATAGGCTGCTCGAAACCCTCTGCGCTCGCTACGCTGCGCGCGTGTCTGGTGCCTGTAAACACTCCCCTTTTGCCATTGCCCGTCAATCGCCGACAGCGCGCGCCATGAGGGGTGGTGGCGTGGCCACCACCGGCTGCGCCGGAGCAATGGCCTGCTCCAGGCAGTGATTGGGCACCAGCTCCTGCACCAGTGCCAGCATCGCCGTGCGGTCGCCGCGCAGCGTGGCGCGCTCGAGGGCGCTGACCCGCTCGTCGAGATTCGCCGGTACCAGGCTGCTGGCATTGGCCGCGATGAAGATCTTGGTGTGGGTAGTACGACGGTACTCTTCGCCGGGTACAAAGAGTTCTTCGTAGAGTTTCTCGCCAGGACGCAGGCCGGAGAAAACGATCTCGATATCCTCGCCCACCTGAAGACCGGAAAGCTCGATCATGTCGCGGGCCAGGTCGGCAATCCTGATCGGCTCGCCCATATCCAGGGTGAAGACCTCGCCGCCGCGGCCAAGCACGGCTGCCTGGAGCACCAGCTGCACCGCCTCGGGGATAGTCATAAAGAAGCGCCGCATCTCCGGGTGCGTGACGGTAACCGGGCCGCCCGCGGCGATCTGTTTCTTGAAGGTGTGCAACACTGAACCGCGACTGCCCAGGACATTGCCAAAACGAACGGCAACGTAGGGGCGCCGACAGCGTTTCGCCGTCTGGTGAACGAGCAGCTCCGCAATCCGCTTGCTAACCCCCATAATGCTGGTCGGATTAACCGCCTTATCGGTGGAGATCATCACCAGCCGGTCAACCTCGTAGCGTTCCGCGGCAGCCAGAACGTTGCGGGTGCCGAAGACGTTGTTGCTAAACGCCTCACGAATGTTATATTCCATTAAGGGAACGTGTTTGTGGGCGGCGGCGTGAAACACGACCTCAGGACGGTAGGCGGCGAAGACCTCATCAAGCCGATCCGGCTCGCGAATATCGGCAATGACGGGGTGAATGCGGGGCCGCGGACCGTCACCGGGGAGCAGGGCCACCCGGCGCAGCAACTCGTGGTAGATCTCGAAGACGCTGTTCTCGCCGTGACCCAGAACCACCAGTTCGGCGGGGTTACAGGCGAGGATCTGGCGGCAGAGTTCGCTGCCGATCGAGCCACCGCCGCCGGTCACCAGCACCCGGCGTCCCTGGAGCAACTGGCGTACCGCGGACGTGTCGGTAGCGATAGGCTCCCGGCGCAGCAGGTCCTCGATCTGCACGTCACGGATCTGTGTGAAGCTGACCCGCGAGTCGAGCAGGTCGTGGAGGCCGGGGATGGTCTTGGTTCGCAAGCCGGCGCTCTCACAGAGGGAAACGATGGCGCGCACCTTGCGCCCCGGGAGACCGGAGATGGCGATGATCACGGCACTGGCGCACGTTGTCCGGGCCACTGCCGGGATGTCCTGGTGCGAGCCGAGCACAGGCACGCCGTGGATGTGCATATGGTGCTTGAGAGGGTCATCATCCAGGAAGCCAACCACCTGCATGCCAAACTCGGGATGATCGCGCAGTTGGCGCGCGAGGTGCGCCCCCGCGCCGCCGGCGCCCATAATCAACACGCGCTGCGGTGTGCCGGGAACGGAGACGCAACGGGTCTGCACGTTATGGAGCAGGCTAATAGAGAGACGCGGCGCCGTAACGATGCCTGCTGCAAGGACCACGAAGAGGAACGGTATGGAGAAGGGCGCCAGCGCCACCCCACTCGTGGCGCGCTGGACGGATAGGATGACGCCGACCAGGAGCGTTGCGACCGCGAGCGCAGCATAGAGTGTGAGGAAATCCTGAAGCGAGGCGTAGCGCCAGTAGCGAGCGTAGCTGCCGGAGATCCAGAAGAGCAGAATTGTCAGGGGCGCCACCAGGGCAACGAAGAGGAAAAAACCGGGTACGTACTGACCGAGATCAGGTTGTTCGAGACGCAAAACAAAGCTGCAATAGGCAGCGAGAGGCAACAACAGCAGATCCGCGCCAAGCAGATACCGGTTTCGGATGGTTGAGAACATATGCAACGACCCCTCTGTGTGACCGGGTTGGATGGTCCAGAACGGCGAGAAGACGCTCGAATGCACCTTTCGGCGTGTTTTCGTGGCAAGCGGGTCTCCAGGCTCGCTCACGGCGGCCCGATGACACCTCTGCCCTGGAGACGTACGTGTTCACACTTCTTCCGGCACGCGGGCATCTTGCCCGCATCCAGGCCATTGCGGGCGGGACGCCCGCGCAGCCAGGGTGACGCCGTACCCCAAAATGTGAACTCGTACTGTAGGACAACGACTCCTGATCCGTCTGCGCGCCGGTCGCTCTTGTCGGAGAGGGTTGGAATGAGGTATACTGAAGTGACCATAAAGCACTATTCCTGTGCTGCCCGGCATTGGAATTATCGTGCAGTGGTTACGAGCGGAATGTGCGGCAACACATTCCGCTCGCTATTTTTTTTTAATGAATTCAGTGATGTTGTCCTCCTGATGTGTGCGCGGGAGGGTTTGGGAGGGTGAAGCCCTCACAA
Source organism: uncultured Chloroflexota bacterium (assembly GCA_937120965.1). Taxonomy (GTDB): domain Bacteria; phylum Chloroflexota; class Chloroflexia; order Chloroflexales; family Chloroflexaceae; genus JACAEO01. The sequence continues at coordinate 18,933 of CAKZKA010000002.1, forward strand.
TCTTGCTGGAACGAGAGAACTCGAGAGAAGCCCGCGGCCAGCGCTCTCTCGCCGCAAGCGAAACGACCAGGTACAAACACCATCTCTGCTGGTAGGTGAACACCCATTGAAAGGTAATGCGTCAGAGGTGCAAAGACGGAATATGCAACAGATACGGCCAAAAACCTGCGAGAAGTCAAGTTATTGCTGATGTCAAAAGGTGAGACATGTACAAGGCAAGCTTAGTATAGCAGTTGTCTACTACGCTTGCAAGCAAAAAAGTGTAAGCTTACGCGGCGTACATATCGGCAGCGGCAAACGCCCGGCCAGTGCGAAGATCGCATTCCAGCGCACTGGAATGCGATCTGGCCCTGTGCGCCCGGTTGTTAAGAAATGAATAAGTTGTAATCAATGCGTGCAATACGGAAGATAAACGTCCTTGCCGCTGCACCACGCAACGACACGATGGAAAAACGGAGCGGCGTAGCGCGGCCGCCAGGGAGGCGCAGCGCCGCTGCGCCTCCCTGGCAGCGGCGCTGCGCCTCTACGCCGGCGAGGTTACTGCGGCTGGTTCGTAGCTGCAGACGATCAGTTCGGCAACCATGCCGCGCTTACGCCCATCGCAATTGATCTTCCGGCTGGCTGAGAGGCGTTCATGCACCGGTTGCCCGGCGTAGAGGGAACAGGCAAGCTCGGTGTAGGAATTGCTGAGCATGACGAAGCAACCCTGCGCGGCCAGGGCGAGAAACACCTCGGCCAGCCGGCGCTGCTCGGTTTCGGAGAAGCCCTGATGGGTGTAGGCGGTAAATGAGGCGGTGGTGCTGAGCGGCACGTAGGGCGGATCAAAGTAAACCAGGTCGCCCGGCAGGGCTCGCTCCAGCACGGCGGCGAAGTCGCTGACGATGAGGTCAACATGCTGCAAGGCGCGGCTTACCTCGCGCATGTTCTCGGGATCGACGATCAAGGGGTTGCGGTAGTTGCCGAAAGGGGCATTGAACTGGCCGCGGTTGTTGAGGCGGTACAGCCCGTTGTAACAGGTGCGGTTGAGGAAAATGGTGCGCGCTGCCCGCTCCACCCGCGGACGCTGCGCGAAGTCGGGGCGCCGGTCCCAGCCGCGGATCTCGTAGAAGAACTCGCGATCGCTGAAGCGCGGGCGCAGCTCCAGCAAGAGAGCGATCAGGTCTTCGACCTCATCGCGTACGGCTTCGTAGCAGGCGATTAACTCAGGGTTGGAGTCGCTCAGCACTGCGGAGTGGCGCAGCCTGCTACTGTTCCAGAGATGAAAGAAGAGGGCGCCGCCGCCTACAAAGGGTTCGTGGTAGCGCCGGAACTGCGCGGGCAGGCGCGCGGTCAACTCTGGTAAGAGTTGTCCCTTGCCGCCGGCCCACTTCAAGAAGGGACGCGCAGGCACCGCAAGCTCCCTGTGCCCCGGGCCGGCGCGCTGTGACACCGGCCTGAGCCGAAGGCAGATACTGAAGCAGGATTATAGCATATTGCTCGCGCCTCCCTGCCGTAGTTCGACACCGCGCCAATCACACTCCTCCATGGCCCTACTCTGCCTGACGCACGCTGGCGTGCTCCAGGGCCAGATGGCGCACCACCTCGACGATCAGGCGGTGTTCTTCGACCTTGATCCGTTCGTGGAGTGTTTCCGGGGTGTCGCCCGGTAGCACGGGCACCTCGGCCCGCGCCAGAACGGGGCCATCGTCCACCCGGGGAGTGACGCGGTGAATGGTGCAGCCGGTGACCGGCAGGCGCCGTTGCAGAGCCTCGGGAACTACGTGAGCGCCCCGCAGGGCAGGGATGACCAGGCCCGCGCTCGTCACATAGGTGTCGCCGCCATCGTCGGGCAACAGGGCGGGGTGCTGGTTGATCACGCGGTTGGGAAAGCGATCCAGGAAGGCGGGTGAGAGAATGCGCATAAAGCCCGCCAGCACCACCAGGTCGGGCGCAAAGGCCGCCACCACATCGGCGAGCCGTCGCTCCCAGGCGGCGCGCACGGCGGCGCGATCGACGCCTCTGGGCGCGGCGGGGAGTGGGACATACGCCGCGGCAACCTGACGGGCCAGGGCGCGCTGCAGGCCAAAGGCGTCGGCGCGGTCGCTGACCACCAGCGCCACCTGTGCCTCGAGCACCCCCGCCGCCTCGGCGTCCAGCAGGGCCTGGAGATTGGAGCCGGAGCCGCTCAGCAGCACGGCAACCTGATACATGGCGCACCTTGCAGCCGCCTGCGCCGGGGGCTACTCTTTCCCGATATCGCGGCGGAAGTACTTACCCTCAAAGGCGACCCGCTCGGCGATCTCGTAGGCGCGGGCGCGCGCGCGCGCCAGGGTCGCGCCGAGGCCGGTCACGCCGATCACCCGCCCGCCAGCGGTGCAGAGGCCCGCGGGGCCGATGGCCGTGCCCGCGTGGAAGATCAGCACCTGCTCATCGTCTACGGCTTCCACGCCGCGGATCGGGTCGCCCACGCGCGGCTTGCCGGGGTAGCCCTGCGCGCAGAGTACCACACATACCGCGTACCCCTTGCGTTTGCGGAGCTTCTCGGGATGCAACTGCCCCACGGCGCAGTCGTAGAACACTTCCAGCACATCGCCTTCGAGCAAGGGCAGGATGGCCTGGGCCTCGGGGTCGCCGAAACGAGCGTTGAACTCCAGGATCTTCGGCCCGTCACGGGTCAGGATGACCCCGGCGTAGAGCAGACCGCGAAAGGGGGTGCCGCGGGCCGCCAGTTCGTCAATCACCGGCTGCATGCAGGTGGTGACGATCTGGTCGAGTACAGCGGGGCTTACCTCGTCCACCGGAGCAATCACACCCATGCCGCCGGTATTGGGGCCGGTGTCGCCCTCGCCAAAGCGCTTGTGGTCGCGGGCGGTGGGCAGTACCAGCAGGTGTTCGCCGTCGCAGAGGGCGTGGACCGAGAGTTCGCGGCCTTCGAGCCGTTCTTCGAGCAACAGGCGCCTGCCAGCGCGGGTGGCCGACAGGCGGGCGATGGCCGCCACGGTGCCTTCCACATCGTCGGGTACCACCACACCCTTGCCCAGCGCCAATCCGTCGGCCTTGACCACCCAGGGCCGGCCGCTCTGCTGCGCGAAGGCGGTGGCTTCGACCGGCGAGTCGAAGATCAGCGCTTCGGCTGTGGGTACTCCCCTGGCCGCCATGATCTCTTTGGCAAACGACTTGCTGCTCTCGATACGCGCCGCTGCGGCGGTCGGTCCAAATGCCGGGATGCCGGCGGCCTTGAAGACATCGACGATCCCATCTGCCAGAGGGTTATCCGGCCCGACAACCAGCAGATCGATCCGTTCGCGCTGGGCCAGGTCCACGATCGCGTCAAAATCGCTCAGGGGGAAGGGGACGTTCTGGCCGTACTGCCCGGTGCCGGTGTTGCCGGGCACACTGAGGAGTCGCGAAAAATGGGGCGATTGGGCCATTTTCCATGCGAGCGCGTGCTCGCGGCCGCCAGAGCCGATCAGCAGAACGTTCATAGGGCTGTCGCAAAGGGTTGGAGATATGCCGCCGGGGAAAGTATAACATACCCGGCCGACCATCCTGTTTCTTCCTTGACCGGATCGCTGTGCCGGGTTACTCTGGTAGGGGCAACCCGGTTTCCCCTGCAATCGCATCAGGTATCGTCGTGCGGCGCAGCCGCACAACGATAAGGTGAACATTGGTTTGTTGTTGTCCTCTCGGGGAGGGGGATGGGGAAACCCGGTTTCCCCATCCCCCAACCGGTGGTGGGGGCGCCTGCCGTCCCAGCAGGCAGGGGCGCGGTTCGACAAGCTCACCACAGGTGGGGAAACCCGGTTTCCCCATATTTTCACCTCAGCATCGCCGCCTGTCCTGACGCAACCAGGGATCGCTGTGAAGGGTACATACATTCTGGTGCTGCAACTGGATCGCCTGGTACCCGGCTTGCGGATCGGCAAGCTGGGCGTGTTTGATTTCGCCCCCGGGTTCTACCTGTACGTGGGCAGCGCCTTTGGCGCTGGCGGCCTGGCGGCGCGCCTGGCGCACCACCGCCGTGTCCAGAAGCCCCGCCCCCACTGGCACATTGATTACCTGCGCCCCGAGGCGCGCCTCCGCGAGGCCTGGACCGTCGGCGGCCCTGAGCGCTTTGAGTGTCGGTGGTGCCGCGCCCTGGCTGCTGTGCCGGCTTTGAGCGCCCCGGTGCCACGCTTCGGCGCCGGGGATACCCGCTGTTGCACTCACCTTTTTTATTCGCCCCGCCCCCTGCGTTCCCGGGTGCTGACCTCGATGATCCTGGAGCCAACCCTTCAGGAACCGGCGTTCCATCTGCGGATCGAGATCCATTCCTTCGATGGGTAATACCAGATGGAACCGGCGACGTCGCATTGTCAAGCGCATCTCCACAGCGCTCCACCGCCACACAGGCTTGCGGTGTCATAATCGCTATTGACAAGGAAGAGTCGCCCGCGTATAGTGCAAAAGCATTGCGCCCCCGGCGCCGTGCGGGTCGCCTGCCGGGGCCGCGAGTTGCTGCCGGCGCCAGGGCCTGCAGAGGGGAGTTGGGGTTCCCCACGCTTCTGCCGCAGGGAGCGCCAGCGCCAGATAGAGGAGATGGAGAACCCGCGGTTCCCCATGCTCCTGTCCACAAGATGAGCGGGCAGCGGGTGACCATCCCCTGCCTGTATGAGAGAACTATGGGTGATAAAGTCGTTATCGTAGAATCTCCGGCTAAAGCAAAGACCATCCAGAAGTATCTTGGTCGCGGCTTTCGTGTGACCTCCAGTATGGGGCACGTGCGCGATCTCCCCAAGAATGAACTCTCGATTGATGTTGAGCATGACTTTCAGCCGGTCTATGAGGTTACTAGAGCCAGAGTGGTCAGCGAGTTGCGACAGGCTATCAAGAACGCCGATGCGGTCTACCTGGCGACGGACCCTGACCGCGAGGGTGAGGCGATTGCCTGGCACATCACCGAGGCGGTGAAAGTTCCACCGCGCACGCCCGTGCACCGGGTGGTGTTCCAGGAGATTACGCGCAACGCGGTGGAGCAGGCGATTGCCAATCCCCGTGGCATTGATAAGAACCTGGTAGATGCCCAGCAGGCTCGCCGGGTGCTCGACCGGCTGGTTGGCTACCAGCTCAGCCCGCTGTTGTGGGACAAGGTCAAACGTGGCTTGTCGGCCGGCCGGGTGCAGTCGGTGGCAGTGCGCCTGATCGTCGAGCGCGAGCGGGAGATTGAAGCCTTTGTGCCGGTTGAGTACTGGACCATCGAGGCCGATCTGCTCAAGGGTGAGGTGGTTGAGGCTTCGCCGCGCGATGTCTTTCGGGCGGCGCTGGTGGAGCGTGACGGCAGACGCCTGGAGAAGTTCGCCATTCCCAACCAGGAGCAGGCCCGGGCAATTGTGACCGATCTGGAGGGCGCGCGCTACGAGGTGCGCAAGGTTACGCGCAAGGACAAACGGCGCAGCCCTGCTCCTCCGTTTACCACCAGCACGCTCCAGCAGGAGGCCGGGCGCAAGCTGGGTTTTAGCGCCAAGAAGACGATGACCCTGGCCCAGCGGCTCTACGAGGGCGTGGATGTGGGCGATGAGGAGGGGCCGGTCGGGCTGATCACGTATATGCGCACCGATAGCACCAACGTGGCCGCCGAGGCCCAGGCCGAGGCGCGCCAGGTGATTGCCCGGCGCTACGGCGACGCCTATCTGCCCGAGAAGCCCCCCGTGTACCGCGCGAAAGCCAGAGGCGCCCAGGAAGCCCACGAGGCCATTCGCCCCACCAGTTGCGCCCGCCTCCCCGAGATGCTGAACAACCACCTGGAGCGCGACCTGGCGCGCCTCTACGAGCTGATCTGGAAACGCTTCCTCGCCTCGCAGATGGCGCCTGCGGTGTTTGACAGCACAACGGTGGACATCGATGCCTGGACTGTCGGGAGCCAGCCTGCCACGAGCGCGCCCTACGTCTTTCGCGCTACCGGCAGCGTCTTGAAGTTCCCCGGCTTTCTCGCCGTCTACAATGTCAGTCTCGATGAGGGCGAGGAAGACGAGGATAGCGAGCGTCGCCTGCCGCCTCTGGCTGAGGGTGAGCCCCTCAAGCTGGTGCAACTGCTGCCGGTGCAGCATTTTACCGAGCCGCCGCCCCGGTTTACCGAGGCCAGTCTCGTGAAGGAGCTGGAAGCGCTGGGTATCGGGCGCCCTTCGACCTACGCCTCGATCATTTCGACGATCCAGGAGCGCGAGTACGTCGAACTGGTGGAAAAGAAGCTCATTCCCACCACTCTGGGCCGGGTGGTGACTGACTTGCTGGTCGAGCACTTTCCGAACATCGTCGATTACGACTTCACCTCGGCCCTCGAACAGCAACTCGACGACATTGCCGAAGGCTCGAAGCAGTGGGTGCCGGTGCTGCGCGATTTCTACACTCCGTTCCAGCAGACCCTCGATGAGGCCCGCCGCGAGATGCGTAATCTCAAGCGCGAGGAGATCGTTACCGACTTGCTGTGCCCGAAGTGCGGCCAGGGCTACCTGGCGGTTAAGTTCGGACGTAATGGCGAGTTCCTGGCCTGTACTCGTTACAGCAAAGAGGGCGGCCCGGAGTCATGCGACTTTACCAGCGATTTTCATCGAAATAGTGAAGGTAAAATCGTTATTGATAAAGCATCGGCGCCTGAGACGAGCGACGTGATGTGTAATGTCTGCGGGCGGCCGATGGTGATCAAGAAGAGCCGCTTTGGCCCCTTCCTGGGTTGTTCGGGTTACCCGGAGTGCAGCAATACGCGGCGGATCGGCAAAGATGGCAAGCCGGCGCCGCTGCCCGAGCCGACCGGGATGGCCTGTCCGAAGTGTCACGAGGGCGAGCTGCTGCGACGTCGCGGCAAGTTCGGGCGGCCGTTCTTCGGCTGCTCACGCTACCCGAAGTGTGATTACCTTACCAACAGCCTGGAAGAACTGGCCCCGGTCGTTGGGACTCCTGCCGCTGCTCCAGCCGTGGTCAAGGGTGGGAAAAAGGCCGCCCCTACGCAACCAACCGAAACCGAAGCTCCTCCCGCGCCGGCCTCAAAGAAACGCGCTCCCCGGAAGAGCGCCTGAGGCGCCCCGATACCCCCCTGCCAATGCTTCTGTCCGGGATCCCCTGAGGTGAAAATAGCCCGCCCGCGGGAGGGTTTGGGAGGTCGTAGCCCTCCCAAGAACAATAATATTTTCATTCTGACGTTGTGCGCCCCGCGCGTGGGGCCTGAGGTGAAAATACGGGGAAACCAGGTTTCCCCGACCCCCTCCCTGCGGGGAGGCGCCCGGTTCCCTCCCCCAGCGGGGGAGGGCCAGGGAGGGGGCGGCCCTCCCGAAGACGCCCCATGGTCATCGCGGCGTTGTGCGCCCCGCGAATGGGCGTCTGAGGTGAAAATAGCCCGCCCGCGGGGGGGGTTGGGAGGGCGAAGCCCTCCCAGGAAATAACCCGCCAGCGGGGAGGGTTTGGGAGGGCTTCGCCCTCCCAAAAACAATAATATTTTGGTGTTGTGCGGCGCAGCCGCATGGGAGGTGAAAATGCGGGGAAACCGGGTTTCCCCACCCCCCTGCCGGAGGGGGCGCCGGCCGCTCCGAACCGCGGTTGGGGCATGGGGAAACCGGGTTTCCCCACCCCCCTGCCGGAGGGGGCGCCAGCCGCTCCCACCCGCGGTTGGGAAAAGGGGAAGCCGGGTTTCCCCATCCCCCTGCCTGTGGGGGCGTCAGCCGCTCCCAACAGCGGTTGGGAAATGGGGAAACCGGGTTTCCCCAACCTCCCTCCTCTACCATCGGCGGCGGAACAGCACCAGAATGGCGACCGCAAGCAGTGCGTAGGGCGCCAGCGCGACGCCGCCGAACCCCTGTGTCGTTACCTCGGGGGTGGTCGTGTCGGTCGGTGGTGCTGGATACGGACCCACCGCCTCGGTCGGCCGCGGCAACTCGGGAACCTCACCCGTTTCGGGCGGCGTAGCGGACGGCGTCTGCGCTGGCTCTTCTGTCGTGGGCGGTGAAGGCTCGGGCCCGACCGTGCCGGTTGCCTCGGTTGCGGGGGGCGAAAAGGTCGGCTCTGGCGTTACAGGCGACGAAGGCGCCGGCTCTGGTGTTGCGGGCGGCGCAGGCGGTGGCTCTTGCGTTGCTGGCAGCGTGGGTGCTGAAGTGACAGCAGGCTGCGTCGGCGCGCCGGTCGGCAGCGGCGCCATCGCCGTTTCGCGCGGCGGTTCGTCGGTTGCCGTTGGTTCGGTCGTAGGCTCGAGGGTTGCCGTTGGCTCGAGAGTTGGCGTAGCCGATGGCACGGCCACGGATGGTGTGGCTGGAGGCGTGGTCGGCGCGCCCGTTGGAGCCTCGGTTGGCATCCCCGCTGGAGGTGGCGTCCGATCGGCCGTTGGCGTGGGTGACGTAAACACCTCGGACCACGTTGCTCCCCCGCCTACGCTTGACCCTGCTGCATTGGGAGTCACAGCGCAAGGGCCTATCTGAACCGGGGCGCTATTCGCAACCGGCGGATATGCGGTGCCGTTGACGGTCACCTCATAGCTCGGATTGGCAACGCTCCGGCACTGGGGCGGATTGCCGAGCGGCAGAATGATGTTCACAGTAATGGTGACGCTTCCGCCCGAGGGCAGGGTTCCGCTCCAGGTGAGGGTCTGGTTGGCCGGGTTATATGCAACTGTACCCGGCGTAATCACGGGTGTTCCAAAAATGTCCCCTGGTAGTCGATCCACAAATGTTACTGTAGCCTCAGTCGCCGACCGGTTTTCAATGATGATAGTCCAGGTCAAGCCGTCATAATCAGGCATCGGTTCAGCGGGTTGCGCCTGCGCGCCTGCTTTGCTCACCGTTACGAGATTATCCGGTGTCGGTGTCGGCGTGCTGGTAGATGTAGGCGTGTTGGTAACAGTGGGCGTATTGGTAGCGGTGGGCGTATTGGTAGCTGTAGGCGGCGCTGGAGTAGCCGTCGGCGCGCTGGTGGCGGTGGGCGGCGCCGGGGTAGCGGTGGGCGCGCTGGTGGCCGTCGGCGGCACGGGTGTCCAGGTGGCAGTAGGCGTATTGGTAGCAGTGGGCGGCGCCGGGGTAGCGGTGGGCGCGCTGGTGGCGGTGGGCGGCGCCGGGGTAGCGGTGGGCGCGCTGGTGGC
>CAKZKA010000003.1 GCA_937120965.1 uncultured Chloroflexota bacterium
CCCAGACCCTTCCCTGGTGGGAGGGCTTGCCACGCCGTGGGCAGGGGCCTGGGGAAACCCGGTTTCCCCAGACCCTTCCCTGGTGGGAGGGCTTGCCACGCCGTGGGCAGGGGCCTGGGGAAACCCGGTTTCCCCAGACCCTTCCCTGGTGGGAGGGCTTGCCGCCCCCACAGGCAGGGGTATGGGGAAACCCGGTTTCCCCGTATTTTCACATCAGGGGCCTGGGGAAACCCGGTTTCCCCATCCCCTTCCCTGGCAGGAAGGTATGGGACGAGAGGCGCAATGGTATAATGAACGGCACTGTGCGGACTGCGGTCATTCACGCGCGCAGTGGCACTGACATGCGTCAGATCAGGAGAACGCCGCCGTGCCGACACCGTTTCCAGGTATGGACCCGTACCTCGAGCGTCCCGGCCTGTGGGAAGAAGTGCACGCTGGATTGATTGTCGCTATTCAGCAATACCTCAATGCCCTTCTGCGCCCGCGCTATCGGGTGGCTATCGAGCGTCGCACCTACCTGACGCTTCTCGAGCAGGATACATTTGCCGGAAAACCAGACGTGCTGGTTATCGGCTCACCTCCATCGTCACCATCGCTCCCGTCCACAGCGTTACAGCAACCGGAGACTGTGACGGCGGAATTGCCGATGCCGGAAGAGGTCGTCGAGCGTTTTCTGGAGATTCGTGATTCATCCACGGGCGAGGTGGTGACGGTCATCGAAATCCTCTCGCCCGGCAACAAACTCACGAGTGAGGGCCGGTTGCTGTATGAGCGCAAGCGACTGCGCGTACTCGCCAGCGCCACCCACCTGGTAGAGATTGACCTGCTCCGCGCCGGGTCACCGCTGCCGATGCGCCTGCCGCCCGGCGCAGGTGCAGCGGATTATCGCATCATCATCAGCCGGGCGCCCCGGCGTCCCCAGGCGGATGTTCTGCTGTTCAGCGTGCGCGCGCCAATTCCTGATGTGCCAATTCCGCTGCGGACCGGCGAACCAGAGCCGCTGCTGCCGCTCAACCGTCTACTCCACGACCTTTATGACCGCGCCGGCTACGATCTGGCGATTGATTATCGCCGGCCAGCCGAGCCGCCGCTGGCGCCAGAGGACGCGGCGTGGGCGGCGGCGCTTATTCACTCGCAGGCGTGAGCGCCCATGCGGCTGCGCCGCACAACGCCAGAATGAAAATATTATTGTTCTTGGGAGGGCGTAGCCCTCCCAAACCCTCCCGGTGGGGAGGGCTTGCCGCTCCCACAGGCAGGGGTATGGGGAAACCCGGTTTCCCCATATTTACGTTAGGCGCCCATGCGGCTGCGCCGCACAACGCCAGAATGAAAATATTATTGTTCTTGGGAGGGCGTAGCCCTCCCAAACCCTCCCGGTGGGGAGGGCTTGCCGCTCCCACAGGCAGGGGTATGGGGAAACCCGGTTTCCCCATATTTACGTTAGAGCCGCCAGCTCGGCGCGGTAGTGCGCCAGGCCGGCGGGATCGTCCACATCGAGGGCCAGGCGCGGCGAACGGTAGAGCCGGGCGACCAGGCCGCGATTAACGGCGGCGCGCAGGTGTATCGCGGCGCTGTTGCCGCCGAAACAGAAGCGAACACGAGCCCCGGCGCGCAGAGCCAGAGCGTTGGTACCCATACCGAGAACGTCGGGGGCAAGGACCATATCGGCGCCCATGGCAAGTAACGCAGCCATAGCAGCGATATCTTCGGAGCTGACCATAGGCACATCGGCAGGTACAACGATCAGCGCATCAGCGCCGGCGGCGCAGGCGGCGCTGCGGGCCTGTTCGAGTGCGGGGTTCAACTCGGCGCGATCCTCGGTGAGCGGGCGCGCGCCGAGCGCAGCGGCGCGTTCCAGCACTTCGGCGTCGGGGCTGACTACCCACACGGTGGTCACCGGCGACGCGCGCAATGCCGCCAGCACCCGCTCGAACATTTCGAGCGTTAGTTGTCGCCGCTCCGAGGGCGTAAGGGCGCTGGCCAGTCGCGATTTGGCCTGATCCAGGGCCTTTACGGGAACGATGGCGTGGAGGTTGTGGATTTGTTTCATAGGTTCGTTATCTGTATTATCGGGAAAACCGGGGTTGCCCGGAGCCCTGCCTTCTGAGGCGCCAGGCGACCCCGACGCCGGTTGGAGGGTGGGGCAACGTTGCCCCTTTCCCCTCCCGCAGATGGGGGACAACCCGGTTGCCCCATAGAGAAGGGGCACGGCAACCGGCATTCCCGCAACGGCGCGCAGGGCGGAGGGACTCCGCTACCCGTTGACTCCCCCCAGGGCCAGGGCGACGCGCGCCAGGTGAGCCTTCTCACGCGGGCCGCGCATAATCGTGTCGGTCACGGCGACACGTAACCCCAGCGCTTCAATGGCCGGGGCCAGATCGGCATCCACAGCGTCAATCACGATCCCATCGAGCAGATCGGCATAGGCTCGCGCCACACCCAGGGCCGAAGCCTCCATACCCACGGCCCGCATCAGCGGGACGGCCGGCCCCTTGATCGCCGCGCCGCCAACGATCGGGCTGACCGCCACCACCGGGGCCGGGGTGGCCCGCAGAGTCTCGCGCAGGCCCGGCAGGGCCAGGATCGGCCCGACGCTCACCACCGGGTTGCTCGGAGCAATCAGCACTGCCGTGGCCCCGGCAATGGCCTCCAGCACTCCGGGCGCGGGCGCGGCTGCGCCCGCGGCGTGCAGCCGCACGCCACGCACGCTATCCTGGGCGCGCCGGCGCACCAGGTACTCCTCGAAATGGAACTCGCCCGCGTCGGTGAGGATGTGCGTCGGCGCCGGGTCGTCACTCATCGGCAGGATGCGCACCGCTACGCCGAGCGCCCGCCGAAAGGCATCGGCCACGCTGCTCAGGGTATGCCCGGCGCGCAGCAGCGCGGTGCGCCGAATGTGCAGCGCCAGGTCACGGTCGCCGAGTTTGAACCAGGTCGGCCCGCCGAGCCGGCCCAACCATTCCAGGCAGGCGGTGGTATCCTCGGCAATCCCCCAACCCTGGAGCGGGTCAATCACGCCTGCCAGGGTGCAGGTGACGATGTCAAGATCCGGGGCAATGGTCAGGCCGTGCAGTTCAAAGTCATCGCCGGTGTTGACGATGGCGGTCACCGTTGCCGGTGGCGCCACCTGCACAACGCCTTCGAGAAAGCGCGCCGCGCCAACTCCGCCTGCGAGTACGACAATCATGGGTGCGCTCTACTCCTGGGAAGCCGGAGGCTCCCTGCTCCGCGGACGGGGAGGTGGGGAGGCGAGATGGCCCCTCCTCCCACCCGTCCGTGCGGCGCAGCCGCACAACGACAGGTTGAAAGCCGATTGCTTCTGGGAGGACTGCGCCCTCCCAAACCCTCCCTACAGGGAGGGACGTGGGGAAACCCGGTTTCCCCACCGTCATATCAGCCGCAGGCGACTGAGCCAGCGCAGCGGATACCCGAACACTCGGGCGCCGAGGTCGCCGCGGTCGAGCAACAGCCCGACACGGGCCAGAGCCAGTTCGTCGGCGCGGCGGCGCAACGCCATGCGCATGGGCAGGTCTGGCGCCTCGACGACGGCCAGGGCCTGGGCCCACACATCGGCGCGCCAGCGTTTGAGCAGGCGCGCGGTGCACCACTCATCGAGAGGACCACAGACCACATCGAGCGTCTGCATCAGGCACGCATACGGTTCAACGACCTCATCCTGCACGCGGTCGATGGTTTCGGCAATGACCGTGTTGACGGTAACATAATCGGCGTAGCGCTGCTGACGCATCTGAGGCTCGAGATCGCGCCAGACGGGGCCGAGCATATCGGCGAGCACCTGCACCAGGTCGTAGTTGATGTGCGCATTGACACCCAGGAGCAGATTGACCACCACCGGCGTATCCGGCCCGCAGGCGCGGTCGAAGGCCGCGCGCCAGGCGGCGGGGAGCCGCGAGTCACCGCTCTCATAGGCTGCCAGGGCCACGAAGTAGTAGGCCGCGAAGTTGTGGATGAGGTCGGTGACCCAGAGCGGATCGTGGAAACGGCCCGCCGTAACCGCGGCGAACATATTATCGGTCATACGGGCATAGCAGGCCAGGAAGATCGCCCGGCGGTCGCCGCGGCGCTCCCAGGCGCCGAGCTGCTCGGCCATCTGCGTAGTCAGGTGGAGATCGCGGGACATAGGGGGTTCCTGCTTGCAGCGGAGCGCGGATGGGGTTGTTTCGGGGATCCTCATTTATGTATGGTGCGAACCTGCTTGCCAATCTGGTTGCAGGTGCTACTCCCAGCGCACCACCAGCTCCTCAAGGGAGCGGCGGGGGCGGCGCGCGGGGTCCTGCGCGGCGTAGCCGAGCGTGATCAGCGCGTGGGGGTGCAGGGTCGCATCGAGGCCCAGGGCGGCGCGCACCGTCTCCTGGCAGAAGAGGGGCGCGCACATCCAGCCACCGTCAAAACCGAGGGCATAGGCGGCGAGAAGCATGTTCTGGGCGGCGCAGCCGAGGCTCTGTACGGCCATCGTGACCTCAGCGGCCTGCCGTTCGGCATCAGGGTAGGTATCGAGGTCTTCCAGGTAAAGGCAGAGCAGCACCACCACTGGCGCCCCGATGATGCGCTGGCGGGATCGGTGAAAGCGCGCCTCGATGGTCGCAGCGTCCTGCCCATCGAGGGCCAGTTGGCGACGCCAGGTTGCGCCCATAGCCTCGGCCAGGCGCATCCTGGCGTCGGGCGCGGTCAGCACCACAAAACGCCAGGGCTGGCGCCCGTGGGGCGAGGGCGCCCAGCGCGCGGCCTCCAGGACCGCCTCGACCTGCTCGCGCGTGAGCGGGTCGGGGCGAAAAGCCCGAACCGAGCGCCGCCCACGGATGATAGAGAAGAAGTCCATGGCCTGTCGTGCCGATGCGTTAACACCAATGAGCGTTGATATGACCACGGGGAAACCGGGTTTCCTCCATCCCCATCCTCGTGGGGAGGATTTGGGAGGGCTGCGCCCTCCCACGAACACCTCGAAGGAGGACAGGGGAAAGCGGATTCCCACCCTCAGCGGAACAGATCGAAGCGCGGATCGCGGATCAGGCGCCGGGCGGTGGCCTCCTCGCTGGGCGTATAGGCGTACCCGCGCACGATCACCGCGGGCACGCCGTCAATCTTCCCCATCACCAGCTCGGCGGCACTGGCCAGCTCATCGGCAACGGCGATCAGCGTTGCCTGCATGGTATAGCCATAGGGGTCGGTGATGCCGGCGTAATCGCTCAACGGCGCAATACCGGCGCAGCCGATGGCCACATTAACCTGCCCCTCGCGCCACGGGCGACCAAAGGTATCGGAGATAATCACCGCCACCGTCACACCGGTAGCCTCGCGAATAGCAGCGCGGAGCCGCGCTGCGCTTGCATCAGGATCCTCGGGCAGCAAACAGACGATCTGGCCGCCGGCCACATTCGACTCGTCCACCCCGCTATTGGCGCAGATCAGGCCGTGGCGGGTTTCGGTGATCAGCACGCCATTGGCCATCTTAACGATGCGCCGGCTCTCGCGAAGCACCACCTCGTAGTACGAGGCGTCTTTACGGCCCTGGGCGGCGAGCTGGCGCGCAAAGGCCGAAGGCTCGACCTGCGACGGATCAACCAGGCGGCCCTCGGCCTTCGATACGACCTTCTGGGTGATAACCAGAACATCGCCCGGCGCGAGCGTCTGCCCTGCGGCATCAAGGGCCGTGAGCAAGAGGCGAGCCAGATCGTCGCCGGGACGCACCTCGCCGACGCCGGACACAGGAATCATCCGCACTTCTGCGGTCATGACACATCCAGATATTTACCCGCGATAACCCTGAGCCGTTCGCGGGCCTCGGCGGGGATGCGCGAACGGTCGGTGATGATCGCCGTGGCCAGCGCGGTATGGGCGAGGCTCTCGAAGCCATCGCCGATCAGGTCCACCACATTGCGCACAATACGCTGGGCCAGGAGCGCGTTGGCCTGGAGCACGGCTACTATCGCATCCACCGTGACCGCATCGTGATCGGGGTGCCAGACATCATAGTCGGTAACCATGGCGAGGGTGGCATAGGCAATCTCCGCCTCGCGGGCCAGCTTGGCCTCAGGCAGGGCGGTCATCCCGATCAGCGCATGGCCACGGCGGCGGTTCTCCTCACTCTCGGCCTTCGTAGAAAACGCCGGTCCTTCCATCACCACCAGCGTACCGCCACGATGGACCGTTGCGCCGGCCGCCTTTGCCGCCGCGTAGAGACGCTGGCTCAACGCCGGGCAGAAGGGCTTATCGAAACTCACGTGGGCCACCACGCCATTCTCAAAAAACGTTGCCGGTCGAATACCTTTAGTACGGTCGAAGAGCTGATCCGGCACAACCACGTGGCCCGGCGCGTACTCCTCCCGCAGGGAGCCAACAGCGCTCACCGAGATCAGGTACTCAACCCCCAGTTGCTTAAAGGCATAGACATTGGCGCGGCTGGGCACCTCGCTCGGATTAAGCCGGTGCCCACGGCCGTGGCGGGGCAAAAACGCCACCCGGCGACCGCCGAGCGTGCCGATCACGAACGCATCGCTCGGAGCGCCGAACGGCGTCTCCAGCGACACCTCCTCCACGTCTTCCAGGCCCTCCATTGCGTAGAGCCCGCTGCCGCCGATCACGCCGATCGTGGCCTGGGTCATCGCTCAGTCCTCCCAAGATGCAGGTGCAGGATACCGACAAGTCTGTGCCTGCTGAGAGTATACCGCAAGACCGGAGAACGGCAAGTGATGCCCGTTTCCGTCACCCTGGCCGACGCCACCTGCAACCCTACCAGCATCGTTGCAGGAACCCGGGGAACCCGCTTATGTTATGTTGACATGAAAACAGGGGGAACGCCGGTTTCCCTACCCTAGCGGGAGGAGGCTGGGAGGGCGCGGCGCTCCGAAACCCTCCTTGCAGGCAGGGGCGTAGGGAAACCCGGTTTTCTCATCCCCCAACCGGTGGTGGGAGCGCCTGGCGTCCCAGTAGGCAGGGGGATGGGGAAACCTGGTTTCCCCATATGTTCACATCAGAGGCGTTGCATCGACCCTACTGCATCCGCCCTTTCCAGAAACCCGTGGGCCGGCGTGGTACAATACGGGTGTCGTTTACCAAGTGAGGAGCCGCCCCCTATGAGCGACGATTCCCATCAGGCGCTGCTGCGTCGCGTAGAGGAGCAGCGCGTCGCCTTTGTCAATCTCCAGTTTACCGACATCCTCGGCATGGTCAAAAATGTGACCATCCCCATCCACGAACTGCCGGACGCTCTCGATCACGGCGTCTGGTTCGATGGTTCGTCAATCGAGGGGTTTGCGCGCATCGTCGAGAGTGATATGTACCTGGTGCCCGACCTCTCGACCTACGCGCTGGTGCCCTGGGACCAGCACGAGGGTCTGGCCACCGCGCGTTTGATCTGCAATATCTACACGCCCGATGGTAAGCCGTTTGCCGGTGATCCGCGCCACGTGCTCGCCGCCGTCACCCGGCAGGCTGGCGAGCTAGGCTTTGCCTTTAACGTCGCCCCGGAGATCGAGTTCTTCCTCTTCAAAACCGATGCCGAGGGCCGCACCCTGCCCCTGCCCCACGACCACGCCGGGTACTTCGATGTCTCCACCGACCTGGCCACCCTCATCCGCCGCCAGATGGTGCGCGCGCTTCAGAGTCTTGATATTGCGGTGGAAGCGGCCCACCACGAAGTGGCCGCGGGCCAGCACGAGATTGACCTGCGCTATGCCGAGGCGCTGCGCGCCGCTGACCAGACGGTGACCGCGCGCGTCGCGCTGAAGGCGATTGCTCAGATCAATGGCCTGCACGCCACGTTTATGCCCAAGCCGATTGCTGAAGTGAACGGCAGCGGTATGCACGTGCATCAGAGTCTGGTGGATCTGGTCACCGGGCGCAATGCCTTTGCCGATCCGCGCGATCCCTACGGCCTTTCGGCCACGGCGCGCCATTTTATCGCCGGTCTGCTGGCCCACGCCCGGGGGATGTGCGCCATTCTGGCCCCGCTGGTCAATTCATACAAACGCCTGGTGCCGGGCTTCGAGGCGCCGGTGTATATCTCCTGGGGGCGCACCAATCGCTCGGCGCTGGTGCGCGTGCCGCGCATCAGCGCGGGGCGCGAGCAGAGTACGCGCATCGAGCTGCGCTGCCCTGACCCTTCGTGTAACCCCTACCTGGCCTACGCTGTGATGCTCGCCGCGGGCCTCGATGGTATTAAACGCAAGCTCACGCTGCGCGAGGCTGCTGAAGAGGACCTTTTCCACGTCGATCCGCGCGCCCACGGTCTGGAGATGTTGCCTACCTCGCTCGGCAACGCGCTCGACGCCCTGCGCGATGATGCGGTGATCCAGAATGCCCTCGGCCCCTACATCTACGAGCGTTTTGTTGATGCCAAGCAACAGGAGTGGGAGAGCTACCGCGCTTACGTTTCGCAGTGGGAGGTTGAGCGCTATCTTTCGATTTTTTGAGCGGTGGTGATGCAGGTGCGCGGGCGCCCTTTGTGGACACGCCTCGCGCTGCGATCCGCCACACTCGCCGGGGCAGGCGCAGTCCCTCCCATCCCCCCGGTCTGATGGTCTTCGCCCCTTCAATGCTCATACGACAGAAGGATACCGTGGACATCACGCTCACCTTCCCCGATATCACCGCGGATATCCCGCTGCCGCCGCTCTTCCGGGTGCGGCAACGCTGGGAGACGCGACCGCTCGCGGATGTGGTCGGCGCTACTCATGCGCAGCTCGAGGCCCTGGGCCTGCGCGCGCGCATCGCCCCCGGGATGCGCGTTGCGGTCACCGCCGGCAGCCGCGGCATCCGCGACATTGTGCCGATTACGCGGGCAGCGGTGGAGTGGCTGCGCCTGGCCGGCGCCGCGCCCTTCATCGTGCCGGCGATGGGTAGCCACGGCGGCGCTACTGCCGAGGGCCAGCTCAGGCTCCTGGCTTCGCTCGGTATTACTGAGGAGCGCGTTGGTTGCCCGATCCATAGTTCGATGGAGGTAGTGCAGGTCGGTAGCCTTGGCGACGGCACACCGGTGTTTATGGATCGCCTGGCCCATGAGGCCGATGGGGTGCTGGTGATCAACCGGGTCAAGGCGCACACCTCCTTTCAGGGCACGATCGAGAGTGGCCTGGCCAAGATGTGCGTCGTGGGCCTGGGCAAACGCCACGGCGCCGAAATCATCCACCGTACCGCGGTGGACGGCCTGAAGCATCTCCTGGCGCCAATGGCGCGGGTGATGATCGCCACGGGTAAAATCCTCGCCGGCCTGGCGATCCTCGAAGATGCCCGCGAGCAGACGGTCGAGGTGGTAGCCCTGCCGCCGGAGGAGATCGGCGCCGACGGCGAGGCGAATCTCCTCCAGCGCAGCAAGGCGTTGATGGCGCGCCTGCCCTTCCACCAGATTGATGTGCTGGTGGTGGATGAAATCGGCAAGAACATCAGCGGCACCGGGATGGACACCAATGTGATCGGTCGGTTGCCCATTCCCGGGCAGCCCCCGCCTGCCACGCCGGTGATCAACGTGATTGTCGTGCTCGACCTCACCCCGGAGACCCACGGCAATGCCAACGGTATGGGCCTGGCCGACATCACCACCGCGCGCTTCGCCAGCAAGGTTGACTTTCGCGCGACGTACCTCAACGTGCTCACCGCCGGCCTGGTCGGGCTGTGCAAGGGCGGCCTGCCGATTGTCCTGCCCACCGGCCACGCTGCCGTCACCACCGCGATCCGCGCCTGCGGGCGCGCCGACCCCGCCGAGGCCCGCGTGGTGCGGATCAGGAATACCCTGCACCTCGAGCACGTGCTGGTCAGCCCCCCGCTGCTGCCCGAGGTGGCCGCAAATCCTGATCTGGAACTGCTCGGGCCAGCCAACTGGGAGGGGCTGGATTAGACCCGATGGCGCGAAGATCGCGCCAGGCTAACGGGAACATATGGGGAAACCGGGTTTCCCCATACCCCCTGCCTACGGGATGGTAAACCCTCCCTACCGGGAGGGTCTGGGAGGGCTGCGCCCTCCCAAGAACAAGAATATTTTCATTCTGGCGTTGTGCGCCATGCGCATGACCGTCTGATGTGAAAATACGGGGAAACCGGGTTTCCCCATCCCCCTGCCTGTGGGGGCGGCAAGCCCTCCCCACCGGGAGGGTTTGGGAGGGCTACGCCCTCCCAAGAACAAGAATATTTTCATTCTGGCGTTGTGCGCCATGCGCATGACCGTCTAACGGGAACATATGGGGAAACCGGGTTTCCCCATACCCCCTGCCTACGGGACGGCAAACCCTCCCTACCGGGAGGCTGCGCCCTCCCGGGGAGACATCCATAGTTCATCGCGTCGTTGCGCGGCGCAGCCGCGCGGGCGCTCGCCATGCACGCGCATCCGAACCCGGGACGGGCCGTGCCGGATCGTACCAGCCTATGCGCATCCTGATGCTCTCACCCTACCCGCCGTACCCACCCCGCAGCGGGGGCGCCCTGCGCATCTACCACCTGTTGCGGGGGCTGGCGGCGCGTCACGAGGTCACATTGCTTACCTTTGCGCCGGGCGCCGCGGCGGTAGCCGAGCTGGCGCCGCTGCGCGGGGTGTGCGGCGTCATCACCGTGCCCGGCCCGCCCCGGCGCTCGCTGCTGCGCCGCGCGGCTACCACCCTGGCCTCGCCGGTGCCCGACATGGGGTTGCGCAACCAGGCCCCGGCCTACGCCGAGGCCCTCAGCCGGCTCCTCGCTGCCCGGCGCTACGATGTGGTGCAGGCTGAGAGTATCGAGATGGCCGGCTACCTGATGCAGGCCCGGGGCCTCGGCCCGCTCCTGGTGCTCGATGAGTTCAACGCCGAGTATGTGCTCCAACGCCGCGCCGCGCTGAATGACCTGCGCCGCGGCCTGGCCCTGCGCCCCGGCGCGCTGCTCGCCGGGCTGTATTCGCTGGCCCAGTGGCGCAAACTCGCCCGTTACGAACGGGGCGCCCTGCGGGCCTTCGACCGGCTGCTGGTGGTCTCGGAACAGGACCGCGCCGCGCTGACCCAACTCGACCCGCGTCAGGCGCACCGGCTGCGCGTGTTGCCCAACGGCGTGGACACCGCGCATCTGCGCCGCGGCGCAGTGGTGGGCGACTTTGGTCCCGCCACGCTGACGTTTGTCGGCACGCTGGACTACCGCCCCAATCTCGACGCCCTGCGCTGGTTCGTGAATGATGTGCTGCCCTGCATTCGCGCGCAGCGGCCCGATGCGCGGCTGCTGGTGGTGGGCCGGGCGGCGGGGCGCGCCGCCCGCGCCCTGGCCGAGGGTGAAGCGGTCGAGCTGGTGGGCGAAGTGGCCGACGTGCGGCCTTACATTGACGGCGCCGCGGTCTACGTGCTGCCGATGCGTATCGGCGGGGGTTCGCGTCTGAAGCTGCTGGAGGCCCTGGCAATGGAGGCGCCGGTGGTCAGCACCTCGCTGGGTATTGAAGGCATCGAAGGGCTACGGCATGAAACGCACCTGCTTATCGCCGACCGCGCCGAGAGCTTCGCCGCGGCGGTGCTGCGGCTGATCGCCGACCCTGACCTGGGGGCGCGCCTGGGCGCCGCCGGGCGCGCTCACGTGGCAGCACACTACGACTGGAAGGTGATCGTTCCGCGTCTGGAGGCGGCCTACCGCTGAGGGGGCCGAATCGCCCTTCCTGCGGCTGCGCCGCACAACGCCAGCATGAAAATACCTATTTCTGGGAGGGTGTAGAGGCGCGGCGCCGCCGCGCCTCTACGCCCAAACCCTCCCGCGCGCGGGCTATGTTCACCTCAGACGGCTTAACCCGCCGTCAGTCGCAACCCACACCGTCCCATCCGGCGCGACAAGCAACGCATTCACCGTATTTGCCGCCAGACCATCCTCGGTGGTGAACCTCTGTGAAGTTCCATTCGGATCGAGGCGAATCAACCCGTCCTGTCCCGTGCCAATCCAGATCGTTCCATCAGGCGAGGCGGCAAGGCACAGGATGTCGCTGGGTATCTCCCCGTCTGGCGCGATGAGCGTTTGCCAGGTTCCATCGGCGGATCGGCGGGTCAGGCTGCCGCCGGTGGCAATGTCGGCTGAGGCGACGAGCAGCGATCCGTCTGCCAACGCCAGGATGTGTCGCACCGTGCCGCTCGGCAGCCCTTCGGCTTCGCCAAACCTTTGCCACTGACCATCCATCGTCAAACGGCTAAGCCCGCCGTCCGTGCCGAACCACATCGAACCATCGGGCGCAGCGGCGATAGCGTGCACCGTGTTCCCGGCCAATCCATTGGCCTGCGTGAAGCTACGCCAGTTTCCATCCGCGTCGCGCTGAAAGACCCCTTCGAGATACGTGCCTACCCACAGCGCGCCATCCGCCCCCGGCGCCAGCGCCACGACGCGAACGGTCATGGGCCAGTCTGGCGAGTCGGGGAGCTGGATCTGCTCCGGCAGAGCGGGCGTTACATGCAGCACACCCTGCCCGGTGCCAACCCAGAGGTCGCCGAAGCGGCCGTGCGCCAGGGCGGTAATCTCCGACGGCAACCCATCGGAGAGGAACGCCTGCCACTGTCCATCCACAGTAAAACGACTGAGGCCCTGCGACGTTCCCACCCAGAGCTCGCCGTTCGGGGCCAGTGCCAGGGCAGTGATGGAATTGTACTGATCAACCGGTCCATCACTATCTTGCAAGGTCTGCCAGGCGCCGTCCGGCAAGCGCCGGCTGATGCCCTGGTCCGTGCCGAACCAGAGTGAGCCGTCGGCGTCGAGGGCTACAGCCTGAACATTTGAGGAAATCAGGCCCTCGCTGCGCCCCGGCGCAGCGCTGATCGTCTCGTACCGCCCATCAGGGTAAAGCTGCACAGCGCCAGATTCTGTCGCCGCCCAGATGACACCGTTCGCTGCCACCGCGAGATCGCGGAACAGCGACGCACTCATAGCGTCCTGTTCTGCTTGCTCTATCGCCAGCAGCGTTTCCAGGCGACGGTTCGGGTTCAGCCGGTACACGCCGGAAGCGATGCCAGAAGCGGTGCGAAACGTGTTCACAGCCATCAGCACGGCGCCATCAGGAGCGAAGGCAAAAGCGGTCACCCGTCCATCGCCCAGGTCTTCGTTGGTCAGAAAGCGCTGGCGCCCATCGGCGGTGAAGACGCGGACACCGGCAGGCGTGCTGAGCCAGACGGCGCCGTCAGGCGCTTCGGCAAGGGTCACAACATCGGCGAAGCGCGGTTGCATGAGCGAGTCCGGAAATGAGCCTGTCGGGCTTAAGAAGCGAACGGTACGGACCTGACCATCGCGTCCCAGGCGTGTGGCGCCTCGCGGCGTGCCAAACCAGACCGCGCCATCGGAGGCGCCCAGGACAGCATACACAAAGGCGTCGGCCAGGCCATCGGCAACCGTAAAGCGGCGCAGTGAGCCATCGAGGCGCACCTGCGCCGCGCCGCGATCGGTTCCCAGCCACAGGGCGCCCTCGGCATCCACGGCCAGCGCGGTGACAGTATTGCCGGGCAACCCATCATCGGTCGTCAGCTTGAGCACCTCTGCCGTGTTCGCGTCCCAGCGGACCAGGCCGCCACTGGTAGCCGCCCAGACCGTCTCACCATCAACCAGCACATCATTGATGCGATTAGCCGAGGTGAAGGTTGTCCAGCGCGGATGCACACCTTGCGCAGCCAGCTTCTCAACCGCCATGCGGCGCGCCCCGGCAGTCAGGGCCAGGGCCGCCGCGCGGTCAGCCAGGTGCTGCTGAAGGCGCGGCGCAGGAAGCGGTCGCCAGTCCAGGAGTAACGGCAAGGGGGCGCGCAGATAGACTCCCAGCGCCACGATCAGCAGCACGAGTAGCGCTCCGGCGGCGATCCAGATCCAGCGTTGTCGTAGCAGGATCATCGTTGTTGCTTTCTCGTCGTTGGAGCGAGGAAGTAGGCCGATCACTGATGCGAACGTATGGGAAAACCGGGCTTCCCCGCGCCCCTGCCTGCTGGGAGGGTTCGGGAGGGCATAGCCCTCCCAAACAACACCCGTGTTCGTCTTGAAAACCTATCCACCGGTAAGTTCGCCTGCGCTCACCTGGCGGGGGCGCCACGTAGCCGTTTATCTTTCCACATACACTACTCGATAGATGTTCCCGTTCCGATCATCCGACACGTACAGATCTCCGGCGGCGCCGACGGCCACCCCTGCCGGGCGCCCCCAGGCTCCGCCGCACTGCTGGCCCGGGCCGTCGCGGAAACCGGTGAGGAACGGCTCGCCACGCACCGGGCGCCCATTCTCGATAACGATCTGCTGAACCCGGCAATCGCGTGGCGCCGACGAGTTCCACGAACCGTGGTAGGCAACAAAGAGGTTGCCGCGGTAGGCGGGAGGAAAATGGCCAGCCCGGTACTGCGCCACACCCAGCGGCGCGTAGTGGGCCAGGTCGGTGAAGCGCGCCGGAACGACCTGATCGCAGCTCGAGATGCGCGCATCGAAGGGCACGCGGGTGTCGCGCACCTCACGGGCGCCATCGGGCACGGCCCCCACCTGCTCAGTATAGCAGTAAGGCCAGCCGTAGTGCTGGCCTGGCTCGACATCAATGACAATCTCTTCCGGCGGCAGATCGTCGCCGAGACCATCACTACCATTGTGGGTGGCCCAGAGCCGTCCATCGGGAGTAAAGACGAAATCAACGCTGTTGCGCAGGCCATCAGCCCATACCGCCCGGCGGCGCTCGTCGGGGTCACCGACGAAGGGATTATCGGCAGGAATGCCACCATCGAGGGTATAGCGCAGGATGGCGGCTCGCCGCGGGTCACCCTCACTGCATCCACCAACTGGAATATTGCACCTCGAACCTACCGCCACGTAAAGCCGATCGTCCGGACCAATGTGGACAGTTCGCGACGTATGGCCGCCATCGGCGGGCAGGCCGCTCACGATCAGCGTCTGCTCGCCGGGATCGGCGGCGTCACCATCACCATTCGCGTCACGCAGACGCACCACCCGGTCATTCATAGCGGCGTAGAGATCTGCGCCGCGCCACGCCAGACTATGCACGCCATTCAGACCAGCGGCCACCACTTCCACGCCATCGGCCAGACCATCGTTGTTGCGGTCGGGCAGGCGCACCACGCGCCCGACGCCTCGTTCGG
Organism: uncultured Chloroflexota bacterium; assembly: GCA_937120965.1. Taxonomy (GTDB): domain Bacteria; phylum Chloroflexota; class Chloroflexia; order Chloroflexales; family Chloroflexaceae; genus JACAEO01. The sequence goes on from CAKZKA010000003.1 coordinate 15,054, forward strand.
CGACGTAGAGGCGCCCGTCGGGGCCGACAGCCATCAGGCGCGGCCCCTGCAATCCCGTGGCGAAGAGGCGCACGGCAAAGCCGGCTGGCGCCTGCAAGCGAGCGCTGGCGGCATCGGGGGGCGGCACGGGCAACGGCACACCCGGCACTGGCGTGACGCCCGGAGTAGGCGACGGCGCCGCGGGGAGCGTGGGCGACGGCGCCGGTTGGGGGGTGGCAGAAACAAGCAGCGGCACAAACAAGCGGAAAGCGCCGGACTGGGCAACAATCAGTGCAGCCCCGCTGCACACTAATGCCAGTACGCCGAGGGTGGCAATCAAACGTCGAGACATAGGTAGAACTCCGTGGGATCCGTACCGCCGGTGCACCATTCGCGGGGCGCATAACACCGGAGGGGAACGCCAGGTTTCCCCTTGACCCCTGCGGAGGAAGCAGGTTGCCGGAAAGGCGCCGCCCTCGCGCACCCTCCCTTTCAGTTGTAGACTTTCTGGCGGATGGCGTCCTGATGGGCTGCTGGTCCTCATCCCCCCTGCCCCCTCTCCCTGAGCGAGTTCAGGGGCGGACAGAACACATGGACGCCGACGGGCGTTATACCAATTACCGTTGATGATGCCGCATTGCTTGAAGCAGATATAAGATCGGGTTCAAGCAGCAGGCGTCCCACCTGGAGATTGGCGGGGCAACCGGGCCGACCCGGGAGGAAAAGGCAAAAGGGAAAAGGCGCCAGGCGCCGACGCTGAACCTGCGCCACCGTTCATTCAGGCTGCGCAGAGCGTCAGGGCAGTTCGGTTTGCCGACGGCCTTTTCCCTTTTGCCCTGGTTGTCTAACCAGTCGGAGCGCGAGAGCCAGGGAACCGCGGGTTCCCCGGCATGCTACCTGCCCAAACGGCTCTTCAACTCCTGGGTCAACAGGGGCAGCACCTCGTTGACATCGCCGACCAGGCCGAAGGTGGCGACGCGGAAGATCGGCGCCTCGGGGTCTTTGTTGATCGCCACGATGTTGCGGCTGGTGCGCATACCTGCCAGGTGCTGAATGGCCCCGGAGACGCCGCAGGCAACGTAGAGCTTGGGTGAGACCGTCTTGCCCGTCTGGCCGACCTGATGCTCGTAGGGCACCCAGCCGGCGTCCACAATCGCGCGCGAGGCGCCGTAGGCGCCGCCAAAGGCTTCGGCCAGAGGCGGGATGAGCTTGTAGTAGTTATCCTTATCACCCAGACCGCGCCCACCGGTCACGATAATAGCGGCATCGGTGAGGTTGACCGCGCCAGTCTTCGGCGCCACGCTGGTCACCGTCGTGCGGATCTCGGCGCCGTCGAGGGCGAGGGCCTGCACAGAGCCAGCGGCGGCGCCGGGCTGCGCCTCGGGGAAGCTCTGCTTGCGCACCAGGGCCACCACCGGTCGGCCCGCGGCAAAGGCATAGGTATTAATCACATTGCCGCCGTGGGAAGGGCGCACTGCGGTTATTGCGCCGCCATCGGCCTTCAGGTCAATCGCGTCCACCACCAGTCCGGCATCCAGATCGGCGGCGAGGGCCGCGCCGAAGTCGCGCATCTGGAAGCTGGCCCCCGCGAGGATCAGCGAGGGCTGGGCCGCGGCCACGGCGGCCTTTACCGCCGCCACGTGCCCATCGGTCGTGTAGGGGGAGAGCCGCGGATCATCAACGCTATAGACCGTATCGGCGCCATAGGCAGCCGCCTTCTGGGCCACTGCGCCCACGCCACTGCCAACCACCACGGCGCTCAACGAGCCGCCCAGGGCAGCCGCCAGTTCCTTGCCCTTACCCAGCAACTCCCGGGTGACGGCCGCAATCTCGCCGTCCACCTGCTCTACATAAACCAGTACGCCCGGCATATGCTCCTCCTGCGACACAACGCTACCAGCGCCCGCCCACACCGACGGACGCACCGCCGGCACAGCGGGGGCAACGTCTCGCGCTAGATAATCTGGTTCTCCAGCAGCTTATCGACCAGCTTCTTCACCTTGGTGGCCGCATCGGGGCCATCAATCGTCTCACCGCTGGGGCGCGGCGGCGGCGGCACGCGCTGGGTAACCGTGACCGTCGGCACAAGACCGCTGACCCCCAGATCAGCCGCGGTCCACACTGGAGGCTCTACCTTGGCGACCTTCTTAATCTTCAGTAGTGAGGGGTAACGCGGGTTGTTGATATCCTTGATCACGCTCACCACAGCCGGCAGCGGCGCAGTCACCGTTTCCACCACCGTCTCCAGATGGCGCTCGGCGGTAATGGTCTTGCTACCGGGGTTCACATCGATCACCTTCCCCACGTAGGTAAGCTGGGGCCAGCCCAGAATCCGCGCCAGGGCAGGGGCGAAGGCGCCGCTCTCATCGTCGGTGCTGTTCCGCCCGGTGAGGATCAGATCCACGTCGCCGAGCTTGCGAATTGCCGCTGCCACCACTTTCGCCGCGGCGATGGTGTCGAGCGTGGCAAACGCCGGGTCCTTCAGCAGCAGCGAGTCGGTAGCGCCCATCGCCAGGGCGCGGCGCATCTGCTCAACCCACTCGTCGGCGCCCATCGAGAGAACGGTCAGCTTCCCGCCGTGCTTCTCGTTCCAGATAATTCCTTCCTCGATCGCGTACTCGTCGAACAGGTTGATGATCTTCTCGATCCCGTCAGCGTTGATGCTCAGGTCAGGGTTGATCTTGACCGAGTTGTCCCGAGGGACCTGCTTCATACACACGACGATGTGCATGCCCAAGCTCCTTCGTCGGGGCGCCGCTCGCGCGACACCCTACCGGCACCCGTAACGCCACCGATTGTACCACGTTCTGTATCCCCTGTGCGTTGGACCGGGGAAAGTACCGTTCACCTTCAGGGTGAGGCGCCGCCCCGGGTGCGCGGGCGTCCCGCCCGCAACGGCCCGGATGGGCGCAAGATGCCCCGAAGGGCGCGCTGCGGCCATAGCATTCCTGATGCGCTCCGCAAAAAAGTCTATCCCTGAGAGCCTCACAGGGAGGGGCACGGTTCGACGTGCCCGCCGCGGGTGAGAAAGCCCGGTTGTTCGGCGCCCCTGCGAAGGGGTGGAAGGGAAACCCGGCTTGCTTACTCCCTACCCACGGGGAAAGTCCGGGGAGGCTTCACCCTCCCGGGAAGACTCGTTCATACTCCTATATGCGCCCGGGGGACCGACATGCACATATAATCCGTGTTTTTGGCCCGACTGTCAACCCCATACCTCGGGATCATACGGCGGGAGTTCGCAGCGGAGCGGCGGGTTGATCCGGTAACCGAGGGCGAAATCGGCCTGCAGGAGTTCCTGCAATTCGCGTGTGCCTTCGTAGATCACCGCCCCGCGTGCGTTGCGCAGGTAACGCTCCACCGGATACTCATCGGCGTAGCCGTAGGCGCCGTGGATCTGAATCGCATCATCGGCGCACTCAAAGCTTGAAACAGTGGCATGCCACTTGGCCAGGGTGGTTTCGCGCGTGTTGCGCAGCCCCCGGTTCTTCATCCAGCCCGCCCGGTAGACCAGCAGCCGCGAGGTGTCGAGCTTGCGGACCATGTGGCTGAGCATTCGCTTGACAAGCTGATGTTCGGCGATGGGTTTGCCAAAGGTGTGGCGTTCGCGGGCGTAGCGCAGGCTGGCCTCCAGACTGGCCTGGATCAGGCCGGTAGCGCCGGCTGCCACCGTGTAGCGCCCGTTGTCGAGAGCGGCCATGGCGATCTTAAAGCCCTCGCCTTCCTCGCCGAGCCGGTTGGCCAGGGGCACCCGCACATCTTGAAAAAGAACGCTCCCCGTGTTGCCGGCACGCACCCCCAGCTTTCCGTGGATGGGCTGGCTGGAGACGCCGGACCAGCGCCGCTCGACGATGAACGCCGAGATGCCCCGGGCGCCCTGCTCCGGGTTAGTTTTCGCCATCACCAGGAAGTTGTCGGCGATGTCAGCCAGGCTGATCCAGGTCTTTTCACCATTGAGGATATAGCTATCGCCGTCGCGGCGGGCAGTGGCGCGCATGGCCGCGGCGTCGGTTCCCGAGTCGGGTTCGGTGAGGCAGTAGCCGGCGAGTTGCTCGCCGCGGGCCTGGGGAACCAGGTAGCGCTGCTTCTGCTCCTCGGTGCCCCACTGGAAGAGGCTCAGCGAGTTGAGGCCGGTGTGCACCGACATCACCACCCGCAGGAAGCTGTCTACCCGTTCGAGTTCCTCGCAGACCACAGCGAGGGCGAGGTAATCCATTCCCGCGCCACCGTAGCGCCGGGGCAGGCAGATGCCAAGGAAGCCCAGCTCACCCATCCGCTTCAGCACCGGGCGGATATGCGGACGCGTTTCGGGGCCTTCGTGCTGTTCGGCGCCCGAGCGGTCCCAGGCGCGGATGAACGGGGCAACCTCTTTCTCGGCAAACTGGCGCACCGTTTGCCGCAGCATGGCGTGTTCGTCGGTCAAAAACATCTCGTAGCCGGCAGTGAGGTCCATGGATGCTGCTCCCTCGTGTCCTGGTTGGCGTGGGGTTTATTATAGCAGGGGGGAGGGTCTGGGAGGGCCATGCCCTCCCAGGAACAAAATTATATCGTTGCGCGGCACAGCCGCGCAGTCGGCTGAAGCGGCGCGAGTTGCATCCGGCGCAGCCTGTGCTATAGTACCCTGCAACAAGCCGCCTGCGGGCGCAGTCCTATCGCCAGGATCCGGAAAGATAACATACCTGGGAGTGGGAACCTATGCCGTTCTGTCCGCAATGTGGTGTTGAGAATCCCCCTTCCGCACGTTACTGCGACCAGTGCGGCGCGGTGATGATCCCGGTGCCTGCGCAGGGTCCGGCCGCGCCACCGCCGGCTAGCGGCCCGGCGCGCCCCGCTGCGCCGCCTGCTGCCGTCGGGCCGAGCGTCTGCCCCCAGTGCGGTGCAGCAGCGATGGCGGGTGAGGCGTTTTGCGACAACTGTGGCGCGCCCCTGCTTGGCGCAACGCGCCCTGTGGCCCCTACGCCGGCGTATGGCGGCGTGCCGCCCCAACCCGCCTATCCGCCTCCCCGACCGGTGGCGCCGGTTACCCCGCCGCCAGTGGCGCCAGCAGCGCCGCCCCGAACAACGCTCGCCCCTGCGCGGCTGGTCGTGCAGCCCTCCGGCGCCGTGGTGGCGCTCCCGGCGGCGCCGCAGGCTCTGGTCGGCCGCGCCGATGCGGTGAGCAACTTCTTCCCCGATGTGGATCTGACCGACTACGATGGGATCAATCTCGGCGTGGGCCGCCGCCACGCGCGCCTCTTCGTGCAGGCCGGCCAGATTATGGTCGAGGATCTTGACAGTACCAACGGGACGTTCCTGAACGCCGCCCGCCTGAGTCCGCGCCAGCCCGCGCCGCTCAAACAGGGCGATGAGTTGCGCCTCGGGAACCTGCGTCTGAAGGTGGAGCTGTGAGGAGATCCTGATGCGTATTGCAGTCTTTGGCGCAGGCGGGGTGGGCGGCTATTTTGGCGCGCACCTGGCGCAGGCCGGCCACGAGGTGCACCTGATCGGCCGCGGCGCGCACCTGGAGGCCATCCGGGCCGCCGGGCTGCGCGTTGAAAGCCCCCGGGGCGCCCTGAACATTCGCCCCGCCAGCGCGACCAGCGACCCGTCCACCATTGGCCCGGTGGACCTGGTGCTGGTGGCGGTGAAGAACTGGCACCTCGTTGAGGCAGCTCCCGATCTGGCCCCGCTGATCGGCCCCGCGACGGTGGTCTTGCCGCTTCTCAACGGGGTCGAGGCCCACGACATCCTCGCCGCGGCCCTGGGACCGGGCCATGTCCTCGGCGGACTATGCCGCATCATCGCCTACATCGCTGCCCCGGGGGTTATTCGCCATGTCGGGGCCGAGCCGACGATCATCTTCGGCGAGCTTGACAATCGGCGCAGCGCCCGGGTAGAAGCCCTGCGGGCCGCCTTCAGCGACGCGCGCTTCGGCGCCATCGTCCCGCCTGATATCCACGTGGCGATCTGGGAGAAGTTCATGCTCGTCTGTACCTGGAGCGGCCTCGGCGCCGTCACCCGGGCGCCTATCGGGGTCTGGCTGCGCCTGCCGGGCACGCGGGCCATGGCCGAAGCGGGGTTGCGCGAGGTGGTGGCAGTGGCCAACGCCCGTGGCGTGGCCCTCGACCCGCTCCAGGTCGAGGCCACCCTGCGTTTCCTCGATACGATGCCCTACGAGGGCACCGCTTCGATGCAGCGCGACATTATGGAGGGTCGCCCCTCGGAACTGGAGGCCCAGAACGGCGCGGTGGTGCGTCTTGGCCAGGCTGCCGGAGTGCCCACTCCGGTTCACAGCTTCCTGTATCACGCGCTGCTGCCCCAGGAACTGGCCGCGCGCGGCGTTGAGGTCCCCGCCGGCCCACCGGTTTAATACCATTTTGGATTGTGGATTGTGGATTGCCACGCTGGGCAGGACAACGCCTGAAACCGCTTCAAGCAATGCGGCAGCATCAACGGTAATTGGTATAATGCCCGTCGGCGCCCATACGTTCTGTCCGCCCCTAAAGGCCCACCGGGCGGGAACGCGGCAGCATCCGGGTTCCCGTTTGCCTCGGGGCAGGGCAAGGGAGAGGAACCACGATGAGCCAGCAACGCCTGAACCGGGTGATCCAGGCCCTGCACACCCACCGGCTCGATGGGCTGGCCCTCATGCCCGACGCGAATCTGACCTATCTGAGCGGGTTGACCTTTCACAAAGGCAAGCGGCTCTCACTGGCGCTCGTGCCTGCCGATGGGTCGCCGCCGTGCTTCGTCATCCCGGCCCTGGAGCACGGGCGCGCCGAGGCTACCGCGCGCATCCCCATGCGCTACTTCCCCTGGCACGACGCCGAGGGTCCCGCCGGGGCCCTGGCCGCGGCGGCGAGCGCAGCGTTCGGGCCTGCAGCCCGTGGCTGCACCCTGGCCCTGGAGTACGCCTCGCTGCGAGTGATGGAACTGCGCGCGCTGGAGGCGGTCATTCCCGACCTGCGCACCCGTGACGCGACGCCGATCCTCGCCGCGCTGCGGATGGTGAAGGATGCTGAAGAACTGGCGACCATCGAACGGGCGGTGCAGATCGTCGAGACCGCCCTGGAGCGGACCATCGCGCAGATTCGCCCTGGTATGACCGAACGCCAGGTCTCCCGTCTCTGCTCCGAGGCCATCCTCGCTGCTGGCGCCGAGGGTGAAAGCTTCGAGAACATCGTCGCCTCGGGACCCAACGCCGCCAATCCGCACCACAGTAACACCGACCGCGCCTTGCAGCCCGGCGACCTGGTGATCCTCGACTGCGGCGCGCGCTACGGCGGCTACATTTCCGACATTACACGCACCATCGCGATTGGCGAGCCGGGCGCCGAGGCACGCCGGATCTACGACCTGGTGTTGCAGGCCAATGCAGCGGGACGGGCCGCGGCGCGACCGGGGGCCAGTGGCGCCGAGATCGACGCGGCAGCGCGCCAGGTGATTGAACAGGGCGGCTATGGCGCGTTCTTCATCCACCGCACCGGCCACGGCATCGGCCTGGAAACCCACGAGCCGCCCGACATTGTCGCTGGCAGCGACGAGCCACTGCCGGCGGGCGTCACCTTCACTGTGGAGCCAGGCATCTACCTGCCTGGCGTCACCGGCGCGCGCATCGAGGACGACGTGGTCATCAGCGCCGACGGCGCGCGTAGTCTTACCACCTTCGGGCGCGAATTACGCATCATCGAGGGATGAGGCGCCCCTGCGCGCCCCCCGGGGGCCGGAAGCGCGGGAGCGAAGCGCCCTTCAAAGGGTTCCACCTGGCTGGGCTGGGATGGGCTTCCTGAGGTGAAAATAGGCCGTGTACGGGAGGGTTTGGGCGTAGAGGCGCGGCGGCGCCGCGCCTCTACGCCCTCCCAGGAACCAACCCGCCAGCGGGGAGGGTTTGGGAGGGCTTCGCCCTCCCAAGAACACATATTTTCATTCTGGTGTTGTGCGGCGCAGCCGCATGGACGACTGAAGGGAAACGTCCCGCACACCGCCGGGAGGCCGGCGGCGCTGCCGCCTACAGAATCTGCGACAGAAACAGCTTCGTCCGCTCGTGGCGCGGATTCTCGAAGAACAACTCCGGCGTATTCTCCTCCACAATCTGCCCGCGGTCCATAAATACAACCCGATCGGCCACCTCGCGGGCAAAACCCATCTCGTGGGTCACGCAGAGCATGGTCATCCCCGAGTGGGCCAGTTCACGCATCACATCAAGCACCTCTTTGATCATCTCAGGGTCGAGGGCCGAAGTCGGCTCGTCGAAGAGCATAATCCGCGGGCTCATCGCCAGGGCGCGGGCGATAGCCACACGCTGCTGCTGCCCGCCTGAGAGCTGACCGGGGTACTTGTTGGCCTGCTCGCGGATGCCGACCCGCTCGAGCAGCTCGAGCGCGCGTTTCTCACTCTCGGCGCGCGTCTGCTTCCGCACCCAGATTGGCGCCAGGGTGATGTTTTGCAGCACCGTCAGATGGGGGAAGAGATTGAATTGCTGGAAGACCATCCCCGTCTCGCGGCGAATGGCATCAATGTTGCGGATATCGTTGGTCATCTCGATGCCGTCAACGATGATCCGCCCCTCCTGATGCTCCTCCAGGCGGTTGATGGTGCGGATGAAGGTGCTCTTGCCGCTGCCCGAGGGCCCGCAGATCACCACCACCTCGCCGCGCTTCACCCGCAGGTTCACGTCACGCAAAGCATGGTATTCACCGTACCATTTATTGACGTTCTCGCAGATGATTATGTCATCGTTTGAAGAATTTGTTCTGTGCATGGGTTATTGAAGCTCCTTCAAGTGTCTGAACATATGGGGCAACCGGGGTTCCCCACGCCCCTCCCTGCGGGGGCGCCGGGCGCCCCCGCCACCGGTTGGGGGACGGGGAAACCTGGTTTCCCCATCACCCTCCCCTCAGGGAGGGTGTGGGAGGGCATGGCCCTCCCAGAAAGACGCCTTTCCCCCGGCCCCCTGCCCACGGAGCTAGAGTTTACCCACGTTCAAATTGGTTTCGATCTGGCGCGCCGTGCGCGACATGGTGAAGCTGAAGATCCAGTAGATACCGGCCACCACGAAGAACGTTTCGCGCCAGACGCCGCCGGGAATGCCGAGCCACTGGGGCTGGGTGTAGATCGCCTGCGCGGCGCCGAGCAAATCCATCAGGCCGATGATCACGACCAGCGAGGTATCCTTGAACAGAGCGATGAACTGGCCCACCAGCACGGGGATAACCGCTCGCAGGGCCTGGGGCAGGGTGATCAACAGGGTGGTCTGCACCACATTGAGGCCCAGGGCGCGCGCAGCCTCGACCTGGCCCCTGGGAATGGCCTGTAGCCCGCCCCGCACGTTTTCGGCCAGATACGCCGCGCTGAACAGCGTGACGGCGACAATCGCCCGCACCACGGCGTCCACTCGCACTTCGGCGGGCAGAAACAGCGGCAGCATGAGCGAAGCCATGAAGAGCACTGTCACCAGCGGCACGCCGCGGATCAGTTCAATGTAGGCCACGCAGAACCATTTGATCACCGGCAGGTTACTGCGCCGACCCAGGGCCAGAAGCACCCCCAGGGGAAACGAGAGCACGATCCCGCTGATCGCCAGGATCATGGTCAGCATCAGTCCACCCCAGAGATTGGTGCCGATCGTAGCCTCACCCACGCCGCGCAGGATCAGCACTGCCACGGGGTACAACAGGATCCAGCCGGCCACCAGCGGCCAGCGCAACCGGCTCCCGCCGCGCCAGGCCGCCGCCAGCCCGAGCGCGGTCAGCGCGGCGACACCAAACAGGAACAGGCGCGTCGAGAAGACCGGCTGCACCTGGTCGGGCGGCAGGGCCAGCGACAACAGGCCCAGCACAGCCATTGCCACACTGAACCCCACGGCCAGGACCAGCGGGATCCCCCGCCAGGCCCCACCGCTCAGCCCGAGCAGCACAGCAATCAGCCCCACCACCAGCTCGGGCCGCCAGATCTGGTCCGGCGGGTAGCGCCCAACCAGCAACAGGCGCACGTTGCTGGTCACGCCGATCCACCCCTCGGTGGTCACAACCCAGCGCAGCAAACCGCTGAGCGCCTGGAAGACCAGGAACAGCAGGACGATACTGAGCAGGGTGTTCCACCAGTTGCTGAACAGGTTCTGGCGCAGCCATTCGAGCACGCCGATGCTTGGGCGCGGGGCGCGGGCGCGGGGCTGGGAGGCTTCGGTCGCCATGGCGTCACCTCTCGACGAGCTGCATGCGCTTGTTGTACCAGTTCATCAGCAGCGAGGTGAGCAGGCTGATGCTCAGGTACGAGGCCATGACCATCAGGATCACCGGCACGGCCTGACCGGTCTGGTTCAGCGTGGTACCGGCCACGGCAAAGAGGTCGGGGAAGCCGATAGCGACAGCGAGGCTGCTGTTCTTGGTCAGATTGAGGTACTGACTGGTCATCGGCGGGATGATGATCCGCAGCGCCTGGGGAAAGATCACCAGGCGCAGGGTCTGTGCATTGGTCAGGCCGAGGGCGCGGGCCGCCTCACGCTGGCCCTTGTTGACCGCCTGGATGCCGCTGCGCACGATCTCGCCGATGAAGGTGGCGGTGTAGATCACCAGGCCAAAGAGCAATGCGGCGAAGTTGGTGGTCATGGTAATGCCGCCGCTGAAGCCAAAGCGCTGCAACTCGGGGATCTCCAGCGTCACCGGCCACTGGCCGGCAATCACACGAGTCACGACGAAGCCCAGCAGGGCGATTGCGGCGGCGATCAGCAGCGCCCAGGGCAGGGCCACGCCCGGCCGGTCGCGCCGAGCGAACTGGATGCGTCGCGCGATGTAGAAGCCCACCCCGGCAATCAGCCCGGCCCAGAGCCAGGGCGCCCAGGCGCCAAAATCATCATTGGCCCGTGGCCAGGCGATCGTCACGCCGCGGTTGTGCAGGAAGAGCAGCCCGCCGAAGCTGATCGCCTCCTGAACCCGTGGGAACGCCTGGCTCATCGCATACCAGAAGAACAGTTGCAGCAGCAACGGGACATTGCGCACAATCTCGACATAGACGGTGGCGATGTTGCGCAGCAGCCAGTTGTTCGAGAGGCGGGCGATTCCCAGGACGATCCCCAGGATGGTAGCGAGCACGATCCCGATACTGGCGACCCGGAGCGTATTGAGCACCCCCACCAGGAAGGCATAGGCGTAGGTGCGCGAGGGATCATAGGGGATCGGTGACTCACTGATCGGGAAGCTAGCGGGCTGACGCAGAAAGGCAAAGCTCGGCAGCAGGTTGGCCCGCCGCAGCCCGTCCATCATGGTGCTGTAGAGGAACCAGAGCGTCCCGATCACCACCAGGGCGAAGACGACCTGGACAATAATCGCGATGATGCGGGTATCGCGATAAAAGGGGATCCTCGCTGGCTGACCGGGCGGCGTGGTGACGGCCATGCTGTACCCTTCGGTTGGGATAGAAGCTCCGTGTTTCCCAGGAGAAGCTCCGCCGGGGAGAACGTGTCCTTTCACACGCCCCCGTCGCGCGGGCCGGGGCGCGGGGCAAGCTGGTTGCCCCGCTTCCCCTCTGCGGAGGGTTTGGGAGGGCGCAGCCCCCCAAACACAGTCCCTAGCGGAACGGCGGCGAGTAGAGCAACCCGCCCTCAGTGTAGAGCGTGTTCAGACCGCGGGGCAGGTTGAAGGGCGTATTGGGGCCCAGGTTGCGATCGTAGATCTCCGCGTAGTTGCCCACGTGGCGGACCACCCGCGCAGCGAAGTCGTTGGGCAGGCCGATGCCCTGCCCCAGCTCGCCCTCGATACCGAGGAAGCGGCGGATGTTGGGGTCCTGGCTATTGGCGAAGGTGCCAATGTTGGCCGAGGTAATGCCAAGCTCCTCGGCCTGGATCGTCGCAAAGACCACCCAGCGCACCGCGTCGGCCCACTGCGCGTCGCCCTGCAACACGGAGGGCGCCAGCGGCTCTTTCGACATGGTCACGTCGAGGATCTTGTGGTCAGCCGGGTTGGCGGCCTTGGTCTGGTAGCTCACCAGCCCCGACTTGTCGGTGGTAAAACCATCGCACTGGCCACTATCATAGGCGGCGAAGGTCGCATCGGCGTCCTGGAAGACCACCGCCTCGAACTGGAGGTTACGCTGGCGGAAGTTGTCGGCCAGGTTCAGCTCGGTGGTGGTGCCGGTCTGCACGCAGATACGCGCGCCGGCCATGTCCTCCAGCTTTTCGATACCGCTATCTTTGCGCACCATCATCCCCTGACCGTCGTAGAAGGTGATCGGGGCAAAGTCGAGACCGACCGAACCATCGCGGCCGAGCGTCCAGGTGGTGTTGCGGATCAGCACGTCAATCTCGCCCGATTGCAGCGCCGTAAAGCGCTCCTGGGCGGTCAGCGGGCGATACTCGACCCTGGTCGGGTCGTCGAAGATCGCGGCGGCCACAGCCTTGCAGAAGTCCACATCGAAACCGCTGAAGTTCCCCGCGCTGTCAACGTTACCGAAGCCGGGCAGCACCTGGTTCACGCCGCAGATCAGGTTGCCGCGGCTGATGATCGTCTGCAAACGCCCGCCAGCGGTGGGCTGAGCAGCGGCGCCGCCCCCGGGCGCGGGGGCGGCAGTGGCGGCGGGCGCGGCGGTGGGCGCAACGGCCGCCGGCGCCTCGGTGGCGGCAGCGGGCGGCTGGGTGGCCGCCGCCTGGGGCTGCTGGCCCCCACACGCCGCCAGAAGCATGGCGAGCGCGCCGGCCAGCACTGCGAGCATCTGTCGCTTCATGGGTCTCCTCAATACTCTGAGCGGCGCTGGGCCACCGACCCTTTCGGGGCGAGGCGCCGCGGCGAACCACTGGTTGTGCGCGGGGCGATCACAGAGCGCCACGGTGGGCCGTCACCCCCGGTGCGCAGAATCGGACATGTCAACAGATACACTTCAGCGATGGTGCTGCGATACGGCGCGCGTGGCCGAATCTCGATACAGTTTGCGAACTTGTTGCGCTTGGAATATCGAGGATTGTACCACAGCCCACAGCCCGTGGCAAACCCTCTGGTGGTGTACGTGTTCACATTTGGGGTAAGGCGTCACCCCGGGAGCGCGGGCGTCCCGCCCGCAAGGGCCTGGATGCGGGCAAGATGCCGGCGCTCCCAGGAGAAGTGTGAA
>CAKZKA010000004.1 GCA_937120965.1 uncultured Chloroflexota bacterium
ACTGAGGTGAACATATGGGGAAACCGGGTTTCCCCACCTGCGGTGAGCCTGTCGAACCGCACCCCTGCCTGTGGGGGTGGCAGCCGCTCCCAACCGCGGTTGGGGAATGGGGCAACCGGGTTTCCCCGCGCCCCTGCCGGTGGGGAGGCCGTAGAAGAGCGGCGCTGCGCTGAATACATACCAATCCCACGCTAGTTGACATGCCCCGATCATTGCACTACACTTGCCGGTATGCCTGCTTCTGCGGGCTAACGTAAACATATGGGGAAACCAGGTTTCCCCACGCCCCTTCCTGAGGGGAGGGTTTGGGAGGGCGCAGCCCTCCCAGGAACAAAATAAGCCAGGTTTTCTATGGGCCGTATCGTCGCTGTCACGAACCTGAAAGGCGGAATTGGCAAGACCACCACCGTGGTGAACCTCAGCGCCGGCCTGGCGCTCAAAGGCGCGCGCGTGCTGCTGGTGGACGTGGATGCCCAGGGTAACCTGGCGATGGCTCTCGGGGTCAGCCCGCGCCGTACGCTCTACGATGCGCTGGTTGACGGCGCGCGCGCCGCTGATTGCCGCACCCCTGTGCGCCAGAATCTCGACCTGATCGCCGCCGATGCCACCTTGCTGACGGCCCAGCCAGCGATCGCCCGGCGGCCCGACTGGCCGCGCGTGCTCGAACAGGCGCTTCGCCCGCTGCGCGCGGAGTATGATTTTATCTTCGTTGACTGCGGCGGCTCGCTGACGGTGCTGAACCTCAATGCGCTGCACGCGGCCACTGATGTGATCGTGCCTACGACGGTCGAGCCTTTTGCCGTGCGGGGCCTGGAAATGCTCGTGGTGCAACTCAGTCGGGTCAAGGGCAACGCCGGCAGCCTGCGGGCCATCGTGCCGACCCTCTTCGATGCGCGAACACGGCAGTCAGTCGAGCTGCTGGAGCAGTTACGCGAGCAGTATGGCAGCCTGGTTATGGACCCCATCCGGATCAATGTGCGCCTGTCGGAGTCGTCGGCCCGGGGCAAGACGATCTACGAGTACGATCCGCGCTCCCGCGGCGCCGCCGATTATGCTCGCCTCGTCGAGCGGTTGAGTGACCTCTGGGGTTTTGCCCCGCCCTCGCCCGCGCAGCCGGCGCCACCCCCGCCATCCTCCGCGCATCCCCTCCCCGCTACACATCAACCTGTTGCCCCGCCGTCGGCGCCCCCTCCCCCTACTCCTGCCACGCCCCAGGTTGCAACTGCCCACCAGGAACCAATCGTGACCGGCGCGGGTAGTCTCCTGTCGCTCACCTGCCCCAACTGCGGCGGCCCGCTGCGCCGCGCGACCGTCGCCGGCTATCGCGTGGTCTTCTGCGATCAGTGCCGTTACCGCCGCCAGGAGCTTGCGGGCGGGGTCAGAAGATAGCGGGCGCGAGTTGCGATGGTGCTGAGAAACGCCCCCCTCGCCCTCCTGGCGCTCCTGCTGGCCGCCGGCCTGATACTGGCCGGGCTGGCCCACGACGCGCCACTGGCTCGCCAGGATGGGTTGCTGCGCGCCGATGCGCTCAGCGCGCTGCTGGTGGTCGTCGTTGCCGCGCATGGCCTGGTTACCCTGGCCCGGGGCACGGCCCATCGCTGGAGCGCCGTGGCCGTAGCCTGGCTGGTAGCGATGGCCGGGTTGCAGGGCCACCTCGGCGCGCTGGGAGGGCTGCTGGCCCTGGCGGGGCTGCTGACCGGCGCTGAGTCTCTCGAGCGCGCCGGGTTGCCCGGCTGGAGCCGGCAGGTCCCGCGTCTGGCGCCGCTCGGTGTGGTGGCGGGGATGGCGCTCATCGGCCTGACCGGCGGCGAGTGGAACTACGGCGCGCCGCTGGCGGGGGCCGGGTTGAACAGTCTGAGCTTCGCGCTGATCCTCGTGGCTGCGTTGCTGGCCCTGGACGCCCGGGCGCTGGCCGGAGAAGGTGCGCCTGCCAGCGCGCCAATCCTGGCCAGCGGCTGCCTCTACGCCCTGGTGCGTCTGTTCAGCCTGGGGCCGTGGAACCCGGGCTGGCTCTTCGCCGCCTTGCTGATGGGCGGCCTGATAGCGCTGTGGGGAGCCTGGCGCGCTGTGGTCGCGCCAGTGGAGCGGGCTGCCCCGTGGCTGGGTCTGTCTCTGGGCGGGATGGCCATCGCCGGGGCGGGGATGGGCTCGGCGGCCGGACTTTCCGTCGTGGGGTACGCGCTGCTCCTCTGGCCGGCGCTGCGTCTGGGGTTGGAGCGTCCGGCTGCAGGAGCGCGCGCGCTCTGGCTGCTCTCTGCTGCGGTGCCGCTTAGCGGGCCGTTCGTGGCCGGATGGCTGGCCATCGCCGCAGCCGCTGCCGGGGGAGTGCCTGCGCTGACCGTGGCGTTGTGGCTCGCAGCCCTGCTGGCTGCTTTACCGCCAGCGCGCCTCGCTGGCGCGCCCCGCCCGGCAGGCCTCGCAGCGCCAACCGGCGCCGGGCTGGAGCAGGGCGAGCGCGGCCACCCCGACGCTCCCCTCGATGCTACCCTGGTGGCCTCTGCCCCACCCCCCGGCGGGGAGGCCCCGGATAAGCAGGAACCATCGCACCCGGCGGCCTCTACCGGGCGACCTCGGGCAGAGCCAGGGTCCTCTACCGCCAGTGCTGCCGTCCGGCCGGCACTCACGCCGGAGGGGCGGGCCTGGCTGGCAGCGGCGTACAGCGCCGGGCTGGGCCTGGGCGCGCCACTGGCGCTGGCGGGCCTGCTGACCCCGGTAACGGCCCAGCTCCAGGGTGGGCTGACGCCCTTTGGCGAGATCGTCGCCTGGCCCTGGGCGGGCCTGATCGCCTTTGACACGACGCGGCAGCCCGTTGCCACCCTGCCCTCGGTCGCCCTGGCCGGGCTGATGCTCGTCCTCAGCGCGCTGTGCTGGGTGGCCCTGCGGCTGCTCGCCCTGCGCGAGCATTGAGCGATGGGTGAGCTGCTGGGCGCCCTGGGTCTGGCGTGGCCGCGTGTGTTACTCTACCCCGGTGGCCTGTTTGCCCTCGTGGCGAGCCTGGTGTTGATGCGCTGGCTGGCTGCCGGTGGCACTGCGCCTGCCTGGCCGGCGCCGCCGGCCACCGTGCTCGACCTGGCGCCACCGCTCGTGGTGCTGACCCTGTTGCCCCTGGCGCCGGCGCGGCCCTTTCCCTTCGGCCTCGATCTGCCCGTGGCCCTGGCCCTGCTGGAGTGGCCCCGCTTTCGCGTTCTGGCCGCTCGGGATCGCGCTCCTGCCGAGCTGCTGCGCGACTACGCGCTGCCGCTGGCAGCGGCCCTGGCCGTGGCTGTTGCCACGGGCGGATTGGAGCTATCGCGGTTGCTACGCTGGCCCGGGGCCGTGCCGGAACAGGCGCTGCTGGTGCTGGGCGCCGCGCTCTGGCTGTTGGGCCTGCCGCGCCTGCTCCGCGCCGGCCCTGGAGGCGCCGCGGGCGCCCTGCGAGCCCTCGGCCTGCTCCTGGTGGGGACGTTGCCGCTGCTCGGCGCCCTCGCGGCAGCCGCCGGACCATGGCTGCCCGCGGACGGGGCGGGATGGCTCTTGCCGCCCGTGGCGATGCTGAGCGCGGCGCTGGCGCTGGGCGTTGCACTCCGTGTGCCGGAGCGTTGGGCAGGACGGATCGGGGCGGCAGGAGGGGCGCTGGTTCTGGCGCTGGCCGCCTATGCCGCGTCAACCGTGCGGTAGCCGCCACGCCCCCGGGGGGTAAACGCATCGGCCAGATTGGCGATGATCGCGCTGGCGAGCTGCATCTCCACCCGCAGCACCTCGCGCAGATTCTGCAGATCGCGGTCGGACCACAGCTCAAACAGATCGGAGACCGTGCTGCTCACCAGTTGGGTGTATTCCAGGCGCAGGCGCTCCGGGCCGCCCTGATAGATACGGCGCACCTCGACCATCACCGGTTCCATCTCGGCAGCCTCGGCGGGATAGAAGCGCTGGAAGGCTTGCGCAACGGCGCGCTGGAACATACGCACCAGTTCCGTGTCGCTACGTTCCTGCAAGCTGGTCGCCGTGGCCGTGTAGGTCCACTGCAGGTCGAGCGGCTCAGCGGGCAGATTGCGGCCCTCGGCGAGCAATTGATGCACTGGCGACCAGGTAAAGCTCAATTCAAGATAGGGAGGCATGTTTTCGCTGGTGAGAGGTTCTTCGTGTTCAGGAAAAAGTTCAACTTTGCACGTGCGATCCTGGGTGGTGGGGATGACACTCTCAATAAAGGCGTGTTCATGCAGGCCCGCGGCGAGCCAGGCATCTTCCAGCCCCGCCACCAGATCGTCATAGGTGATCATTGCCAGGCTCCAGTGACTGAGATTGCGCCACGAAGGCGCAACGATTGGGAGGGTTCGGGAGGGCGCGGCCCTTCCAGGAGATCTGATGTGAACATACGGGGAAACCGGGTTTTCCCATCCCCCCGCCCACAGAGTGGCAAGCCCTGCCCACCGGCAGGGTTTGGGAGGGCGCAGCCCTCCCAGGAGAAACTCTCCAAACAGGAGATGGAGAACCCCGGATTCTCCCTGTCGCTGCCCATCCACAGGTGATTGAAGCAACAAATGTTCCTGATATTGTAACCCCAACTGCTGGTACGGGCAACTGTGCTGGTTGCGGTACAGGGCTGATGCAACGTCCGCCTCCGGCAGTGGGGTGTGGAGCCTGCCAACAAGGGGTTCGTGGGAGGGCGTAGCCCTCCCACACCCTCCCCGCCGGGTTTAAGGGCGGACAGAACATCCGGGCTAACGTGGCTTATACCGCATTGGAA
>CAKZKA010000005.1 GCA_937120965.1 uncultured Chloroflexota bacterium
GCGCCTGTTCGTCCGTCGGCTGCGGCGCCAGCAGCGCGCCTATCGCTCCGGCCGGCTCAGCGCCGACAAGCTGCGCGCCTCGCTCCAGAGCTGGATCGCCCACGCGAAGCACGCCGACACCTACCGCCTGCGCTCGAAGCTGTTGCGGGCGCACCCTTTTACCGCGAGGCATGGCGTATGAGTAGCGAGTCGCCGATCTTCACTCAGACCTACGACCTGCTGCGCTGGCTGTTGCCCCTGGCAGGGAAGATGCCGCGTGAGCACCGCAGCGGGCTGGCGCGGCGCCTCACCGAGGAGGCCTTCGTGTTCCAGCATCAGCTCATCGCTGCCACCAAACACGCGGACAGGCAGGCCGCTCTGCTCCGCAAGGCCGACGCCACGCTGGCCGAGCTACGGCTGCTGCTGCGGCTCGCCCGCGATCTTCAGGCAATCTCGTTCAAACAGTATGAGGAGGGCGCGCGGCGCAGCGGCGAGATCGGGCGGCTGCTCGGCGGCTGGCTGCGCCGGGTTGACGAGCTATCGCCGGCCTCAGGGCCGTGAGATAGGGGGGCCGGCCGACTCACCTGCGGGTGGCGCGGCGGGAGGGTCTTCCGCCGTGGAACGTGCGCGGGGCGTACCGCAACAACAACAACCCGCGCAACCGCAACAACAATATCGGGTTGCGGGTCGCCAATCATTCGGCGGGTCGCCAGGGCCAGACGGGGCCGTCGCCCACGGGCGGCGGCGCGGCCCCAGCGGAGAATGACAGGCCGGTCCCTGGCTGCGTGGTCTCACGCCGCGTAGCCGAAGACGAACCGCCCCTCCCCCCGCCAGTAAGTCCGTGCGGGCCGACCGTCGGGATGGGGCACGCGAGCCACGGCCAGGCGCGTTGGGAACCCGGCGCGCCCCCGTGGCCCAAGGGAGTAACGAGTGACAAGTGGTCAGTGATGAGTGACAAACAATCATGCTGAACTATCGGCTATCCGCTATCCGCTATCGGCTATGAGTCGCAACCCCTTCACACGCTCCGGCGCTCTGCGCCTGAACCACCCGCTCTTCCGCGGGCGGGCGAAGGAGCTTGCCCGGCTCGAGCAAGCGTGTCTCAGCGACCTTGACTTCTTCCCGCTGGTCTGTGGCGGGCGCCAGAACGGCAAGACCACGGTGCTGCTGCGCCTGGAAGATCAGCTCAAGGCGCGGCGCGACGAGGGGATCCGGGTCTGCCGAGTAGATTTCCAGGGCCTGCCACGGGCCAGCTCGCCCGAGGCCTACCGCCACCTGGCCCGCACCGTCGCCCGCGTATTGCCTCAGGCGCCGCAGCCGCCCGATGCCCCGGATGCACCGGCCCTCGGCGATTTCCTCGAAGATGCCCTGGCCGGCGATAACGTACTGCGCCTCGTGCTGCTGCTCGACGAGCTGGGCACCCTGCCCGACGCCACCCGCGAGGATCTGGCCCACGTGCTGCGCGCCCTGCATACGCGCCGCCTGAGCAGCCCGGCCCTCGCCAAAGCCCAGTTCGTGCTCGCGGGCGGGATCGAACTCTACCGCCTGGCCGTGGTCGAGGCCTCGGCCCTGCGCAACGTCTGCGAGATCGTGCGCCTGGGCGATCTCGACGAGGCCGACGCGGTCGCCGTGATCGCTGACGGCCTCACCCTCGTCGGCGTCGAGCCCGGGGCCGCCCGGGCGTTCGGGCACGCTGTCTACGCGCGGGTGGGGGGGCATCCCTACTTCACCCAGCGCCTCGGCGAGCTGCTGGCTGCGCGGCACCTGGCCGGCGACGAGCTCGACGAGGCCACCGTTGAGGAGTTGGCCTGGGCACTGCTGGAGCAGGACGACCCGCTGCTGGAGCACCTGCGCCGCAGCATTGCCGAGCTGAAGCTGGAGGAAGCCACACGGCGTCTGCTGGGCGCCGTACAGCGCACCAGCCGTACCGACGACGGCGCCGAGCGCCTGGATCTGCTCGGGCTAGCACGACGCGTCGGGCGCCACTGGGCGCCGCGCAGCCCGCTGCTCAGCGTGGCCCTCGCCGAGTGGCTGAGCCTGCCATTGCCCACAGGTGCCGCGATGCCCGCGGCGGCCGAGGCAGTGCGCGCCCACGCGCTGGACCAGTATCTCCACGAACTGCGGCTCGAACAGCAAGCGGTCGTGAGCCATATCGAGCGCGCCACCTCGCCTGCCGAGCACGTGCGCCTGCAACGGCGCAGGAACGAGCTTGCCGACGAGATCGCGCGGGTCGTGGCGCTGCAGCAGGCGCCTCCTGCCGGCCTTCCGCCGCCGCCGCCAGGTGACAGAGGAACCCCTGCGGAACCGGCCGCGCCGGAGGAAGCCCCGCCAACCGAACAAACAGCGGCGTCTGAGCAGCCTTTGTCGGCAAGGCAACCGGCGCCGGCAGATGCTCCTGCCGCACAAGCGCCTCCCCCCGCTCCCGCTCCCGAGAGCGGGAGCCAGGGAGCCAGGGCCGTATTGCCGCCCTGGGTGCCGAAGCTGGTCAAAGTACCCGCCGGCCCCTTCCTGATGGGCAGCAGCGATGCCGATCAGATGGCCATTTATAACGAGAAGCCTCAGCACACGTTGACCCTGCCCGACTACTGGATCGGCAAAACCCCCGTGACCAACGCCCAGTTCCGCCCCTTCGTCGAGGGCGACGGCTACCACAATCGGGACTACTGGACAGAGGTTGGTTGGCAGTGGCGCGAGAAAGAGGGGATTGCCAAACCGGCGTATTGGGATGATGCGAAGTGGAACGGCGACAACTACCCGGTGGTGGGCGTGAGCTGGTTCGAGGCCGTGGCCTACTGCCGCTGGCTGAGCGCCCGGACGGGCCACAAGTTCCGCCTGCCGAGCGAGGCCGAGTGGGAGAAGGCCGCCCGCGGGCCGGAGGGCTTGATCTGGCCCTGGGGCAACCGTTGGGAGGCGGGGCGCTGCAACAGCAAAGAGGCTGGGCTAGAAAAGACCAGTCCGGTAGGGCGATACCCCGATGGCGCAAGTCCTTATGGCGCCTTCGACATGGCCGGCAACGTCTGGGAGTGGTGCGCGACGCAAGAAGGCAAGGGCTATCCATACGAGCTGGAGGATGAATGGCTTGAGGACTATGTGGAGCGGGACGCGATCCGAGTGCTACGCGGCGGGTCGTGGTACACCCAGCCAGAATACGTGCGCGGGGCGTACCGCCACTACTTCATCCCGCGCACCCGCTACGACAATGTCGGGTTGCGGGTCGCCAGTCATTCTCCGTTGCCCGGTTCTGATTCCTGATTGCTGTTTTCTGTGTCCGGCGAGCCCTCGCTACGGCAGAGCCAGACGAGTGAGCCAGCGAGGGGGAAGGGGTGTGGGGAAGGGGCCGCCCTTCCCCACCCGCGCGCAGCGCGGAATCGCGCTATTTTTGCGGAGGTAGAATGCCAAAAAGCTTCAACAACCTGTTCCCGCAGATCGCGAATTTCGAGAACCTCTTCGCGGCCTGGGAGACAGCCCGGCGCAGCAAGCGCCGCCGGCCCGACGTGGCCGCCTTCGAGCGCCACCTCGAGCCCAATCTCCTCCGGATCGAGCAGCAACTGCTCGACGGCAGCTACCGGCCCGGCCGCTATCGCTCGTTCTTCATTCGCGAGCCGAAGCGGCGCAAGATCAGCGCCGCGCCCTTTCGCGACCGGGTCGTCCACCACGCCCTTGTGCGCGTGATCGAGCCCATCTTCGAATCCCGCTTTTCGAACGCGTCCTATGCGTGCAGGGTCGGCAAGGGCACCCACCGCGCCGCCGACCACGCCCAGGCCCTGCTGCGCCGTCACCAGTATGTGCTCAAGGCCGATATAGCCCAGTTCTTTCCATCAATCGACCACGGTGTGTTAGACGGCTTGCTGGCCCGCCATATCGCCTGCCGGCGCACCCTCGACCTGTGCCGGCGAATTATGGCCAGTGGCGACGGCATCCTGGCGAGCGAGTATACGCTCAAGCTCTTCCCCGGCGACGACCTTTTCGCCGCCCTGCGCCCGCGCGGCCTGCCGATCGGCAACCTGACCAGCGGCGGTCGCTCGGTGGTGACGATCACCGCCGTGACCGGGGCGGCCGGCACGCTGACCAACACTGTTCTTGTGCTAAGCATGTTGGTTCTGCGACAGTATGTCCCGCCTATGGTGGCGTGGGGGGTGGCCATCGCCAACTCGCCATTGGAACTGGTTGCTGCCGTGATCATTACGGTAGCCGTTATTGCCGCCTGGAAAAGGTTAGAGTACGGTCGGAAGGGTGCCGACCTGTAGCTCAGCTGTGTATGCTGCCGTCTGGCATGATGGCTCCGTACAAGTCGGCCGCATCGAATATGGTGTCGGTCATCACGGCCTGATGTAGATTGGCCTGCTGGAGGTTAGCGGCAGTAAAATTGGTCTGGAGCAACACGGCTCTGACCAGGCTGGCTCCCCAGAGGTTGCTTTCGACCAGCCGCGTGGCGGTCAGGTTGGCTCCCTGCAGAGTTGCGCTATCCAGATTGGCGCCGCGCAGGTCAGCCTGGCTCAGGTCTGCGCCTTCGAAATCTGCGCCGTACAGATTGGACCAGCTCAGGTTGACCCCGCGCAGGATGGCTCCTCGGAAATTGGCCGCTGGCAAGTAGATCCCCGATAGGTCGCACTCGGAGAAATCCTGGCCTCGTCCATCGGCGGTGGTCAGCAGATGAACGATCCTTTCCCATTTCTTGTCTAGCTGTGCATCTTCCAACCGGGCGAAGCGCAAATCGGCCAGCCTCAGGTTGGCTCCTTGGAAGTTGGCCCGATAGCAGTTCGCGCCCCGAAGGTCGGCCCCCTGCAGGTTGGCGTCTTGCAGATCTGCATCGGCTAAAATTGCCCCTCTGAGCACAGTGATGCCTGGTTTCGGAAGGCGCCGTCCGGTATTGCCCAACGTGGCCCGGCACAGCTTCGCTTGACGGAGGTCGGCCTCTGTGAGGTCGGTTCCCTGTAAGTTGGCATCACACAGGTTCGCGTTTTGTAGTCGGCTGCGCTCTAGGCAAGCCTGCCGTAAATCGGCGTCTTGCAAGTTCGCTCCGCACAGGTTGGAAAGAGAAAAATTGGCCTCGCGCAAATCCGCAGCCTGCAGTTGAGCCAGACGCAGATCGGCCTCGCGCAGGTCTGCCGCTTTGATGTCAGCTCCCAAAAGCGATGCGCTGCGCAAGCAGCAGCCCCGCAGGATTGCTCCCGTTAGGCATGCTCCATCCAGG
>CAKZKA010000006.1 GCA_937120965.1 uncultured Chloroflexota bacterium
GCCAGCCGCTCCCAACAGCGGTTGGGACATGGGGAAACCGGGTTTCCCCACCTGCGGTGAGCCTGTCGAACCGCACCCCTGCCTGTGGAGGCGCCAGCCGCTCCCACCAGCAGTTGGGACATGGGGAAACCGGGTTTCCCCATCCCCCTGCCTGTGGAGGCGCCAGCCGCTCCCACCAGCAGTTGGGAAATGGGGAAGCCGGGTTTCCCCATGCCCCTCCCGGTGGGGAGGGTCTGGGCGGGCGCAGCCCTTCCAGGAACAAGCCGTTTGCCTTCCCGCGGCGCGCGGCATAGCCACGCGGGTGGCATGCAACCCCAACGTGTGTTGAAGTACGCATGAACAGGCGCCCCATGCCCGACCCTTCGCGAATCCGCGCCGATGGCTCCGTGCGTCCACCCGCGGCTCCGGGCGCGCCTGGCCTGCCAACGGCGCGCGCCCGCCCCGCCGGGCTTTCGGTCTGGCTCATGGCCTTTGCGGCCTACACTCTGGTCGCGCTGGCGCTGCTGGCGCCGATCCTGCCGGCATTCGGCGCCGCCATCCCTGGCGGGCCGGTGGCCGCCGTGGACGGCTGGCAGAATGTCTGGAACCTGTGGTGGGTCCGGCTGGCGCTGTTCAGCGGCCGCGATCCGTTCATCACTGATCGGTTGTTCTTTCCCGAGGGCGTGGCGTTGCACCTGCAAACCCTGGGGCTGATCAACGGGGTGCTGGTGCTCCCGGTAACTGCCCTCTGGGGGCCGGTGGCGGGCTACAACGCGGCCATGCTCCTCAGTCTGGCCCTGGGCGGGCTGGCTGGCTACGCCCTGGCCCTGCGTGTCTGCGGGGCGCCCCGGGTCGCCTTCGTCGCCGGGTTGATCTTCACCGCCTCGCCCTTCCACCTGACCCGGATCTGGGATGGGCAGTTGGAACTTGCCAGTCTCCACTGGCCGGCGTTGTACGCCCTGTTCCTGCTACGCGCCGTCGAAGACGGTCGTCGCCGCGATGCGATCCTCGCCGGAGTATTCCTGGCCTTCACCGGCCTGTCGAGCTGGTACTACCTGCTGTTCATGGGCCTCTATGCGCCGGGCTTCGCGCTGCTATGGAGCGTAGGGCCGCGCGACACTCGTATTGCGCCACGGCAGGCTGTGGGGCAGATGGGCCTGAGTCTGCTGGTGGGCGGCCTGTTGCTGCTCCCTGTGCTGGTTCCGGCGCTGCGCCTGGCGCTTGGCTCGCCCGGGGCGGTGCACAGGTTCGAGGGCGAGGAGGTGCTGCGGCGCTCGGCGAACCTGCTCGATTTCTGGCTGCCGAGCTACCTGCATCCGCTCTGGGGCGCATGGCTCTTCGAGCGGGTGCGTCTGGGCTGGCACGATTACAGTGGCGATTGGAACGTTGCCCTGGGCTATGGCGCCCTCGCCCTGAGCGCCCTGGGGGCAGCGTGGCGCCCGCAGCGCGCCTGGCGCTGGCTCGCGCTCGCCGGCGCGGCCCTGGTCTTCGCTCTCGGCCCGCGACTGCAAATTGGCCCCTGGCAGAGCAGCCTGCCGCTACCTTACGCGCTGCTCGAGACACTGCCGGGAGTGGGCCTGGGCCGGCGACCCATGCTTTTCACCGCCGTTGCAACGATTGCGCTGACACCGCCCATCGCTCTGGGCCTGCGCGCCCTCGGCGCGATGCTGTGGGCGCGGCGGCGCTGGCTGCTGGCCCTGTCGCTGGCGCTCATCGCCTTTGAGCTGGCGGTCGGCCCCTGGCTGCTTCTGCCGATGGATACGCATCCGCTGAACCAGCGTCTGGCTGCGGGCACGGGCGCGGTGCTCGATATGCCCCCGGCGGCCTACAAGTACATCGAACCGCAGCGGGCGCAACTCATCCACGCCCGCCCCATCCCCGGCGGCTACCTGGCTCGCCCGCCGCGCTACACCTGGCCGTACACGGCGCCCGGCGTGCGTGCCCTCTGGACCATGCGCCCCGAACCGGCCTCGCCCTTCCTCGACGGCTCCGATGGTCCCCTCGCTGCGCTGGCCTTTTACGGGCTGCGCGATGTGGTGGTGCGCTGGGACCAGATCGAGCCGGAACGCATCCCCCAGGTCCGGGCGGCCCTGGAGCAGGCGCTGCCCGGGCTGGCGCCGGTATTCGAAGATGGCACGCGCAGTCTCTATCAGGTGCCGGTTGGCGCCGCGCGACCGATTGCCGCCTTCAGCGGCGATGGCTGGCAGCGCCCCGAGAGCGACGGCCAGCAGACCTGGCGCTGGATGGGGCCAGAGGGCGCACTGGTGCTGATCAACCCCGGCACGGAGATGCGACGCTTCAGGCTGCTCCTCGTTGCCCAGGGTTACCGCGCGCCGCGCATGGTCAGGCTCAGCCTCGATGGCGCTCCCGCTGGGACCTGGCTGGTCAACCGGGGGCCGACGCGCGTCTGGCTGCACTTCTGGCTGCCCCCTGGCGAGCATCGCCTGGTCTTGCAGGCGCCGGCCGACCGGGAGGCGTTGCCTGATAGTTCACGCATGCTGAGTATTGTGCTGCTCGAAGCGCGGCTCGAGGCCCAGGGGGGGCAGTTCGGCACGAGACGGTCCCATACAGCATAGCCCTTCTGAAACCATGCCTGAGGCGTTCAACCGGCAACCTGCCCGTCACCGGCCACGAGCGTTGCGCGCTATGCCCCTGCATAGCGAACCGGTCGTCCTGGCCCTCCTGCTGGCAGGGGTGGCCCTGATCCTGTGGCTCCTTGCCGGCGATGCGCGCTCGGCGCGCTACCCCCCCGAGGCGCCGCCGCCGGCCACTGGCCTGCATGCCCTCGAACGGCGCGCCGACGGCGACAGTTTCTACCGCTGGACTACCGGCTGGTCGCGCCTCGACCTGCCCAATCCGGGCGGGCCGCTGCTCCTGCGTTTGCGCCTCTCCGCCGGGGCGCGACAGAGCGTCGAAGCGGCGCTGAACGGCCCGCTCCACGTCCGTCTACCCCTTGGGCCGGATGTGCGCCAGTATCACCTGCTCGTCCCGGCGCAACCAGGCGAGCGCATCGAGCTGGACCTGTCCGCGCCGCCGTTCGTTCCGCCCGGCGAGACGCGAGAGGTTGGCGTTGTGCTGGGTGAGGTCGAGTTGTGGGGCGGCGGCGCGGCGCCAACGGCGTTCATCGCGGCGGCGCTGCTCACCACGGTGGCCCTCTACGTTACCGTTCGTTCCATCCTCCCCCCCGGGGGCGCAGCGGCGACCGTGGCGCTGGCGATGGGGGCGCTGCTCGTCTGGCACTTTGGTGGGCGCTGGGTGGCGTGGACCTTCGCGCCCCTTGGTGTCATCGCCACCCTGGTCGCGCCCCTGGTTGCCGCGGGATGGCCGCTCGCGCTGGGAGCCAGGGCGCGCTGGCGCGCCGCCGGGAGCGACGTGGACCCCGAGGACGGGCAGGCGGCGGCGCCGGTTGGCGGCGCCCCTCCTCGCGGTGGAGCTACCCGGCGGCGTGGCGGCGCTCTGCGGACCCTGGCAACAGCAGGACTGGCTATCGGGGGAGTGGGCCTGTATCTGGCGGCAGGAGTGTGGAACCACCGGAACGTGCATCCCGGCCTGGCCCTGGACCTGGAGATCTACCTGCGAGCCGGACGTCTGGCCCTGGCCGGGCAGATCCCCTACGACCCGCCTGAACTGAACGTAATCGGAGTTTCCTTCGTCTACCCGCCACCTACGATCCCGCTCTTCGCCGCCCTCGCCGCCGTGGAGCCGTGGCTGGCCCATGGTCTCTGGATGCTCGGGTCGGTCGCGCTCTACCTTCTTGCGCTGTTGGGGATCTACGCGGCGCTGAAGGGGGTGGGCCGCGCCGGTCTGGTCGGGTTGCTTGGACTGGGGCTGGGTTTTGCTCCCTTTCTGGAGAACCTGGCGATTGGCCAGATCAACAGCCTGATGCTGTTCGGCCTGGTGCTATTCGTGGTGGGGCACACCGAGCGGCGGCTGGCGTGGGTGGGCGATGTGGTCCTTGCGGCGGTCATGCTGATCAAGTTGACACCGTTGGCCCTGCTCCTCTGGCCGCTGGCCCGCGGCGACTGGCGCCGGCTGGCGCGAGTGGCGGTGGGGGCAGTGGCGCTGAGCCTGCCGGCCATCGCGCTCTACGGGCTTGAGCCGTGGATGGCCTTCGCGCGGCTGCTGCCCGCTCTGCTGGGGGGCGTGCCCCGCAACCCCTACAACCAGGCTCTGGTGGCAGTACTGACCGGATTAACGGCGCCCGGCTCCTCGGCGGAGCAGGCAGCCGCCTGGCTGGGGCGAGCATTCAGCCTGGGGCTGCTCGCCAGTTGGGCCGCCATCTGCTGGCGGCGACGCGCCGCCGATAACGGCGCCGTCCTGGCCTGCGGCGTGGCTATCCTGACCGTCAGCTCCAGCCTGATCTGGTATCACCACCTGATGTTTCTGGCCCTGCCCCTGGCGTGGCTGGCCCTGGCCGTCCCACGGCGCTCAGCGTGGGCCGAAGCGTCACTGCTTGGCCTGGGTCTGATCCAGGCCACCCGTCCGATCGAGTTTGGCCTGAGCATGTCACCCTGGCCCGCCGTAGCGGGTTATTTGATCCTGGTTGGCGCCTGGGAAGCGCGGGTGTGGGGGGCACGGGGGTAATCCATTGCAGGTTGCAGCCTGCCGCAATGGCGTGCTCACAGGTTCGAGCCAGAGGGCGTCACCAGCTTCCCCTTCAGTTAGGGGTGGACAGAACCTGTGGGCGCCGACGGGCTTATACCATTTTTGGTTTTAGATTTTGGATTGTGGATTGCCACACTGGGCAGCACAACGCCTAAAACCGCTTTAAGCAATGCGGCATCATCAACGGTAGTTGGTATTATGTCGCTGGGATGCGCTGGTTGGTCCTCCACCCCCTGGGGAGACCAGAGCCGCGCGCGGGGGCGTTCGAATGCGGTACCAGCCACGTCGGCTCGGATGTTCTGTCCGCCCTTAAGCTCCCCCTGCACCGGGGTGTGGCGAAGCCCGGCTTCCCCAGCACTCCGGCGCAGGAGGCGCGGAAGCGCCGGTCACAATGCGGCTGCCAGGGCGGCCAGGATCTCATCACGCTCGACGAGCACCGTGGGTGGCGTCTCGCCATCGCCCGCCTCCAGGCGTAACTCCAGCTCGACCAGGCGGCGCACCGTTGCGGGGTCGCCACCGGCAACCCCTCCTGCCGGACGCAGGGCCACCGGGAGGTTGTCGCCCAGGTGCGCGGTGTAGATCAACGGCTCCTGGAGCAACGACTCGGGGCGCTGCAATGAGCGTCCGTCGGCAGGCACGGCAACGCGCAGATAAGCAAACAGATCGAAGACGCCGATGGTCGTCCCGGCGCCGGGGGCCTGCCCGCCCAGAGCCAGGAGCAGGTGTTCGCCAAAGATCGTATGTCGCGGATTGACTGCCGAGCGACTGCCGGCGCGTTGCCCGGGCCGCGCGGAGGAGATGACCACCTGATTAGCACTCACCGACAGGGGCCGGTAAAACTCTGGAGGCGGCGCCGCCCCCGACAGCGCCGCAACCGGGCCGTCAGGGTCGTTCTCTCCCACACCCTGGCAGCAATTGAGCACCACCACCAGCCGTTGTGCCCGTTCACGGACCTTCGCCACGCGCCGGTGAAACACCTCCGCGGTCAGCGCGGTCTCGGCCAGGTGATCCGGATCGGCGTCAAACGGCAGGAGCGCATAACCTGCCCTGGTAGGGGCCCCGCGTCCGGCGAAGCAGATCAGCGCCGTCCCACCATCTACCAGGTGGGCCAGTTCTTCGAGGGCGTCGAGCACGTAGTTACGGGTCGCCTTCCCGTCAACCAGCAGGCGCACCTGCTGCTCGGGATAGGCAGCCAGGTGCGGGTCGCGGAGCAAACTGGCCAGAGCGCGGGCATCACTGGCAGTCGTGCCGCCGGGCAGACGAAGCTGGGGATGGGCATACTCGGAGACGCCGATGATCAGGGCATGGCCGTAACTGAAGTGCCGGCCATCGGCGCTCAGGCTGGCCGGAAGGGGCTCATCACGCGTAGCCGTTCCCGGTGGCGTCAGCCCTGCTCCGGCGTCAGAGCCGCTCGGAGAACCGGCGCGCGCGCCGGAGCGGCTCTCTGGAGAGGCCACCACCACGCGCAGCAGCGCATCTACAATTGTGTGGCCAAAACGCTCGCGCAAACGCTCAAGCTTGTCGGCATACTCCGCATCGTCGAGCAAGCCCATCGCGTGCAGATCGCGGAGGCTCCGCAGGGTGGCGGCGAGATCGTCTCTCATCGGCAACTCCTTATGGCTACACGCCTGTGCAGAACGACCAGTGCACGCCGTTCCGGCGCAGCGCAGGGCGCTCCCGACAGGCAATACGACGCGCGTGAGCAAGGCGGCTATGACGCGGGTGCGTTGAGCCACTCCCAGCACCATTATATGCTATGCGAGCCTTCACCTCTGTTGATGCGTCGGGTATACTACAGGAATAACAACGTGTCTGCACTGAGGTGAACATACGGGGAAACCGGGTTTCCCCCCTGCGGTGAGCCTGTCGAACCGCACCCCTGCCTGTGGGGGCGCCAGCCGCTCCCACCAGCGGTTGGGATATGGGGAAACCGGGTTTCCCCACCTGCGGTGAGCCTGTCGAACCGCACCCCTGCCTGTGGGGCGCCAGCCGCTCCCA
>CAKZKA010000007.1 GCA_937120965.1 uncultured Chloroflexota bacterium
GCTGAGCCTCAGGGCGAAGCCTGAGCCTGTCGAAGGGGGCCGGGGGTGAGGACCAACCAGCGCATCCCAACGCCATACCGCCCGTCGGCGCCCATACGTTCTGTCCGCCCTTAAAGTCCCGGAGGAGGGGATGGGAGGGCTATGCCCTCCCGGGACCTTCTGGCTCATCCCGGTAGCGGCGTCGAACCCCCGGGCGCCTGAAGGGAACCCCTGCCGAACTGGAGGGTTGGGGAGGGCGCAAGCGCTCCCCCATCCTCGCCAGTACGTGTTCACATGTGGGGTAAGGCGTCACCCCGGGTGTGCGGGCGTCTCGCCCACAACGGCCTGGATGCGGGAAAGATGCCCGCGCTCCCAGGAGAAGTGTGAACACGTACCGCGCTCCCGGGAGAAGTGTGAACACGCACCCTCGCCAGCGGATCTGGCGGGGCGGCGCATCCGGCCCTATTCGTTATCGTAGGCCAACTGGTACAGTTCGATGATTTCCTGGCGTGTGGGCTTGCGCGGGTTGTTCGCCGGGCTGCCGCTGTCAATCGCTGCGTCGGCCATCGAGGGCGCCAGCTCCAGCAGCCGCTCGCGCTCCACGCCGAGTTGCCGCAGCGAGGGGATCTTGATGTCTTTGACCAGCCGGCGAATCGCCGCAACCGACCGGTCGGCGGCGGCCATCATCGAGAGCCCCTCGATGGGCTCCCCCATTGCCTTTGCCACGTGGGCGTAGCGCACCGGGTCGCCGATCAGGCTGAACTCCGTGACCACAGCCAGGAGCGCCGCGTTCGAGACGCCGTGGGCAATGTGGAAGTGCGCCCCGATCGGCCGCGACATGCCATGCACCAGGGCCACCGATGAGT
Source organism: uncultured Chloroflexota bacterium (assembly GCA_937120965.1). GTDB lineage: Bacteria > Chloroflexota > Chloroflexia > Chloroflexales > Chloroflexaceae > JACAEO01. The sequence goes on from CAKZKA010000007.1 coordinate 846, forward strand.
TGCTGAAGGCAATCCCCGCCTGCAACGCCCCGAGCATCATCTTCTCGCGAGCCTCGATATTGTTGCCGTTGGACCAGGCCTGGCGAATGTTCTGGCTGATCAGCTCGATCGCCGAGAGGCAGAAGATGTCCGTCATCGGCTGGCGCTTCACCGACACGTAAGCTTCGATCGCATGCACAAGCGCATCAACCCCCGTGGCGGCCGTTACCCCCGGCGGTGAGGAGATGGTGAGCATGGGGTCCACCACGGCGATGGTCGGCATCAGGTAGGGGCTGCCGATCAGCATCTTCACGTCGGTCTTCTGATCGGTAATCACGGTGTAGACCGTCGCCTCGCTGCCGGTGCCTGCGGTGGTGGGAATAGCGACCAGCGGCACACCAGGGGTGGCGATCTTGCCGATGCCCTTGTATTGCTCAATCGAGCCGGGGTTGGTAACCAGCACCGCGATGGCCTTGGCGGTGTCAATCGGGCTGCCGCCACCCACCGCCACCACGAAATCGCAGCCCTCAGCGCGGTAGAGGTTCAGCCCCTCCTGCACGTACTCCACCACCGGCTCGGTGTTGACCCCCGTATACGCCGCGCTGCCGATCCCGCTCTCCTTCAGCAACGCCTCCACCTTCGCGACCAGGCCCAGGCTGGCCATGATCTTGTCGGAGACGATGAGCGCCTTCTTCCAGCCGCGCTTCTGACACAGCGCGCCTACCTGCTCCAGGGCCTGCGAACCGACCACCATGTGCGCCGGCATGATGAACTCTCGCGGCTGCATGCGCGAACCTCCTCGTTCTGGGCCTGCCACGTGGCCGGACTGCTCCCGGCGCCGGGGCCCGGATCGTGAAAATGGGAACGGACTCCTGTGACGCATTGTATCATAGGGGTCACCGTCTGTCCGGGTAGGATCAAATGCCGGTTTCGGGCTACCCGATGGGGTAGTTGTCGCGAGCCCTGATGGGTGGCCCCCTTCAAAGGGTATCACGAGCCTGTCGCGTTCACGGTATGCGCGGATCAGGCGCCCGTGCGCGCGCCGCTGATGGGTTGGCGCGCATCCCTGGAAGAGTCAGGCACACCTTGAGCATTCGTGTATTCGTTTCCTGGGAAGAGTCAGGCACACCTTGAGCATTCGTGTATTCGTTTCTTCGTTTCCTATTCGTTGGCCCATTTAAACGTTTTGCCGCATCAGGAAGCCCATCCTAGAGCAGATGAAGCCCTTTGAAGGGTGGCCCCCACGCGCGGCTCTGGTCGCCCCGCTTCGACAGGCTCAGCGCAGGCTCTCCGGCGAAGCTGGCGAGGGGCGGGGGGGTGAGGACCAACCAGCGCCTCCCAGCGAAGCTGGCGAGGGGCGGGGGGGTGAGGACCAACCAGCGCCTTCCCACGCCATCATGCCCGTCGGCGCCCATATGTTCGGTCCACCTCCGAACCGGACCAGAAGGGGTTGACGGGCGCAGCCCTGCCGGGAGAATCTCTTTTCATTCCTGAAGGGTACGGCGCAGCCGCATGGGGATGTGAAGTCGTTTCTCAGGGCATATACACGTAGCCCTGCACTCGGGCGCGGTAGGTGACTTGCCCGCTTTCGCGCGCGACGACCTGAGGCTCGCCGATGGGCGCGGGGGGGGCGTTGGGGTTGAGACGCGCCGCCGGGCCAAACTCGCTCCTGGCGCGCTCCTCGAAGGCGCTGACCAGCGCGGCGCGCACCGCATCGCTGCCTGCGCCCTCCGGTACCGTCACTTCGAGGTCAAAGGTCGCCAGGCGGGGAGCGACCGGTACGCCCGTTGGCACAGTGGTTGGCTGCGCCGTGGAGGCCGGACCCAGCAGCGGCGCGACATAGGGCTCGGCCCACGCCGGGCGCTCGAAGTAGACATACGCGCCCAGGGCCACCGCGCCCAGGAGGGCCAGGGTGAGCGCGAAGCGCACCAGCGCGATAACCGCCGCCACCAGGCGCGCCAGAGGGTTGCGCCGTGGCCGGACGGGCGGCGCGGCGGATGGGGTGGCCGGCAGGGGGCCGGCCTGGCGCTGGAGCGGGGGCGGCGCCGGTGTCTGCGGAGTAACCGCCGGCGGCGGGGCGACCTGGGCCGCTGCTGGCTCCGGGAGGCGCACCGTTGGCCGGGCCACGCGCACCTGGGCCGGCGGGGCCGCGCGCTCCGGGTGCAGCGCGGCGCGCAACTCGGCGACGGTGGCGAAGCGGTCATCGGCCTTGAATTGCAGCGCTCGCACGAGCGCGTCGTTCGTGCGCTGCGAAATCGAGGGGACCAGGTCCCGCACTGGCGGGAAGGAAAAGGGCTTCTCTTCGGTTGGATCACGCCCCGTGAGCAGGTGGTGCAGCGTGGCTCCCAGCGCGTACACATCCGACTGGGGCGTGGCCAGCCCCTGGTACTGCTCAGGCGGCGCGTAGCCAGGGGTGCCGATCTGGGTCCCGCGCTCGGTGGGGTTGAAGAGCTTGGCGATGCCGAAGTCCACCACCTTTACCCCGCCGTCGTGATCGATCATCACGTTCGAGGGCTTCATATCACGGTAGATCAACCCCCGCGCGTGCAGATGCTCGAGCACATCGCAGATCTGATCGGCCCAGGCTAGCACCTGCGCCTCGGGCAGGCGCCGCTCACGCTCGATGATCTGCTCCAGATCCTCGCCGCGCACGAAGTCCATCGCCAGGTAGTGCCGCCCCTCGTCGGTGAAGTGGCTGTAGACCCGCGGCACGGCGGGATGGTTAAGGTTCTGCAGAACCTCCGCTTCGACGTTGAAGCGCGCTACCGCCTCGGCCTGCTCCCGGGGATCGTGAAAGCGATCAAGCATCATCTTGATCGCATACACGTGGCCGTCCTGGTCCACCCCTTCGTACACGGCGCCCTGACCACCCTTCTTGATCACCCGCGTGATGCGGTAGCGCCGGGGGTCACTCGTGGGCGCGTCGTTGTTGAGCACCACGTCGCGACCGCAATGCTGGCAGAACCGGGCGCGTGGCACGTTCGGCTTGAGGCAGAAGGGGCAGAGGATCTGGGGCACCTCGACCATAGTGCTCCGCGGAGGGCCGGTGCGGGTCGTCGCTTCCCCAGCCAGACGGATGTTCGGCGCCATATCTGCCTCCAGCGTAGCACAGCGGCTGCCCGTGAGCAAGCGCTCACGACGCGCGGGCCTGGTTCCGATTCAGGGACGCCTGCGGCGGCGGTTTTGTTGCATCAACGCCAGTCTTTCGCCCGATAGCCCAGCCACCCCAGGGCCGCGACATCATCACGCCAGTGGGGGCGCACCTTCACCCACAGATCGAGAAACACCGGCCCGCCGATGAGCCGCTCGATCTCCTGGCGCGCGGCGGTGCCGATCTTCTTCAACATTACGCCCCCGGCCCCGATGATGATCGCCTTCTGGCCCTCCCGCTCGACGTTGATGGTCATGCGGATGTAGGTCGCGCCCTCTCGCTGCTCCCACTCTTCGACCTCAATCGCCACGGCGTGCGGCACCTCCTGCTGGGTGTAGTAAAGGACCTTTTCACGCACAAACTCGGCCGCCAGTTGCTGCTCGCTCTGATCGGTAAGCTGATCAGGAGGGTAGAGGAGCGGACCTTCGGGCAGCCGCGCGACGATCTCTTCCAGCAGGCCCGCCAGCCCCAGCCCTTTGAGCGCCGAGATGGCGATCTCCTGCTCCCACGGGCCAAGGCTGCGGTAGTCCTCCAGGTAGGTCCGCTCGCCACGGGGCTTCACATCAACCTTGTTGAGGATCAGCAGTTTGCGCCCGCGCGCCCGCCGCACCTGCTGCGCAATTCGCCGGTCGAGCTGGCTGGGCGGCTGGCTGATGTCTACCATGAACCCGATCACATCGGCGTTGGGCAGGGTCTTCTCCGCCAGGTCCACCATCAGCCGTCCCAGGGCGTGGCTCGGCTGGTGGATACCCGGCGTATCCACGAAGATGATCTGCGCCCCCGGGCGCGTGAGGATGCCCCGCACCGGTAGCCGCGTTGTCTGGGGGCGGGGCGACACGATCGCCACTTTCTGCCCGAGCAGGGCGTTGAGCAGGGTGCTCTTGCCCACGTTGGGCTTGCCCACCAGCGCTACGAAGCCCGAGCGCGTGACCGGCGCTGGCGCTGCGCCCTCGACCGCCTCCGGTGGAGCGGCGCTTGCGGAGGGCGCGGCTTCGGAGGGCGCTTCGGCTGCCGGGGCCTCGGGGGCGGGCAGGGTAAACACTACCGGCCCCTCACCACCGGCAGGCGCCGCTTCGAGGGGCACCATCAGCGGCGCCAGGCGTTCCAGCGCCGTGGGGCTTCGCAGCTCGGGCGGAAGCGCCACTTCTACGCCCAGCACCGTCTCCTCGCTGTCGAGATCGAGAATGGCCGTCTCCTGCAACGCCAGCACTTGCGCCGGCTCCTCATCGGCAACCCGCAGGGTGAGGTGGCCGGTGTTCATATCCAGGCGCTCGTACTCGCCGTCAAGGGCCAGTTCGAGTTGCCCGAGGGTGATCTCGTCGTCGAGGTCGAGACGCAGCCCTATGATACGGTCCTGGGCGTCGAGCAGCAGCGCAGCGGGATACTCCAGCACCTCGACGGCCTGGCCCTCCTCCAGTTCGGTAAAGTATGTGTACAGCGACCCGGCCTCCGGGTCATAGGAGAATTGCAGCATATCCTGAGGTGATAATCGCCCGTGGGCGGGAGGGTTCGGGAGGGCGCAGCCTTCCCAGAAACAACCCGTTGACGGGGAGGGTTTGGGAGGGCGCAGCCCTCCCAGAAACACGTATGTTCATTCTGGCGTTGCGCAGCGCAGCCGCATGGACTGAGGCGCCAGACGGGTTACACGGCGCGCGCTGTCTACACAGGGCTACCCTACATCAGGCTGGCTGCGTTTAAGCGGAATATCGGCCTTGAGGTAATCGTTGACCTCGCCGCGGAGGATCTTCACCTCGATCTGCTCGGCATCAACACCGGGAAGATAACGCGAGAGCACCTCAGCGATCTCCAGTTTCATCTGCTCGAGCATGTCAGGGGTGAGCTTGTAGCGGTCGTCCACCAGCACCATCATCAGGCGCTGCTTGGCCACCGAAGCGCTGCGATCGCGGCGACCCCCAAACAGATTCTCGAAGAAGCCCATGGTCGCTCCTTTCGTCACGAACGGCGGCGCCCAAAGATGCCGAAGAAGCGCTCCAGCACCCCCTGCTGCTCCTGGAGCACGGGGAAGGGCACTTCCTCGCCACGCAGCCGTCGGGCGACATCGAGAAACGCGCGACCGGCCTGCGATTGGTGGTCATACACCGCGGCTTCACCACGGTTGGTTGAGGTCACAATACTTTCGTCATCGGGAACAATGCCGATCAGCGTGATCGCCAGCAATTCGAGCACATCCTCCACCGAGAGCATCTCACCACGGTTGACCAGGCGTGGCTTGATCCGATTGACCACCAGGCTCGGCGGCCCCTTCTCGGCAGCCTCGACCAGACCGATAATCCGGTCAGCGTCGCGCACGGCCGACACCTCAGGGGTGGTGACGATGATCACCTCATCGGCGCCAGCGATAGCGTTGCGAAAGCCATTCTCGATCCCGGCGGGGCTATCGATCAGCACGAAGTCAAACTCGCGCCGCAACTGCCCGGTCAGGTCAATCATCTGCTCGCGGCTCACTGCATCTTTATCGCGGGTCTGTGCGGCCGGCAGCAGACACAGCTCGGGCAGGCGCTTGTCTTTGATCAGCGCCTGGCGCAGACGGGCCCGACCCTCGACCACGTCCACCAGGTCGTAGACGATGCGGTTTTCCAGGCCCATCACCACGTCCAGGTTCCTCAGCCCGATGTCGGCGTCAACTACGACCACCCGCCCGCCTTGCAGGGCCAGCGCCGTGCCGAGGTTGGCGGTGGTGGTCGTCTTTCCGACGCCGCCCTTGCCTGAGGTTATCGTGATCACCCGCCCCATATGCTCTCCGTTGGACTGCTGCATACTGGTTCCTACCGCTTTAAGGCCTCCCACGGCGCAACCACAATCTGCCCGCCCTCGATCCGCGCGATCTCGGGGGTGCGTGGCGCTTCACGCGACCCGGCGGCGATCTGGTCGGCGATTCGCAGTTGAGTGGGCGCCAGCTCAATGGCGCATACCACGGCGTTGGCATTACCCAGCGCCCCGGCATGCACAAAGCCGCGCATCCGTCCCCACACCACCACACTGCCCCCGGCGATGATCTCCCCGCCGGGGTTCACGTCGCCGATCAGGGTCACGTGGCCGCTATGGCGCACCACCTGGCCCGAGCGTACCGTCCGCACCAGGAACAGCGCCTCGCTGTCGCCGGCTCCTTCGGAGCGTGGAGCCGCGCCGGCCGGTTCCGGATAGCGCGGCAGGGGTCGGGCGGTCAGCCCCGCGGCGCGGGCGGCGTTGCGGCTCTCGCGTACGCGTGCCGCCAGCGCGTCGGCCTGTACCCCATGCTGCTGCATCAACTCCAGCATCGCTGCGAGTTGCTCCGCGCTCAACGCCCGGTCGCCAACGTCAACTGTCAGCCGGGCGCCGCTGAAGAAACTCTGGTTCTGCGTTAACCGGTGCTCAAGCTGCGTGAGCAGCGTGGTCCACTCTGCAGTGTCGTCGAGCCGCATCTGCAGACCATCACGCCCGCCTTTGATGCTGATCAGATCGCTCATGCGCCTTTGCCTGATTTGAACGCAAACTGTTCGAGAATTATAGCACAGGGCGCTGCCGCGCGGGGCCTCAATGGTCGGCCATTCAGGCCGAAGCCTGAGGTGAACATAGCCCGCCCGCGGGAGGGTTTGGGCGTCGTAGGGGCGCGGCGCCGCCGCGCCCCTACATCCTTCCAAGAACACATATTTTCATTCTGGCGTTGTGCGCCATGCGCATGACTGTCTGAGGTGAACATATGGGGAAACCGGGTTTCCCCACCCCCCTCCCTGCGGGGAGGCGCCCGGTTCCCTCCCCCAGCGGGGGAGGGCCAGG
>CAKZKA010000008.1 GCA_937120965.1 uncultured Chloroflexota bacterium
CCCGCGGGCGGGTTGGTTCCTGGGAGGGCTGCGCCCTCCCACACCCTCCCCGCGGGCGGGTTGGTTCCTGGGAGGGCGTAGGGGCGCGGCGGCGCCGCGCCCCTACGCCCAAACCCTCCCGCTGGCGGGCTATGTTCACCTCAGGAGGATCATGGCGCCCGTGCTCGCGCGGCTGCCGGGTTGGCGCGCATCCCTGGAAGGCACGCCTTTCGCATTCGTTCATTCGTTTCCCATTCGCTGGCGTATTCCCCCCGCCAGGGTTTAAGGGGGTACAGAATATCCGAGCCCACGTGGCGTGTACCGCATCCTTCGCTCATCCCATCCGCGGCGGCGCCACCTGCCACCAGTCGCGCCAGACGTAGGCTGCCAGCGCGATCGCCAGAATCAATAGCGCAAACCCCAGATCGCTCCAGCGCGGGCGCCAGCGCCGACCCGGAAGCATCAAATGCGCCGTGGCCCAGCTCAGCAGTACCGTCAGCAAGGCGTAGAAGATCAGCGTCGCCCGGTAGGTCGGCACCACGCTCGGCCCCGCCGGCCCGAAGTAGACCACCCCCGGCCAGAGCAGGGTCAGGAACGGCAGGCCGCTCAGCGGATCGCCGTAGCCGAAGAAGTGCATCGCCTGGTCGGGCGAGGGCGTGATCGTCGTGACCGCCGTTAGCGCGCTGAAGGGCTGCAAGTACACTAGCAGCGGTGGCGGCGGCTGTCCCGGCGGCGTAGTGAATTGTCCCCAGACCGACGCCAGCAGCAGCGGCGCACCCAGCAGCAGGAGCACCAGCGCATAGGCCACCACTGTCGCCCGGGTGGTCTTTTGCAGCAGGGCCGAGGAGAACAGGCCCAGCGCGCCAAAGAAGATCGTCGTCATCACCAGCAGCGTCAACGCCTTCACCAGGGCCAGCGGCTCGACTCCCCCAAAGACGAAGACCACGCTAAACACCGGCACGGCGGCGAAGATCAGCACGAACAGGTAACTCAACGCCGCCACCAGCTTGCCCCACAACACCTGCTCGGGCCGCAGCGGTGTGGCCAGGAGCATATCGTAGGTTAACCCCTCGCGCTCCCCACTGATGGCGCCGCTCGTCAGCGCCGGCGCCAGAAACACCACCAGCAGCAACTCCACGAAGGCCAGGCCCTTGAACAGACCCTGGCCCACCTGCGCGCTCAGGAGCACGCCGCCGAAGCGCGCCTGCTGGGCCATCAACTGAAAGATCCCCACGCCGGCAAGGGCCAGCAATGCCAGAAATACCGTCAGCACCACGTAGGGCCGCGCCCCACGCATGCGCGTGCGCGCCTCGCGCACGATGATCGGGTTCATCTGTGGTCGCCGGATGCGTGTTCCCTGCATACCCACCTACTCCGCCGTTGTCAGGCGCAGGAACAACTCCTCCAGGTTCTCCGCCTGGGCCCGAAACTCGCTGATGACGATCCCCGCCTGCACCAGGCGCGTGAGCAACGCCGCCTGCCGCTCTTCGTCGCTCTCTTCCAGCTCCATCAGCACAACCGCCTCGTCGGTTGGATCGGCCCGCACCCCCCGCAGCCGCGGCAAGCCCTCGACCGGCTCGGCCACTAACTGCTGCAACAGCGCCCCGGCGGCTTCACGCCCCCGCAGGATGCGCATCCGCAGCCGTGTGCCACCCTCCAACTGCCGGCGCACCATCTCCACCGGCCCGCTGACGACCATCTTCCCGCTGTCGATGATCCCGATCTCGTTGCACACCTCAGCCAGTTCGCTCAAAATGTGCGAACTGACCAGTACCGTCTTGCCCATATCGCGCAGGGTGCGCAACAACTCCCGCAACTCCACCCGCGCCCGTGGGTCCAGCCCGCTCGCCGGTTCGTCGAGCAGCAACACCGGCGGATCGTGTACCAGCGCGTGGGCCAGGCACAGGCGCTGCTGCATACCCCGCGACAGGCTCTGCACATAGGCATTGCGCCGATCGGCGAGATCGACCAGGTGGAGCAGTTCGTCCACCGTCCGGCGGCGACGCGCCGCTTCCAGCCCGTAGCAGCGGGCGAAAAAGTCGAGGTACTCCCAGACCCGCAGGTCGTCGTAGACGCCGAAGAAGTCGGGCATGTAGCCCACCAGGCGCTGCCCGCCGCCAGGCGCCAGACGCTGGCCCATCAGCCGGACTTCGCCGGAGGTCGGCTCAATCAGGCCGGCCAGCAGGCGCAGCGTCGTCGTCTTGCCGGCGCCGTTCGGGCCAATAAAGCCGTAAATGCTCCCTTGCGCCACCGTCAGATTCAGGTGGTCCAGGGCAACCATGCGGCCATAGCGTCGGGTAAGCTCAATCGTCTCGATTGCCGGGGTCATGGCATGCTTCCCTTCAGCGTGGCATCAACGTACACGCATCCGCTGCCGGCCTCGCCCTGGGGATTGCTCAGCCGCACCCGAAGAGCGCCATTGCGGTCGAGGAAGCGCTCCGGGGCCTCGATGGGCTGCGAACGGCGCGTCAGCGTTTGCGTTTCCCAGGTTCCCGCGTTCCAATCGTAGAGGTCAACGACGGTGGTATTCTGCCAGGGACCGTCGGAAGCCGTCTCCAGCGTCATTGCCTCCGGCCGCAAGCCGTACAGGTCGCGGGGCAGCAGCAGCCTCACCACCGTTGGTTCGGACCGCAGCATCAGGCCCAGACCCTGCCCGCCCATACAGGTTACGGCACCAGCACTCTCAAAGCGCGGCGCGAGCCAGCCCCGCGGCAGCGTCACCACACTGTCGGTGAAGGTGATTTGCGGCCTGCCGGTAACGAGCGTCGTATGCTGGCTGGTCGCCCGGGTCTCATCGAGAGTCACCGCCAGGCCCGGCGCGCCACTCCACGCGATGACCATTGGCTGGCCGCTCTGCACGGACAGCCCGTAGCTGTAAACTGCGTCGAGAATGCGGATGCGTTGCTGCGCCTCGCTATTGAGCGGCTGGCCTCCAGGCTGGCCCTGACGGTCGATCTCCTCGCTGTAGATCAGGTACCCCAGGGGAACAACCGGCCCGAAAAGGCCCGGCTGGGCCACTCGCCGGCGCTGCAGGACGCCACTGCGCCGCTCGCCCGGGGCCAGATCGCCCAGCCGCACCACCCGGTTACCCTGCACCAGCGCCACATCCGCAAGCACCTGATCGCTACGATTCTCAACCTCCCCTTGCACCGTGTCGCCGGTGATGGTTATTCGCGCGGAGAGCCAGGCGGCGCCCGTCATCACATCGGCGCTCAGAGCGCGCATGGACCACTGAGCCACCTCGAAGGCGTGTACCCCGGCGCTCGCCTCGGCTTCCTGGAAAAACACTCCCCCACCGGCGGCGCCGGGGTCCCACGGTCCCTGAATGGAGATGGGGCGCACCAGCAGGGCGGTCTCATTCGGCGCGGTGACGCGCAGGCTGTAGCCGCGTCGCTCGGGCGAGAACAGCCCCACAAACGAGCGCAACCGGGCTGTATCCTCAGCCCCGTCAAGCATCTCGACCAGATTGACCGAGGCAAGCAGCACGTCCCCGCCCCGCTGAGCGTAGCCTGCACCAAAGGTCAAGCCGGCGAAAACCAGGGTGATCGCCGGCACCACCACCCATCCCCAGGCCTGCCGGTCGAGGCGCCGCAGCACCAGATACGTGACCGGCCCGACCAGGACGATGTAGACCAGCAGCAGTCCACCCAGCAGGCCCAGAGGAGGAAACTCCAGCGCGGGCAGACTGGTCAGGCTGGCGGCCAGGCTGCCGTCAATAAAGCCATCAAGGCTGATGGCCTGGGCCTCGAAGCCCGGTGGCGGTGGCTCGAAGGGGTGCAGCAACACCTCCCAGCCTCCCGGGGCATCGGCCCAGGCCCGCGCAGCCGGATGCGCCAGCGGCCAGGGTACCACGGTGATAACGCCCCGCCCCCGGCTCTGCTCCAGAGCCGGCACATCCACTCCGGCAAGGAGCGGCACAGGGTAGGGCGGAGGCTCACCGGCGTTCTGCAATGGCTTCAGGCGGGCCAGCGGCACCGACCCGGCCCCGGCATCGGCGCCGAACAGCGCGGTGGCAGCCACCGACTCGACCGCGGTCACCGTCGCCGGTCGCAAGGTCGCAGGCAGGCCAGCCAGCGTAAGCCGCAGGCCCTCACCTCCGCCCAGGATCAACTGGCCGCCCCGCAGCACCCACTCGCTGAGCGCCACGCGCTGCCGTTCGTTCAACCCCTCGGTAGGCGTGCCTTCCAGAATAATCGTGTCAAACACGCTGAGACCAAGCGCATGTTCGGGCACGTCACCGGGGCGCAAGCCGATCGGCACCGGTACGGTCCCGCCGGCGAGACGCGCGGGCAGGTTCAGCGGCGCGTCCTCCTGAGCCACAATCCCCACGTAACGGGCCTGGGGATTGATCGGCGGCAGTTGCAGGGTGGCGGCGGCAAGCTCCTGATCGGCATGCCGCACCTGCACACGCAGCCGCCGCGAGGCAGGGGTCAGGTAGACATAGATGGGAACCGCTTTGCGTCCCTGGTTGGGCAGTTCAACCACCGTCGCGTACTGGGCGCCCTCGCGTGTGCCCACCTGCACCTCAACAGTCTGGTCGGCGCCCTCGTTTGCCAGTTCAACGATAATCGGCATCCACCGGTTGGGGCGGAACACCCCTTCAAAGGCCGGGCGGGCGGTCAGGCTGATCGTCTCGGCTCGCGGCGGGGCAGCAAGCCCCACCTCCGCCAGAGTGACGGTCAGGATTACCAGCAGAGGGAGCAAACGGCGGAAGGAACGGTACACAACCGGCGCTCCTCACGAGCTATGCGGATCATCAGGTAGCCGCGGTGCGATCCTTATACCATTTTGGATTGTGGATTGCCACGCTGGGCAGCACAACGCCTGAAATCGCTTCAGGCAATGCGGCATCATCAACGGTAATTGGTATTACAGGATACCGGCGTACTAACTATATGATACATAGACGTGAAAGCGGCGGTGGAAGTTCCACTGCCGCCCTGGAAACGCGTATGAACATAGCCCCTGCGGGGAAGCATATCTGTTCCCGTCTCCCCTGGGAGCGCGAGCAGCGTGCCCTCGAACATTGACGAGGGCGGGGCGCCCGTGCATGAGAGGATCTGGCATGACGCAGTCTGCCTACGAACCAACCTGCCAGCGGGGAGTGTCTGGGAGGGCATAGCCCTCCCAGAATAGTTATGTTCATTCTGGCACTGATGGGCGCACAGGTGCAGCAGAACCGGTCCTGGGGAAATGCCGGATGCGAGGTAACAGGTCAGGCGCAGGCACGGCACACGCCGGCCGGCACAGAAGCGACCAGTCGCGTCTAGCGGCGGCGACGGCGCAGCAACGTATCTGGCTCGATAACGACGCGCGCGGGAGCCTGCTGAACCTTGCGTAGCACGGCAACGGAAGCCAGTGCGAGGACGACGGCGATAGCAAGGAGAATGAGTGCGCTCATAGCTGGTGATCCTTTCGACCTACAGACTCCGCCGCCGCCACGGTCGGCATGCGTCGTTATCTTGTAGAGGTAGTATAACGAAAAGAGCGCACCGCGTCTATACCAATTCCGGGAGTTTTTCTTCACAATTCGCCGGCCGGCGGCGGCCGGGAACCATTTCGGAACGAAAAGCGGTTCTCCCGGGAGGGCTGCGCCCTCCCACACCCTCCCCCGCACCCTTCATTTGCAAACAGAATCCGAAAATGCTATACTGTCATCGTCAAGAAGGCTCGAAGGGCAATGCTATGCTCCAGTTCGGGTCGCCGGAATTCACGCGAACGGCACGGCTGGTCGCTGTTCAGGTCGTACAGGGATACCTGCGATGAACCGTCGGTAAGCACGCCTCCTGGTGAATGCGGCGCGGTCGGGCCCGGCCCGGCCGGCGCTCCGCAGTAACGCCGGACATACGGTCTGCGCCGGACGCTGTGAAAAGTGGGTAGCCCCCACTTTTCTTATTGTAAACGAGTGTGCTATGAAGAGTGATTTTTACGCCGCTATTTCGCAAATCGCCGCGGAGCGGGGCATTCCGAAAGAGGCGATCATTGACGTGATGGAGAAGGCGCTCATCACGGCCTATAAGCGCACCCTCGGCAATAATCCGCCGCCAATGGAGGTGACCGTGCGCCTCGATCCGCTCACCGGCCAGGCGCGTGTCTTCGCCGAGAAGCAGGTTGTAGATGAGGTCCTCGATGATCGTTTCGAGATTGAGCTTTCTGAAGCGCTCAAGCATAAGCCCGACGCTCAACTCGGCGAGACGGTGATGGTCGAGAGCACCCCCAACGACTTCGGACGCATCGCCGCCCAGACGGCCAAGCAGGTGGTGCTCCAGGGCATCAAGGAGGTCGAGCGCGAACACGTCTACGGCGAGTATATGAACCGCGAGGGCGAACTGATCACCGCCACGGTGCAGCGCATGGCCAAGGGCAATGTCATCCTCGAGATGGGCAAGGCCGAGGCGATTCTCCCGCCGAAGGAGCAGGTCGAAAACGATCGCTACTACCACGGCCAGCGTCTCAAGGTCTACCTGATGGAGATCCGCAAGGAGGATCGCGGGCCGCGCCTGATCGTCTCGCGCACTCATAAGAACCTGATCCTGCGCCTCTTCGAGATGGAGGTGCCGGAGATTTACAACGGCACGGTGGAGATCAAGTCGATTGCCCGCGAGCCGGGCCTGCGCACCAAGGTGGCCGTCGCCGCGCGCCAGGAGGGTATTGACCCCGTCGGCTCCTGTGTCGGTATGCGCGGTATTCGTATTCAGAATATCGTCAACGAACTGAACGGCGAGAAGATCGACGTGGTCCAGTGGTCGCCCGACCCGAAGGAGTTTATCGCCAATGCCCTCTCGCCCGCGCAGGTGGTGGAGGTGCACCTCAATGAGGACGAACACACTGCGCTGGTGATTGTGCCCGATAAGCAACTCTCGCTGGCGATTGGCAAAGAGGGCCAGAACGTGCGCCTCGCCGCCAAGTTGACCGGCTGGCGCATTGATATCAAGAGCGCCACCGCGTTGCTCGAAGAAGAGCGCGCTGCCGCCGAGGCCCGCGGCTATGCCGAAGCCGAACAGTTGCAGACCGAAGTGGAACTGGCGTCGGCCAGGGTCGAGACCCGCAAGGTGCGCCCCGATGGTACGGTGGTGTATCAAAATGCGCGCTACGGGCCCCTCGGCGCTGATCTGATCGGTGAGACGGTGCAACTGCGCGCGACATCGCAGAAGTTGTACATCTACTTCAACGATAAATTGATTGCGTCGTACATCCTCGTTGAAGGCAACGAAATTGACGAAGCAGAGTAGGACGGAGCGCCATGGCCGCAGGCACGAAGCATTCCGGGCCGCAGCCCAGGCCCAAACATGTGCCGCAGCGCACCTGCGTTGCCTGCCGCCGTACCGGGGCCAAAGGCGGCCTGATCCGGGTGGTGCGCGATACTGAGGGACGGGTGGCAGTTGACCCGACCGGTAAGCGCAAGGGGCGTGGCGCCTACCTTTGCCACGATCCGGCGTGCTGGTCGCTGGCGATCAAGCGTCGGGCGCTGGAACGGGCCTTGCGCCTGGAACACCTGCATCCAGATGACCGGGAAGCGTTGCTGGCTTTCGGGAGTAAGTTGACACCGCCGGAGTCGCCAACGTGAGCCTGAAACTATAGATTTCGAGCCCGCGAGGACGCTCAGCGCACTGCCGCGCCGTGTCGCCGGGCCGGAAAGGAAAACGAAGATGAGAGAAGATGCTCGCCATCAAGTACATATGAGTTCACGTAGTGGCGGCAGTGGCGGCGGACGCCCCGGCGGTGGCGGCGGCGGGCGCTCCAGCGGCGGCGGCGGGGGCGGACGCCCCGGCAGTGGCGGCGGTG
>CAKZKA010000009.1 GCA_937120965.1 uncultured Chloroflexota bacterium
CTGGGCAGCACAACGCCTGAAACCGCTTCGAGCAATGCGGCATCATCAACAGTAATTGGTATTACCCCACATGTGAACACGTACATGGGGAAAACCAGGTTTCTCCGGGTTCCGGGTTTGGGAGGACTACACCCGCTCACGAATCAGCTTTTCCCGGCCCCATCAGAGCGAACGATGTTTTGCCCTGACCGGGGCGCCCCCTCCTGGCGCAGCAGTCCCATTCGCTACGCCCGACGCCCGAACTGACGCTCGATCTGCGCCGGGGTCATCAGGATCATCGTCGGGCGACCGTGGGGGCAGGTGCGGGGGCTGACGCACTGCTCGAGCTGGTGCAGGAGCTGGCGCATCTCTTCGAGGGTGAGGGGCTGCCCGGCGCGCACCGAGGTGTGGCACGAGAGGGTGATCAGCACCGCCTCGCGCCAATCCAGGGGGGTGGAGCCGCCCTGACCGGCCAGCCGGTCGGCGAGTTCGTGGAGTGCGCCGGGCAACTCTTCGAGAGGCAAGGTTACCGGGGCAGCGCGGACCAGCACCCCATCGCCCCAGGGATCGAGGGCGAAGCCCCAGGCGGCCAGTTGGGCGGCGTTGCCAAGCAGCAGGGCCGCTGCGGCGGGCGCCATGGGTACCGCCTGCGGCAGCAGCATACCCTGCGACTCCACCGCCCCCCGGGCGTGCTGGGCCATGAGCCGTTCGTAGGTGATGCGCTCGTGGGCGGCATGTTGGTCAATCAAGTACATGCCTTCAGGCGCCTCCGCCACAATATAGGTCAATCCCACCTGACCCACGACCCGCAGCGGCGGCAGTGACGTTGCGGGCGCCGCCTCCGGCGCCGCCTCGGAGCGCCCGGGGGCCACAGGTAGGGGTGGCGCTTCGCGCGGCAGAACGACTTGACCCGGCGCCGCAGGCGCGCCCACGTCCCAGCGGCTGCGCTCGCGATCCCAGGCTGCGTCGCCCGCCCCCCAGGCCGACGCCGCGGCGTCGCGCGGCGCGGGCGCACCGGCCTGTCGCACCTCGAAGCGGCGCTGCAACGCCCCCTCTTCCCCGCTCCAGGTGGGAACTGCCGCCCCGGCAACCAGCGCCTCCCGCACCGCCCGACCAACCACACCGAAGACGCGGGGAGCGTAACGAAACTTGACCTCGCTCTTGGTCGGATGCACGTTGACATCCACCGCCAGCGGGTGGACGCGAATGTCGAGCACCGCCAGCGGATGGCGCCCCTTCATCAGCAAGGTGTGGTAGGCCTCCTCCACCACGGCGGCGAGCGCGCCGCGCGGTTGCAGGGCGCGCCGGTTGACAAACAGGTGCAGATAGCCGCGCGAGCCGCGGGTCAGGCCGGGAGGCGAAACCAGGCCCGTGACCCGTACCGCCTGCTCGTCCTCGCCCGCACTACTCTCGACAGGTAACAACTGCCGGGCTACGTCCAGCCCGTACAACTCGACCACCACCGTCCGCAGGTCGCCGTCGCCGCTGGTTTGCAGAGCCAGCCGCCCTTCCAGCAACAGGCTGAAGCGCACCTCGGGGTAGGCCAGGGCGTACTGCTGCACAACGGCGCTGATGGCGCTCAACTCGGTGGCCTCGGAGCGCAGGTACTCGCGACGCACGGGGGTATTGTAGAACAGGTTGCGCACGCTGATGCTCGTGCCGGGTGAGCAACCCCGTGGCTGGCGCGCCTGCAGTTCGCCTCCGGCAATACGCAACTCGGTGCCAAGCTCTTCGTGGGCCGCGCGAGTCACACAGATCACCTGGGCGACGCTGGCAATCGAGGGCAGCGCCTCGCCGCGAAAGCCCAGCGTGGTGATACGCCACAGATCCTCGGCGCTGCCAAGCTTACTGGTGGCGTGGCGCTCGAAGGCCAGCTCGACTTCGGCTGCCGGAATGCCGCAGCCGTCGTCCAGCACCTTGATCTCGCGCAGGCCGCCCCCCCGCGCCTCGACGCTGATCCGCCGCGCGCCGGCATCCAGCGCATTCTCCACCAGCTCCTTCACCACCGACGCCGGGCGTTCGACAACCTCACCGGCAGCGATCTGCGCCGCCACCGTCGCATCCAGCAAACGGATCGGCACGGCGACCCTCCTCGTACCTCCCGAGCGTGAGGAGAACCGGCGGCCCTTGCGGCTTCGATCTCCCGGCATCGCAGCCTGTAGACAAGCCAGCCTGCCCCTGCCGCAGCGTCTGGTCACACCCGGACGATAGGAAACGAACATCTTTGCGGAAGTATTGTAGCAGGTTTGCACCAGATAGCAACCAACCCCTCTGATGTGAGCATACGGGGAAACCGGGTTTCCCCATGCCCCTACCTGAGGGGAGGGTTTGGGAGGGCTGCGCCCTCCCAGGAACACATATTTTCATTCTGGCGTTGTGCGGCGCAGCCGCATGGATGACTGAAGTGTGGTTCCACTTCCCCGGGGAGCGAGAGCCACTTAATAAGAGCCACTTAATACCAGATGGAACTCGACCACCGCAGTGTCAAGTTCATCTCCCCAGCTCCACATTCTGGTTATGAGCGGTTGGTAGACTGTATCCGGGCGGCATAGTAGCGCCTCGTTCGAGGCCGCCGGGCGATCTGCTCTGCATCTTCGCATGCATGCAATAGAGAAGGCCGTAT
>CAKZKA010000010.1 GCA_937120965.1 uncultured Chloroflexota bacterium
TCGATAGTGTTCACATGTGCGGGGCGGGACGCCCGCGCACCCGGGGTGATGCCTTATACCATTTTAGATTTTGGATTTTGGATTGCGGATTGCCACGCTGGGCAGCATAACGCCTAAAACCGCTTCAAGCAATGCGGTATCATCAACGGTAATTGGTATTACCCCAGGAGTGAACACGTATCGGCTTTTTTCGATTTGCGCCTCTGGACCAGCTATGGTATACTATGCGGCGGTGCGTAACAACCCGTTCCCCGATAGCTCAACGGTAGAGCGGCTGACTGTTAATCAGTAGGTTCCTGGTTCGAATCCAGGTCGGGGAGCCAACAAATAAGGCATCAGGAAGCGCCCGGCGAGTTTCGCCGGGCGCTTTCGTCTGGAGTGCGATGGGTGGCTGGTCCTCACCCCCCCCCGGCCCCCCTCTCCCTTGCGGGAGCGGGGGGAGAAGGCGTTGGGATGCCCCGGGTGGGCGCCCCCTTGATTCTTGTGCGGCCCCTCACCCGGGGGATCGGGTGTTCAGGTGGAGCGTGTGGTACGCAGGCCTTTCCACGCCAGAATCAGTGTATTCAGCACCCCGAGTCCCAGCTTCCCGCCGAGAAATACCATGTCCTGCAATTCGTCGTAATGGCGTCGTGGCAACGGCTCGGTATGGGCGGCCTTGTTGCGCAGATAGGAGATGCGGCTCAGGGCTTTGCTGATGAGGTCGTCGAAACTGATGACCCGCTCGGGGTCGTCGGGGATCGGACGGTCGTTCCAGTGCGCGGCGGCGTAGGCGCTGATCCGCGCCCAGTTGCCCTCCAGGTCGTCGCTGCGTTGCAGGTACGGCAGTACGCCGAGCGTCTGGCGCCTGGGGTTGGCCAGCTCGCCGACCAGGCCGGGACAGGTGAAGATCCGCCGTTTGACTTCGATCTCGATCACGCTGGAGAGGTGGATCGCCGGCGCTGAGTAGTCGTTGGCGCGCACTTTGAAGAGCTGGTCGGTCAGGAAGATCGCCAGCGCCAGCGACTCTTGCTCCGCTGGCCCCAGCAGGTCGAAGGTCTGGCGCATGCCGAGCGCCCGCACCCGCTCGTGGTAGATTTCGAGATCGACCTGTTGTAGCTCGGCGAACCGGCGGGTCAGTCCTTGTACCCGTTCGGCAACGGCGCTCACGACTTCTTCATCGAGTTCGTCCGCGGGCCGGGTCGCCAGAATGTGATCGATCTCGCGCAGCAGGCTCTCGATGTCGCGCGGCGGCCGCACCGGCTTCTGCGCGCCGGGCATGCCGATAATGTGGCAGAGCCGCCCGTCCTGGCAGCAGTGCCTGGCCCGGCTGACAATGTCAACCCGCCAGGGGCCGATGTGGGGCTTCGGGCAGATCAGCAGGTCGTCGCTCGGGTCGGTGATGGGGCGCCCCCAGCGGTCGCTAATGGCGGACCGCTCACCGGCGCTGAGCGCGTCGAGGAAGATGCCGTGGCAGGCGGGGACAACTGGCTCGCGGAGGATGCCGTGGGCCTGATCCAGCAGCCGGCGCAGGGCGCGCCGGGTCTCCTCGTCGGGTTGCGCGGGGCAGAGCGCGGCCACTTCGATGCGGATCGCCGGGTCGAGGGCCTGGTTGCCCGCCCCCAGCGGGCTGAAACGTTGCACCAGGATCGCGTCGCTGGCCACGGTTGCGCCATCGTCCGTCTCCACCGGGCCGGTCTCCGCGGGCCGCAGGAAGGCGAAGAGCAGCGTGCCGTGCCGCTCGCCGGTGAGCGCAAGGTCGGCCAGCATGCGCTTGACCGGCTCGCCGGGCGCGCGGTCCTTTCGCTCGCTCTCGCGGTAGTACTTGGCATCCCACACCACCCCCGGCTCGCGCCAGACCAGGGCGCCGCCAGCGACAACCTCAGCCGCTGGCGGGTCGATGCGCCGGAGATAGTAGTCGGGTCGGACGCCGGGGACGTGGCTGCCGACCGGCTCGCTCGACCAGACTGCGGGCGGCTCGGGGACGCCCTGGTCGTGGCGTAGCTCGTAGCGCCGACGCCCGGCGCCCTCGCCCCAGTCGAAGCAGAGAACTTCGGGCAATGCCGTTTCCTCCACGACGATCCGCTGCTCGCGCGCGAGCAGGTCGGCGAGTTCGAGCACGATCCAGAGCTGGTAGAGGCGGTTGTCGCGGCGCGGGTTCACGCCCAGGGTCTCGAGCGGCGTTGCCGTTTCCAGGCGTTGGAGCAGTTCAAGTTCGCGGTAGCGTTGCCGCCACGCCAATAACTCGTCGTAGGCGCTGTTGCCGCCCGGGATTGCCTCGCTGGCCACGCGCTGCTCCAGCGCCCGTACTTCGTCCTCGCCGCCTTCCAGGATGCGCTGGGCCATGTGCCTCAGACCGGCCAGTTGGGGAAAGGCCAGCTCGCGCTCGCAGCGCTCGACGATGCTGGTGAGCGGGTGGCGTAGCGCCTCGACCTGCGTGCCGACCAGTGGGCTGAGCAGCACCCGGCGTACATCGGCCCGGTACTCGAGCAGGGTGACGACGGTGAGCAGGTTCTCGGCGGTGGCAAAGTCGCGCAGGTGCTGGCGGCTGTGCAGCACAAGCGGCGGTTCGCCGGGCCGCTCGGCCCAGCTCGCGTCCAGCGTGCGCTCCCAGTCAATCCTGCCGCGCCCCGGCGGCTCCTCAACCACCAGCCGGCGCGGTGTCGCGAAGCTCAGCCGCCTGATGATCCGCGGCAGGATATGCTCGAAGAGTTCGTCGCGCAGGAAGAAGAGGACCCCCAGATCGCGGTAGATCGGGAGCACATCTTCAGCCGCGCCGAAGTGGCGCTGCGCCTTGAAGAGCTTGCGGTACTCGCCCTCGTTGAAGCGCATCAGCAGGGCCAGCATGCGGGCCTGCATCCGGCTGTAGGCGCGCAATTCGATTGGTGTTGGCGAGGTCGCCATAGGAAGCCTTTCATTCACTACAAAGGCACAACGCTGATTCACCACAAAGGCACAGAGGACACAAAGAGTGTTGAACGTTCAGACCTTTGTGCCCTTTGTGTCTTTGTGGTTACTCCAAAACAACCTCTGTGTCTCTGTGCCTCTGTGCCCTTTGTGTCTTTGTGGTTACTCCAAAACAACCTCTGTGTCTCTGTGCCTCTGTGGTGCATCCTAAGGCACAACGCTGATTCACCACAAAGGCACAGAGGACACAAAGAGTGTTGAACGTTCAGACCTTTGTGCCCTTTGTGTCTTTGTGGTTACTCCAAAACAGCCTCTGTGTCTCTGTGCCTCTGTGGTGCATCCTACAGCCCCTGTTCATTCACGAAGGCAGCCAGGCGGCGGGCGAACAGGCCGGTTGGCGCGACGGGCAGCGCAGCGGGCGGCCCGAAGATGGCCTCTACCTGCCCGGTTGTGAGCGCCGCGGGCTGGTTCGTGTCCACACTCGGGTCGATGAGGCGCAACTGGAGCAGGTGGGCGCTCTGGCGCGGCGCGGAGAGCCGGTTCAAAATGGCGACGATGGCCTCCCTCAGGGCGGCGCTGTCGTCGGGGTGATCGAGCAGCGCCAGGATGACCCGCAGCTCGTCGCGGGCGATGACCTGGAGCTGGTCGGCCAGGGTGTCGGCCAGGGCCGAGTCGAGCGCCTGCGCCCAGTCGAAGCCCGCCGCCCGCCCGGCGAACATGGTGCGGTACACCGCCTCGGCCTGGGCCGTGCCGAGCTGGCGGTAGACCCGCGCGGCCTCGAAGATACGCCAGAGGCCGGCAAACGCCTCGCGGGCCGCCGGGTCGTCGGGCCAGGTGACGGCGTAGCGCACGCTCAGGCCGTTCGCGCCGGGCTGCTCGAGACGGCGTACGCTCAGGCCGGCTGTCCAGTCGGCCTGACCAGCCTCCGGCTCGGCGCTGAAGCCGGGAATACCCTGCCCGGCGAGGGCGCCCAGGGCGCGGTAGATGGCCATCCCCTGCTCCGCGTCGCGCCGGTCGCGGCCCGGCGGCAGCACGTCAATGAAGGTGAAACGGCGCTTCATCGCCTCGCTGATCTGGTTGAGGAAGTGCCGGTCGAAGCTGTTCAGCGTCCCGATCAGCCGGAAGTCGCGGGGCAGCGGTACCGCGCGCTCGCCCGCGTCGGTGGGAAAGCTGAGCGTGGGACCGCTCTGGCCGCTCAGGGTGGTAAGCAGCCCGCCGAAGGCCGAGTCGATCTGCGCCCGCGTGAACTCGTCGATTACCAGCCAGAGACCCCGGTAGCGGTTGCCGTGACGGTCGGTGTGCTCGCGGCGCGGCAGCCCGGCGGGCATGTCTTCCGGCAGGTCGCCGTCGAGCGCATAATTGGCCAGCACGGCCCGGGTGAGGCAACCGTGGCTTACGCTGTAGACCAGGGTGCTGCCCCTGTCGTTGCGCTCGATCCTGGGGGCAATCCCGCCGATCACATGGCGCACGCCCCACTCCTCGGTGGCGGTCACCACCTCCACCAGGTAGCCCTCGCGCCGCAGCGGCTCTTCGACCAGCGGCGCCGTGGGCGGCAGAGAGGGGTGGTTGGGCAACGAGAGCTTGAAGGTGTCCGCTTCGTCGCGCCAGAGCACCTGCGGCAACAGGCGCGCCAGATGGGTCTTGCCGGTGCCGGGCGGGCCGCTCAAGATGACGTGGTGGCCGGCGATCAGCGAGCGGTAGATGCGCAGAATGGTCTCGCGGTCGATCAGCAACTCGCGCTGGATCTCGGCGATGCGCGCCGCCAGCACGTCAGGTGACAGGACGCGCAGCGGGGCGTCAACGAGGGCCGGCAGGTCGCCGGGCGCGGCGCGGACCCGGCGGAGGTTGGCCAGGAAGGTGTTGAGCGCCCGGGCGGTCGGGCGATCATCGTCGAGCGGTTTGAGGGCGTTCGGCAGGCTCTGCCAGGTCCCGTCGGCGTTGCGCTGCACCAGCCGCGCCTCCTCGTACCAGCGCAGCAGCGGCTCGCCGAGGGGCCAGGCTTCTGCCGGGTGGGGCAGGGCGTCGAAGGGCGCGCGCGCAGCCGGCAGATCATACTCATCATCGCCGGTGGGTACCAGCAGCGCCAGCGCGGCGTAGCGCAGCAGCAGGTCGGGGGTTGCGTCGCCGAGGTGCGGCCAGCGCCGATAGCGCCCGTCGTCAAGCGGCTCCAGCAGCCGCAGGCGCAGCAGGTCATCCACCAGGCGCTGCGGATCGGGCGCGGTGACACCGGGAGCAATCGGCGGGACGATCTGGATCAGCAGGTCGCGAATGGCCGCAGGGGTGTACGCTTCGCCGGACAGATAGGTCGCCAGCGTCACATAGGGCCGGAGCGTTGCACCGAGCGAGCGTGGAAGGGGTGTGGCCTCGACCGGCTGCGGGCCAGGCGTCAGCCAGAGCGCCCTCAGCGGCGGGTCGTAGAAGGGAAAACCCTCACCATACGCGGGCGTGAGCGCGGCGCGGATCTGCGCGATCTGCTGGTCGAGATCATGCGTGCCAGGGTCGGTATGCGACGCGAAGGCGGCGACAATGCGCTGCTTGTGTTCACGGGACATGATTGGCTCAAAGGTGTCAGGAAAAATCAGGTGCAGCAGGATCTCGCGCTGGGCGTAGGCGGAGCCGATTGGAATCGTGCCCGTCAACGCCTTGAAGGCCCACGGGTCGCTCAGAAGCCGCTCCTGTTCCGCGCGCGCCAGCCCCTTCCAGCGGCGGGCAAACTCCAGCAAGAAGCTGAGCTGAAACCACTTGCCCAACTTGTAGAACCTGCTGGCTATGGTGATGCCGCCATCAAGGGCCTGGTCGAGGTCGGCGGGGATTGCCACAGGCGAAGGCGACCATTGTAGCACCGTTGCGATGGCCCGGCGCTTGGTCGCAGCGGTGATACCTCTGGCCGGCAGGTAGTGGAGGTAGAGCAACTCGCCGGCGAGCTGGTACGTCTCCGGCGGCGCGTCAACGGGTGGGCTGAGCATCTCGCCGCGAAGCTGGCGGCGGAGCTTCGCCTCAAAGGTATCGCTGCTCTCTTCAGACTGCTCAACGGAGCGGCGATGGAGATCGTCGAGCACTGCCGGCGTCCAGATCGCTGTGCCCGGCGTAAACAGCGAGTCGTCGGCGCGCAGGGCATGGTCAATGAAGCGCTGCGCCGCGGCGTAGACACGTTCGGCGTCAGGGTTGGTTACGCGGGGCATGGGTGCTCCTCAATACTACAGCCACACAGTCTGCGGACAGGCAGAAGCGTTGGGCGGCGCGCGATCCGTTCGCTTCTTGTCCGCACGCCTGATCGTCATGGTATGATATGGAACAAGAAATGCGTACTGGCTGATACAGAAGGCTGCCGCAATGAGTGTCACGCTTGAGATTTCTGACCAACTGGCAGAGTTGCTGCGCACCCTGGCAAGCCAGCGCGGCATTTCGGTGAAGGAGCTTGGCGAGCAGGCGCTGGCTGTCGGCCTGGCCACTCTGGCGGGGGCGGGCGAGGTGGTGGATATCGCCACGTCCGAAGCGCTGCGCGCGCCCGGGGCGCACGCGCTGCTGCCCTCGCCAAGGCTCATTCGCGGAACGGCGCGCCCGCTCCAGATCACCTTTGAGCCGGCCCCGGAAGGATCTGCTCATGCGCATTGAGGGTCGCTGGCTTGCCGGCGCCGATGGCGTCGAACGCCCCGTCTTCGATGGGATGATTGCCGCGCCGGATGGCGCTCAGCTCACTGTGTCGCTGCTGGTTGACACGGGGGCTGATATCACTGTGCTCGCCCCGACTGTGGCTGAGCAACTGGCCGCCAGCGTCCAACCTGTGCCAACCGAAATGGTCGTGGGCGGCGTTGGTGGGACGCAGCAGGTGTACGAGATCGCGGTCGATCTGCTATTGCCAACCACCAGCGGGCAGCGGGCACGTATCCGCGGGCCGCTGCCGGTTATTCTGGAGCCGGGATCGCTGGATCTGTCGGTTATCGGAAGAAATCTGCTCGACCAGTTTACGCTGATCTACTCCCGGCCGCAAAACACCCTGCTGCTGCTCATCCCGCCAGACAGCTTTACGCTTATCCCGTAGCATAGCCTGGCTACGCCGTCTTTGCCCGTGGCTCCGGCTTCGCCTTGCAGCGCTCTGTCTGTCGGATTTCTTCAATCGCCCGGCGCAGGACGGCCAGGGTTGCCTCGACCTGCTCGGGGCTCAACGTATGTTTTGGCTGGAAGTGGCTCGGTCGATGCCGTGCCTGGCAAGGGTTTCGCTGAGCAGAGCATTGGCAAGCTCCGCAAATCGCCCGCTATCAAGAAGTTGGATCTGCAGGGAAAGAGCAACCGGGTCAATGCAGGTCATCGTCCCGCCTCCTCACGATCCCAGGCTTCCAGCACCAGTCGCCGCGTGCGGTACTCGCCGTAGCGTTTCATCTCCTTCTCCTTCAGTACCCGGAACGTCTCGCCGGGAAAGTCTGGCCCATACACATCCGCCGGGTCGAGGATGTAGCGCAGCTCGTCGCGGGTCAGGCCGTAGAGGCGGGCGATGCGCGCGTCAAGCTCGGCGCGGATGCGGGCGCGGCGCTCGTCGTGCCAGATGAAGGGCGGTGGCGGGTTGGAGTTCACCACAGAGGCACAGAGACACAGAGTTGTTATCTCTTGTGAACTCTGTGCCTCTGTGTCTCTGTGGTTCACCATCCGGCGCTCCACGATCAATGCCCGCAGCGACTCGTCGGCTTCAGCCCAGACATCCTCCGCAAATGCCGTGATGTCCCACGCGGTGTAGACCAGCTCCAGCACCCGCGGCACGATGGAGGCGATGTCGGCGGCGCTGAAGGCCGAGGGCGGGAGGACGGGGAGTTGTTTCAAAATGAAGAAGGTGAGATTGGTACCTCCAACCTTTTGTCGTGCGATAAAGTCAAACGCCAGGCTATTCACGGTAGCCAGAAACAGGCTCGTCTTAATGGCCAGATGTTCGACATCCAGGAACATGAGCGGAGCTTTGTGCCCCACCCCCACCCGCGGCAGCAGGCTGAAGATCGCGGTGCGTTCATTGGTGGCATTGGTGATGTCGCGGAAGCCCAGCAACCAGCCGCGCTCCCAGCGCCCGGCCAGGCGCGCTTCGACTTCGGCAGCGGGTACCCAGTAGCGCGGCGTGATGCTGTAGCCAGGGTCGGCCAGTTCGTCCGGCGTCAAGTCGCGCGCGGAACGCTCATCATCCTCTGAGCCTCTGTGCCGCTGTGGCGCCCCCCCATACGTCGCCCAGCGGTGGGTGAACTGGTGGAGCAGCTTGGCCTCGTACAGCGGCAGCAGCCCCGCGCCCGGCACGCGCTGGAAGAGGTGGCTGTCGTTGGACATATCGAACATACGCAGGAACGACACACCCCACGGATTGCCAGGATTGTTCACCACAAAGGCACGAAGATCACGAAGATCTGAATGTTCAGCAATCTTCGTGTCCTTTGTGTCTTTGTGGTTCCCATCCACGGGGTTCTCATCCACCAGCACCGGCACGCGCCGGTAGATCTTCTTCGTCAGCTCGGCGTCGCGCGCGGTGCGGAAGACCGGCGCCGTGCGCGTGTTGGGGTTGATCAGCCCGATCTCCTCCGGCGTCAGCGTGAAGACGCGCTGCGGCTCGACTGAGCTCGCCGAAGTCGGCTCGACTGAGCTCGCCGAAGTCGGCTCGACTGAGCTCGCCGAAGTCGGCTCGACTGAGCTCGCCGAAGTCGGCTCG
>CAKZKA010000011.1 GCA_937120965.1 uncultured Chloroflexota bacterium
CTGGTCAGCGACGTGACCAGCAACGAGCGCTGGCTATCCGTTCCTGAGGGATCCCCGTATCCCCGGGAAGGGGCGGTGGTCGCCGTACCACTGATCTTCCAGGGAGAGGTACTCGGGGTCATCACCCTCGCGCACCACCAGACCGGTTTTTTCAACGAAGACTCCCTGCGACTGCTGAACGCCTGCGGCGGGGCCATCGCCATCGGCGTCCACAATGCCAACATGTTCCAGGCGCTCAGCAACGAGTACGAGCGCCGCTCTGAACTGCTGCGCCAGCAACATACCGAAACGAGTAAAATCAACGCCATCCTGCAGAGCCTGAACGATGGCGTCATTGTGTGCGACCTCTACGGGAGCATTCTAGCGGTGAATGCCGCAGCCGCGCCGATCTTGCAGCGCAAGTTCGAGGAACTGTTGCTCTGGAACCTGCACGACCTCCTCCAGCGCTATCTTGGCCCGCGGACGGTCGAGCTACCCCTGGACGAACTGCTGCGCCACCCGCTCAGCAGGGAGGGGCATCCCCGCATCTTTACCTCCACCGTGCGCGTCGGGGTGCGCGTCATCAGCCTGACGCTCGGCCCGGTGCTCAAAAATGCCGACGACACGGAACTGCTCGGCGCTCTGCTGGTGCTCCGCGACATCACCCGCGAGACCGAAGCCGACCGTATGAAGACCGAGTTCATCGGAACAATGTCGCACGAGTTGCGCACGCCAATGACAGCCATCAAGGGTTTCACCCAGTTGCTGTTGATGGGCAACCTCGGGCCATTGACGGCGACGCAACGAGAGTTCGTCACCACGATTTACAACAACACCGAGCGCATGATCGCCCTGATCAACGACGTGCTGGATCTGACCAAGATCGAGTCGGGCAGCGTTGAACTGGAATGGCGCTCGCTGCACCTGGCCGAGGTGCTCAGCAGCGTGATCGCCGAACTGAAGGACCTGATCACCGAACGGGGCCATCATCTGACGATCAGTCTGCCGCCCGGCCTGCCCCTGGTGCGCGGCGACGCCCACCGGCTGCACCAGATCGTCTACAACCTGCTGGTCAACGCGGTGAAGTACACGCCTCGCAGCGGGCAGATCTGGGTCGAAGCCTGCGAGATTACCACCGCCGATCTGCCCGACGATGTGCGCAACCAGGTCGCCCTCGACCGGCGCTACTTGCAGGTGATCATCCGCGATACCGGGGTAGGTATCAGCGCGGAGGACCTGCCACGCATCTTCGACCGCTTCTACCGCACCGACAATCCTCTGAAGATCGAAGCCGGCGGAACGGGCCTGGGACTATCCCTGGTGCGCCCCCTTGTCCACATGCTGGGCGGGCGCATGTGGGTGCGCAGCACCCTCGGCGCCGGCAGCACCTTCGCCTTTGTGCTCCCCGCAGTCGATACCTGAGGTCAGGTGGGAAGACCCTTTCCAGGTGCAGGGTTTTTGGCAGATGGCATCCTGATGCGCTGCTGGTCCTCACCCCCCTACCCCCCTCTCCCTGAGCGGAAGTTCAGGGGCGAACAGAACATATGGACGCCGACGGGCGTGATGGCGTTGTGATGCGCTGGTTGGTCCTCACCCGCACCTTTCAGCCCCCTCCCCATCAAATGGTATTATAATGCTTTGCAAATGCGGCGCCGCAGGCGCCGTCACTGTGTTGCCTGGAAAAACGAAGGACCCATAGATGAAGCCTCTGATCGGTATCTCGTGTGGCACATTTCATGATCGGGACTGGTGCCCGCCCTCGTTCGGACACCGTCAGACGTACGTTGACGCGATCCTGCGCGCGGGCGGCGCGCCGCTGCTTATCCCCCCTGTGCCTGACGAGCTTACCCTGCGGATACTGTTTGATCGCCTTGATGGCCTGCTGCTCGCCGGTGGCGGTGACATCGCGCCGGCCAACTACGGCGCCGAACCACACGCCAATCTCGGGACGGTTGACCCGCTCCGCGACAGCGCCGAATTGCCGATGGCGCGCTGGGCGGTGGCCGAGGGCAAACCGGTCCTGGGAATCTGCCGGGGCATTCAGGTATTGAACGTGGCCCTGGGCGGTACGCTCTACCAGGACATTCCCTCCGAGATCGAGAACGCCCTGGCGCACAACCTTTCCTACGAACGCGAGGACTGGACGCATCTGGCCCACGAGTTGCGTCTGGCTCCGGGATCGCGACTGCGCCAGTTGCTGGGCGTGGAACGGCTGCTGGTGAACTCGCTGCACCACCAGGCAGTACGGAAGCTGGCGCCCGGTTTGCGGGCAGTGGCCTGGGCGCCCGACGATGTCATCGAGGCAGTGGAGGGTAGCGGTGAAGGCTTCGTCGTGGGCGTGCAGTGCCATCCTGAGGCTCTGCAGGGTGGCGCCGATCCGCGCTGGCAGCGGCTCTTCGCCGCCTTCGTCAACAGTTGCGGCACCGAGCAGCGCCGCGCCGCGCGCGCGGCATAGCGGCGCGCCCCCCGGTCGCCGGGAAGGCCGTGCTGAACGTGGGGAAGCCGGGTTTCCCCCGCCTCTCCCTGGCGGGAGGGTTTAGGAGGGCTGCGCCCTCCCAGGAAATAGCCCGCCAGCGGGGAGGGTTGGGGAGGGCTTCGCCCTCCCAAGAACAAATATTTTCATTCCGGTGTTGTGCGGCGCAGCCGCATGGACGGCCGATGTGAAGATATGGGGAAACCGGGGTTCCCCGTACCCGGCCCATCGGGGCGCCGACCCTGGTCGGGGAGCTTGCTAACAACGAGCCCGTTCAAGGGGCAGGGGCGCGCCCCACACCCGCGCGAGGGACGGGGCAACCAGCGCGGGATCGCCGGTTGTGGCACAGCGCACGATCCCATCCCCGGGGCCAATCCTGGCGGCAGCGGCCACCCGGGCCGTCTGCGCGGCTACCGCCGGCCCGGTATCAATGATTGTCGCTCCGGGGGCCGATTCAGCGATCAACGGGCGCAGCGGCGGGAAGTGGGTACAGCCAAGCACCAGGGTATCCACCCCGCGGGCGCCGAGCGACTCCACGCACGCCGCAACCACGGCGCGGGCGCGCGGCCCATCGAGTTCCCCGTCTTCCACCAGTTGCACCATCGCCGGACAGGCCACCGTGATCACCTCGGCTCCGTGGGCGAAACGCTCGCGCAGGCGCTGAAAGCGCTCGCCCCCCAGGGTACCGCTGGTGGCCAGCACAGCGATGCGGCCGCTGCGGGTAGCGGCAACCGCAGGCTTCAGCCCCGGCTCCATGCCCACCACCGGCACACTGAGCCTGGCGCGGAGCGTCTCGATGGCAGCCGAGGTAGCGGTATTGCAGGCGACAACAACCACCCCGGCCCCCTGCGCGACCAGCCATGTGGCGCAGGCCAGGGCGCGCGCGCGCACCACCTCGGGGGCGAGCGGACCGTAGGGGCAGTAGGCGCTATCTGCGAGGTAGATCAGGTCGTGGCCGGGCAGCAGCGCGCGCACCGCCCGCGCCACCGACAGCCCGCCCAGGCCCGAGTCAAAGATGCCAATCATCGCAGGGTAGGCTATGCCGCCCTCACAGGTCCACGACAACGGTGAGGGCGGCACGACACGTCTCATCCATCAGCGCCAGCGTCTCCCTCAGCGGGCGGCTGCGGTGGCTCGGGCTGCGGCGGCACGACCGGAACGATTTGCCCATTATCGGGCAGCCCGGGCGCCTGGCCGTCGGCGGGCGCGGTGGCGTTGGGATCAGATGTGGGCGCAGCGTTCGGATCAGGAGTGGGCTGGTAGGGGATCGGCCGCCCGTCGGGGCCAAGGTCAGCCGGGTTGACCTCGTAGATGTTTGGCCAGGGCTTGAACTTCGTTTCAAACAGACGCCGCTCGATAACCTGACCATCGCGCTCGATCACCCGCGTAAAGTGGATGGTCATTCCGCCACGAGCCTTGTCACTCTGGCGAATGGAGCCGCGGGGCCGCCGGGGATCAGGCACGTACCGCGGCTGGGTTGGCGCAGGAATGCGCTCGGTAATCGTCGGGCCGATCAGCGACACCTTGCGGCCATCGCTGGTGCCGTAGATCCGCACCTCGGCCAGAGCCTGGCTCGGGTCGGCCAGGGTCTGGATGAGCAACCAGTTACCGGTATCGTTGAGAAACTTCAGATCGAGGGCCCCGGTAAAGATCGTCGCGTCCATCCCCGGGCCATTGCCGTACTCACCGAACCCGTACTTATCGTACCAACTGATGTAGAACGAATGGCCCCAGCGTTCAGTAATCGGCAAACCGGCCCAGAACGCAGCACGGAACATGGTGGTCGAGTCCTGGCAGATCCCGCCGCCCCACTCGAGCTGGGTGCGGTTTTGCACAATGGCGTAGCCTTCGACAAAACCGTTGGAGGCATCAATGCGACCAATAGTATCGTTAAAGGAAAACTCGGCTCCCGGCGGCACCAGGATGCCGTGGAGCAGCCGCATACCCGCCTGGATGTTGGTGACACGATAGGCCGCCGAGCCACTGAAGTCGCTACGACCCACACCCAGTAATTCGGTGATGCCAAGCTGATCGAGTGTGGCGGCGGTGACCGACGGCGGCTCTTCCTGCCTCACCAGACTCACCTGACGGGCAGTGGCGGGGGCGGCAAACGCAGCCAGCACGGCCTCTTCGGCCTGCGCCACGTTCAACCGACGACCAGGGGCGCCCTCCTTAAAGATGCGCAAGTTACCCCCGTTCCAGTCAACCCGGGGCAAACGGCCCGGGATTGCGGTCGCCTCGGCCAGCTCGGCCAGTTTTGCCCGCAACCGCGCCTGATCCACCGTTACCGCGAGCGTATCGCCTGTAGCGCCCACCTCTCGATCCAGGCGCACCAGGCGGGCGAGATCCTCAAGCGACCAGACAACCGGCGCCTGGACGCCCTCGATGGTGATGGTGATCGGCCCGGCCAGCAGGCGGGCGATCTCCTCACGGGCGGCCTGAACAGCAGTATCACTCAGTCGGGGAACCACCTCGCGGGTACGTAGCGTCACGGTCCGCGGGGTCAGGCTCTGCACAGCGGCGGTCAATTCCTGCAGGGTCTCATTGATCAGCACCTGCTGGCCGGCCATGGCAGGGGTCACGGCGATGAGCGTACCGTCGAGGGCAATCTGCGCGTCTCGCGCCGGGCGTTCAACCTGTGTTGCGCGGCTCATAAGGTACGCCTGCATCGCCGCGTGATCCACCGTCAGGTGCAGCGGCAGCTCCAGGCCGTCACGGTACACGGCGAACATCTCGCCCAGGTTGGTGAAGGGATCGTGACCCCGCCCGGCCAGGTAGGCCTGCTGGACGGCCCGATCGATCTCCAGGCGCACGCCCAACTCTGCCAGAGTAGGCGTCCAGATTTGGTCGCCATAGGTAAGGAGCACCGGTTGGGCCAGGAAGGGGGCGAACTGCCGTTCAAGGGCCGCTCTGGCCATATCAGGCGTCAGTTCGCCAACGGGCACCCCGCGAACGCTCACGTTAGGGTAGATTCTACCGGCATAGCGCTGGTCAAAGGCGAGCACCGTGGCGCCAGCGGCGATCACACCAAGGAGCAGGACAAGGGCAAGAACGCCCCCGATCTTTCCGCCGCCCCTGTGAGGCGCCCCGGGGTTGGCCTGAGACAGGCGGCGCGGGCGATCCTGATCGAAAACCTGGTCGGCGGTCTCAGACACCGATGGATACTGGACATGCTCTTGATGGATATGGCCAGATGGCGAACCGAGGGTTGAGGAATGCTCGACCGACACCGGAACCTCCCACGAAAACCGCGCTACGTTGAAAGCAATACGTACATAGGCAACTATAGCTGCAAGGTATTACCATTGTCAATGACGATTAGCTTATCGGCAGGGCTAATGCGACGTCCGTCTCCGGCGGTGGGGTGGCTGCGCCGCCCGACGAGCTGTTTCTGATATACACGTGGGGAAACCGGGTTTCCCCATGCTCCTGCCCACGGTGGCGCCAGGCCCCTCAACCGCGGTCGGGGCGTGGGGAAACCGGGTTTCCCCACGCCCCTCCCCGCTGGACGGCTGATATGAAATATGGGGAAACCGGGTTTCCCCATGCTCCTGCCCAGGGGGGCGCCAGGCCCCTCAACCGCGGTCGGGGTACGGGGAAACCGGGTTTCCCTACGCCCCTCCCTGATGGACGGCTGATATGAAATATGGGGAAACCGGGTTTCCCCATGCTCCTGCCCAGGGGGGCGCCAGGCCCCCTCAACTGCGGTCGGGGTATGGGGAAACCGGGTTTCCCCATGCTCCTCCCTGATGGACGACTGATATGAAATATGGGAAAACCGGGTTTCCCCATGCTCCTGCCTGTGGGGGCGCCAGCCGCTCCCACCAGCGATTGGGACATGGGGAAACCGGGTTTCCCCATGCCCCTCCCCGCTGGACGGCTGACATGAAATATGGGGAAACCGGGTTTCCCTATGCCCCTGCCCATAGGGGGCGCCAGGCGCCCTCAACCGCGGTTGGGGTACGGGGAAACCGGGTTTCCCCGCAGCCCTCTGTGGGAAGGGTGTGGGAGGGCTGCGCCTTCCAACGAACCCCTTGTTCATCACGGTGGTGTGCGGCGCAGCGCGACGTTGCACCCACACTGGTTCATCGTGGCACACAACCCGCGTGGTACAATGACCACGCTGTTGAAATCAGCGATGGCGCAATCGGGTTTTCCATACCCCGGCTCGCCAGCAAAGCAGACAGCCCGGCGCCAGGTTGAGGCGGGAAGGGAAAGCGCGTTTCCCCACCCGTGGCAGGCCGAGACGGCCGCAGCGAGCGGGCCTGTCTCTGGCTCCTGGCCCTGGCCGGAGCGAAAGCTAGCATCGAAGGAGAACATTATGGCCCAGGCGGCAGAGCGCGCCCCGGCAACGGATAGGGAAGCGCGTGAGGTGGAGGCGACCCCGGCGATTGATCGGCTCACCGCTGCCACGCGCCACATCGCCCTGCTGGCGGCGATCGTCGCCACGTGCGGGAGCCTGTTTTTCAGTGAGGTGCTGTTCTGGATCCCGTGCAAGCTCTGCTGGTACCAGCGTATCCTGATGTACCCGCTGGTGCCGATACTGCTGGTGGGGATCGCCCGCGACGATCGCGGTATTCACTGGTACGGGCTGCCGCTCTCGCTGGCAGGCCTCGCTGTCTCGCTGGCGCACTACCTGGAAGTCCTGGGCGTTATCCCGCCCTCGGCCTGTGTGGGCAGCGTGCCCTGTAGCATTGATTATCTGACGCCGATCCTCACCGGGCCGCTTTCATTTATCAAGATCCCCTTTCTGGCCCTGGTAGCCTTTGCCATCATCAGCGTTATGCTGGGCAATTACGCCATCGCCGGAGCGCCGCCCACTCCCCCCGCCCGGCGCCACGCGACGGTGATCACCGCCGTCGCAATAGTTGCGGTAACGATCGTGGCCTTCGTTTTGCTCGGTGTGCTGTGGTGACGGGGAACGCGGGGTTCGCCCCTTTCGGCGAACAACGCTGGAATGAAAATATCAATTGTTCTTGGGAGGGCTTGCCGCTGCCACGGGCAGGGGGTTGGGGAAACCCGGTTTCCGCATGTCCCAACCGCTGGTGGGAGCGGCTGGCGCCCCCGCCGGCAGGGGTATGGAAACCCGGTTTCCCCATATTTTCACATCAGTCATCCATGCGGCTACGCCGCACAACAACAAGATGAACATGGGTTTTTCTTGGGAGGGCTGCGCCCTCCCAAACCCTCCCGCGCGCGGGCTATGTTCACCTCAGATTCAGGCACACCTTGCGCATTCGTTTATTCGTTTCCCATTCGTTGGCCCATTTTCCCTCTGCGTCCCAGGAAGCCCATTCCAGAGCAGGTGAAACCCGTTGAAGGGCTGCGCCCTCCCAAACCCTCCCCGCTGGCGGGTTGTTTCCTGGGAGGGCTTCGCCTTCCCAAACCCTCCCGGTGGGGAGGGCTTGCCGCCCCCACGGGCAGGGGTGCGGTTCGACAGGCTCACCGCAGGTGGGGAAACCCGGTTGCCCCATATTTTCACATCAGATTTGACAATCCTGTCAGATCAGACGGCCCGAGCCATGCTATACTTCGCCGTACAGCGATAAGGGTTGCGCGGGGAACGCAACCGGGAGGAAGGCCAGACGAAGTACATATCGCAAGCGCATGGGCTCCGCGGTAGTGCGGAGTTGACGAGGTGGAGGTTCCTCGCCGCGAGGCGAGGCTAAGGGTCAGACAGGGCCGCAGCCAACCCGCGGCCCCCCGGTGCAGGTGGATCAGAAACTCCTCACAGGCTGCACCGGTCGCCCGAACATCGAGAGATCAGCGGATGCCTCCCAGGCGCCGGCGCCGCCTGTGAGCGGATGGAGCAACGCCTCCCGGTAACGGGCAGGACAAGGCCAGCCGCAGCGACTACCACTGTCAGACTTCCCCACAGACTCGGTAATCCAGGCCCTGACACACTGCACCCGACGTTGAGCGGGCTGCTGTGGTCTGATGTGCCCTGCACAAGTAGTGGCATATCCGGCGCAGGCTTGCTGCGTCGTGCAGTTCCCTCCCGCCGGAAGCGGCGCGGTTCGAGAGACTCACCGCCTGCGGTGAGCCTGTCAAACCGCGGGGGGAACCATGGTTTTCCCTCTCGCCGACCACCTGTTGGGGCCACCCGGCACCCCGGAGGTCAGAGGCACAGGGAAACCCGGTCTCCCCCTTTAGTAGGGGCGCAGACCTCTCACACCCTCCCATAGGGCGGGGGGATGGGGAAATCCGGTTTCCCCATACGTCAGCACGCGCACTTTCGTTCTGGCCAGCCTGAGGCTCGCTTCCACGGGCCGGGCAACCATTGTCATTGTCATCACCAGGAGGATCAATCAGTATGTGTGGCATTGTCGGCTACGTTGGATCGCGAGAGGCGACCGAGGTGGTGGTCGGAGGGCTGCAACGACTGGAGTACCGGGGCTACGACTCGGCGGGCATCGCCATTTTCGACCCCGACTGTGGGCTGCAACTCCGGCGCAGTGTGGGAAAGCTGCACAACCTGGTGCTGCGACTGGGCCAGGAACCGGTCACCGGGCGGGTGGGGCTGGGGCATACGCGCTGGGCCACGCACGGCAATGTTACCGAAGAGAATGCCCATCCCCACCGTGATGCCAGTGGTCGCATTGTGGTCATCCAGAACGGCATCGTCGAGAATTACCTCGAGTTGAAGGGCCGGCTGCTGGAACTGGGGTATCACTTCCATTCGCAGACCGACACCGAGGTAATCGCCCACCTGGTGGGGCACTACTACCGCGAAGAAGAGGCCCTGGAACCGGCAATGCGCCGGGCCATGGCCGAATTGCGAGGTGGGAACGCCGTCGTCGCCTTCTGTGTTGACGAACCGGACCGGCTGATCGCCGCGCGCCTTGGCAATGCTGGTGGCGTGGTGATCGGTGCGGCCGCTGGTGAGACCTTTATCGCCTCGGATGTGCCGGCCATCCTCGACTACACGCGCGAGATGATCTTCCTGGAGGATCGCGAACTGGCGGTGATTACCCGGCAGGGAGCAGCCATCACCACCCTCAATGGCGCACCAGTTACGCGCCGACCGGTCAGTGTGCCGTGGGACCCGGTATCGGCGGCCAGGGGCGACTACAAGCATTTTATGCAGAAGGAGATCCACGAGCAGCCCCGGGCGCTGATGGACGTGCTGCGCGGGCGGATCGACCAGGAGGCGGGGCAGGTGCATCTGGAGGATCTGCGGCTCGATGACGCTGCGCTGCGCCAGGTGGAGCGGATTTACGCTACTGCCTGCGGCACGGCCTGGCACGCCGGGCTAGTTGCCAAATTCATGATCGAGAGCCTGGCGCGGGTACGGGTGGAGGTGGACTACGCCAGCGAGTTCCGCTACCGCAGCCCGGTGCTTGGCAGCGACGCGCTGCTGCTGGCGATCACCCAGAGTGGCGAGACGGTGGACACGCTGGCGGCAATGGAAGAAGCGCGGGCGCAGGGAGTGCCGAGTGTGGCGATTGTCAACGCCATTGGCAGCCAGGCCGCGCGGGTCGCCGACGGCGGGCCGCTCTACCTGCACGCCGGCCCGGAGATCGGCGTGGCCTCGACCAAGGCTTTCACCTCGATGCTCGTGGCAGCCTACCTCTTCGCCCTGCGGCTGGGGCAGGCGCGGGGCACGCTCAGGCCCGCTCAGATCCGCGAGCACCTGCAGGCCCTGGTGGAACTGCCCGGCAAGGCCGCCACGGTGATCGAGCGCGCGCTGCCCATCTGCGAAGACCTGGCCGAACACTACTACCGGGCCAGCGATGCCCTGTTCCTCGGGCGCCAGGTCAACTACCCTATTGCCCTGGAAGGCGCCTTGAAGCTCAAGGAGATCAGCTACATCCACGCCGAAGGCTACCCGGCCGGTGAGATGAAACACGGACCGATTGCGCTGATTGACGAAGCCATGCCCGTCGTGTGTATCGCGCCACGGGACGCGATCTACGAGAAGATGATCAGCAACATCGAGCAGGTGCGCGCCCGCCACGGCCATGTGATCGCCATCGGCACCGAGGGCGACACGCTGCTGGCCAGTAAGGCCGACCACGTCATCGAGGTGCCGCCCACTCTGCCGCTGCTGCAACCGGTGCTGACGGTCATTCCGTTGCAGATCTTCGCCTACTACATGGCGCTGCGGCGCGGCTGTGATGTGGACCAGCCGCGTAATCTGGCCAAGAGTGTGACGGTGGAGTAGAGCGATCTGCCCGGCACACAACGCAGCGCCGTTAGACCCCGCCAGGGGAGGGAATCGGACTCCTCCCCCGGCGGAGGTCGTCCTGATGGGCTGCTGGTCCTCACCTCCCTGCCCCCCCTTCGGCTCCGCTCAGGGCAGGCCTCTCCCTGAGCGGGAGCATACCCGTACCCAAAACATTTGGGG
>CAKZKA010000012.1 GCA_937120965.1 uncultured Chloroflexota bacterium
GTCGCATCACAACGGGCTAAATGGCGCTTCTTGCGAATGGCTTACCCGTGATACTTGGAATATTGGACACGCTCTCACGCTGCTTCTGGCTGGCTGTGGGAACACCAGCATCGTCGGGCGTTGGGAGAAAGTGCCGTCCCCGCAGCCGACAAGCGAATCGACCATTGGCGCTCTTGCTGAGGTGTTTGCCGATGCGATGTATCCCCAGAAGATCGAGTTCTTTAGAGATGGCACCTATGCAGCAAGTCCCAGCGGTATGTTAAGTGGTGGCGAATACCAGATCCGTGAGGGCAAGCGTCTGCGGTTGAAGACTTATATTGGTCTATCGGTGTATGAATTTTCTATCTCAGGAGATGTGCTCACGCTGCGCGACGAAAACGGCAGAGAGATCCTTTATCGGCGCGCACAATAGCTCATGTCTTCGTTCCGCGCTACCGCTACGTGCCTGCTCGACGTCAACAGTATGGGTGGACCGCACCTGCGGTGCTGCCTGCTATGCCAGCAAGATCAGCACTGAACGATGCTGATTGCGAACGCTGTCGCGCTGCGATTGGCCGGGATGGCTCCAGAAGCCGTAGCAGCCCCGATGTACAGCTCTACCTTGCCGGTTGGCTCCTGGCACAAGGCTCGCGGAGGGTCTGCGCCCCTCCGCGAGCACAACCTGCCGCACGAGGAGATCCTTGCGCCGCATGCGGCGCGGCGCCGTGCTGAGACGGCGCGCCCGGTGAGGTCGGCGGAGAACGCGAAGAGCGCCTCCACCCCCCCTCATACCGTTTTAGATTGTAGATTTCCGATTGCAGATTGTTGTGCAAGGCGTCCAGATGCGCTTCGACGCACCACTGCTTGTGGAGTGTTCACGAGAAGTTGGTATCAGTCAGAGCATCTCGCTTCCCCACCCAGCGCCGCCACAGCACACGCGACCAGTGCGTTGACGCCCAGGATGCTCTGGTAGACCCCCCTGGTGATCGCCGTCTGGATATGCTCGATCCCCCGGACGGGCGCCGCCAGGGGGCCGAGCAGCCCGAAGGGCGCGTAGACCTGGCCCACGATGGCCAGGTGCGCCTCGGCGATTGCGCCGACGGCGGCGCCAACCGCGTCGGTGGCAAGCTCGGCCGCGCCGCGTAGCTGCCGCAGCGTCTCAGCCTCCATCGGGCACTCCTTCCTCGTCGGCGCACCACCGGCGGATCTGCTGGCACACCGCCGGGTCGCGGGCCAGCCGCAGGTGGTCGGTCCGTGGAAAACAGGCGATCCGTTCGCGCACGATGGGATCGGGGCCGACGCCATCAGGGGGTGTTGTCGGCATACGCGGCGCCAGCACCAGCCCGTCGCCAAGCAGGATCGTTGCGAGGTGCTGCGGGTCGTCGCCCAGCGCGCCGACGATCAGGTAGTGCCGGGCGGTCATCAGCCAGGGCGCCACCTGCTGCGGCGCGGGCGCCTCGGCGTCGGGGTGGCCGTGCGCGTCCACCAGCGGGGCGCCGCGCAGATCCTTGATACCCTGGCTACGCAGGTTGAAAATATCGCCGATGAGCTTCGTAATCGGGTTGGGCACGGCCACGAGCACCTCGGCGGCGATGTGACTGAGCAACGCCAGGGGCGCGCCGTCGTGGGGACTCCCCAGGTAGAACACCCGGCGAACCTGCCCCACCCATGGGGCCTGGTGTTGCGCGGCGTAGTGGCAGGCGCACCTGATCACCAGCCCGCCCATGCTGTGGCCGATCAGGATGATCTCGGTGACCGGCAACGGGTAGGCTTCCACCAGAGCGGCCAGCAACGCGGCCAACTGTCGCCCATTCTCGGCAATCGCCAGCCCGCTGTTGTAGCGCACGAACAACGGCGTGTAGCCAGGATCGGCCTGGAGTGCCGCGCCGTAGCTGGTCGCCTCCGTGGGCCGGGCCGGGTCCCGGTAGGTCCAGATGCCTTCGTTGCAGCCAAGACCGTGGACCAGGACGCAGAGTCTGGTGGTGGGGTGGGGGTAGGCTTCGAGGATCGCCTGAGGGTGCAGCGGTAACGGACGATCGTGGTGGTAGAGGGCCATGGTGATGCCAAGGCCGTTTTGCCGGGCATGCAGGTAATCGCCGACGGCGCCGTTGACGATACTCTGGGCCCAGCTCGTCCAGGGCGTGACGCCGCTGGCAGCGGGAGGTCGGACCACGGGGGATCTCCTTACGGAATGGGGGAATTGTCCCGGGTGGCAAAGCAACGGCGCAAAGGCGAGGGACGAACCCTCACCCCCCTCCCTGGTGGGAGGGTTTGGGAGGGCTACGCCCTCGAGGGTTGGGGTGTGGGGAAACCGGGTTTCCCCACCTGTGGTGAGCTTGCCGAACCACACCCCTCCCTGGCGGGAGGGTTTGGGAGGGCCTGCAGCAAACGTATCTCCCGGGGATCATCACCACCGGTCAATAGCGCTCGCGCCGACCGCCGAACCCGCCCCGGCCTCCGCTCCGCCCGCTCGAGGGCTTGTCCTCGGCCTGATTGACCCGCAGGTTGCGACCCGCGATCTCCTGGCCGTCGGTTGCGCGAATGAGCGCCCCGATATCGTTCGTTTCCATCTCGACAAAGCCAAAGCCGCGCGACCGACCGGTGTCCCGGTCGCTGATCACGCGCGCGCTCTGCACCTCGCCGTGGCTGGCGAAGATCGCGCCCAGTTCGGCATCGCCCACGCTCCAGGGTAGATTTCCGACAAATAGCTTGACGTACATGAATGTTCTCCTCTGCGCTCGCGCGCAGCACCGGCGAAGACCAGCGCAGCGGTCCCCGCAATCAACACATCGACAACTCGAACGGCCGGTGGCCAGACCTGTGCCTGGCGCGCTCGCTCCGGCGACCACAACAACAACATGCTTCGAGCGACGAAGTGTGACCGTGGGACCAGAAGAGCGGAGGAGAAGGGGGTCTCACAGCAGATGATGTTGGCTTACTGCATCAGTGTACCACAATCTGGGTAGATCGCAAGCCTGATAGTGTCTGCAAGGCAGGGCGGTTGCAGGGTCCGCCGGTCGGGGGGGATGGGGAAACCGGGTTTCCCCACCTGCGGTTCGACAGGCTCACCACAGGTGGGGAAACCAGGTTTCCCCACCTGTGGTGAGCTTGCCGAACCACACCCCTCCCTGGTGGGAGGGTTTGGGAGGGCTTCGCCCTCCCAGGAAACAACCCGCCAGCGGGGAGTTGCATCGGCCCCGGGTTGCCGGCCCCGGCTGCCCATAGTGGAACCGCGGCGGGTACAATAGAGTGGCTGTTGCTCACTTTGCCCGGGCGCCCAGTCTGTCGGGAGGTCAACGATGATCGTCCGTTCAATGCTCTTGCTGGCGCTCCTGCTGCCCCTTGCCACCCCGAACCCGGCATTCGCCTCTCCAGCCTTTCGCCGGGTGTGGGAACGCACCGACTACCCGGTCCAGCAGGGCCGGGGCGCCCACGCTTGGATCTGGGGGCCGGGACCGTTCACCGCAGGGATCCAGGAGGGCTTCCTGCGCGACGCGCAAACGTCGCGGCTGGTGCAGTACTTCGACAAAGGGCGCATGGAGATCAACGATCCCTCCGGCGACCCGCGCAACCCCTGGTTCGTCACCAGCGGTCTGCTGACCCGCGATATGATCGATGGGCGGGTGCAGATCGGCAACAACGACTTTGTGGCCCTGCCCCCGGCCACCATCCCCGTGGCCGGTGACCCCGGCGGTGGCTTTCCCACCTACGCCGACCTGGGTCCTTACGTCCGTGCTCAACCCCGCTATGGCCCCGGTGACGCCGTGGCCGAGCGGCTCACCCCGCAGGGCCGGGTTCCGGCCCCGGAGTTTGCCAATCTTGCCGCCACCCGCATCGTGCAGGTGGTCAACGGCTACGGGGTGCCGCGCGCCTTCTGGGAGTTCCTGACCGGGAGCGGAACGGCCTACCGTGACGGGCGCTTCGTGCAGGCCACACCGCTCTTCGACTGGCTCTACATTGCGGGCTACCCCATCGCCGATGCGTTCTGGGTGCGCGTTCCGGTCGCCGGCGTGCCGCGAGATGTGATGGTGCAGCCCTTCGAGCGCCGGGTGCTGACCTACAACCCCGCCAATCCGTCGCGCTTCCAGGTGGAGATGGGCAATGTGGGCCGGCACTACCACCGCTGGGTCTACGAGTTGCCCTTTGCCGGTGGGCAGCAGGCGCTGATCACCGCGCCCGCCCCCAACAGCGTGGTCGGCAGCCCCCTGGTGGTACAGGGGTTCGAGCGCGGGATCGCCTTCGAGGCAGCGATCGGCGTGCGCCTGCGCACCGCCGCCGGCCAGGTGCTGGCGAGCACCTACACGATGGTGTGGCAGCCAGACATCGGCATACCCGGGCCGTTCTCTACCACGCTGGTCTTCAGTGAACCCGACACAACCACCCCCGGCACGGTGGAGATCGTCGTTGAATCGCCTGCCGACGGCGCCGAGCAGATCATCGCCAGTCAGCCGGTGCGCATCGGAGGAGTGGACAACGACCTGGCCCGCGTCGTCGCTCTGGCCCGCGAGGATCTAGCCGCGCGGACGGGGATCTGGCCCGAGCGCATCGGCATCCGTTCCACCGAAGACGTCGTGTGGCCCGATGGGTCACTGGGGTGCCCGGCGCCAGGCCAGGGCTACATCCAGGTGCTTACCCCCGGCTTCCAGATCGTCCTCGAGGCAGCCGGGCAGCCCTACGACTACCGGGCCGACCGGCGCGGCGCGCTGCTCCTCTGCCAGGACCGGCGCCCCCTGGCGCCCATCGGCGCGCCGTTGAGCCTGCCGGCGCGCGGCGCGGTGAGTACCCTGCCGCTCCATGTCGAAGCGCGCCTGGAGCAGAGAGGCGAGCCGGTTACTCTGCGGTTGGCGCTCGAAAACGGCCAGACGCTGAGCGTGACCGTCACGCCCCTGACAGGGCCCGACGGCGCGGGCCTGCTTCTCAGCAGTCTCTGGCCGCCGCCCGAGGCCGGGCGCATCAACACGCAGCGGGCGATTGTGCAGATCCGCGACCGCCGGGAGCGGCTCCTGGCCGGCCGCCTGGTAACGATCCTCGGCCCGGACGACCCGCTGACGCGCCCGGTGGATCTCTACTGGCTGGCAGGCGAGCAGCTTCGCGTCGAGCAGCGGCGCGTTCCCCGAACACTCCAGATCGGCGCCGCCGCGCTGGAACAGCTACTCTGGGGACCGCCGCCGGGCCTGGGGTTGAGCACGGCCATCCCCACCCCGGCCGAGGTACTGAGCTATCCCGGTCGTCAGCCGAGTTGGGGCGCGCGGGTGCGCCTGCGCAGCCTGGTGATCCGCGACGGCGTGGCAACCGCCGACTTCTCGGCAGAGTTGCGGGCCTACGGCGGCGGCGCGGCGCGCGTCGGGGCCATTCGCCAGCAGATCGAGCGCACGCTACGCCAGTTCCCCACCGTGCGCGAGGTACGCATCGCCATCGAAGGTCAAACCGAAGGGGTGCTGGAGCCGTAAGGTATGCTTCAAGCCATTCCAGCCTGACCGTTTGTGGGCCGGCTTGAGCCGTCTGAGGTGAAAATAGCCCGCGCGCGGGAGGGTTTGGGAGGGCGCAGCCCTCCCAGGAAACAACCCGCCCGCGGGGAGGGTTTGGGAGGGCGCAGCCCTCCCAAGAACAAATATTTTCATTCTGGCGTTGTGCGGCGCAGCCGCATGGACGGCTGAAGTGAAACGAAGGGAAACCCACCGCAGGCGGGGCAGCCCGATGTCCCCACGACTGATGACACGCAGGAGGAACCCTATGGAGCCACGCTACGAACGGATCTCGCGGAGCCTGGTAGCGCGCCACCCGAACCCGATCGGGGTCGTTGAGTTTTACGGCGGCCAGTTCCTGGGCCAGCTTCCGGTGACGAGCTACGACTACTTCCTGGGCATGCTCTTCCGCGCGGGATACACGATCATCGCCATGCCTTTTACCCTCGGCTTCAACCACACCGAGATTGCCGAAATCCTGCTCATCGAACGCGACCTGGTGCGCGCCGAGCTGCCCGAACTGGCCAGTGTGCCCCATTTCTGGGTCGGTCACAGCCTGGGCTGCAAGTTCATTGCCCTGCTCGAAGCCAGCACCGACCCGATCAGCGGCATGTTCGCGCCGCCCGGCCTGGCCACCGCCGGCGTTCGGCGCGGCATTCTCGACGAACCTTTGCTGCTGATGGCCCCCGATATCGGCGACACTGACTCGGCGCTGCCGGTTCCCATTTTGCCGGGCATCCTCGACGCCCTGGGCCTGGGCGTGCGCCCCACCCGCGCCGAGATGCAGCGCCTGGTCGTCGAAAGCAACCTGTTCAACCTGACGGCGCTGATCTCCTTCGAGCGTGACCGCGTGGCCGGCAATGCCTCCGAGCCGCCTGAGGTGAGCGATGTGGCCTGGTTCCTCGACACCCTCGGCGCGCGCCCCGAGGGACGGCTGCTCCACGAAGAACTGCCAGGCGGCCACCTGGTGCCCTTCGGGATCCGGTTCGGCGATGTGGTGCTGGAACTGGATCCCCGGTTCGGGTGCCCGCCGGCAGAACCGCCCGCCGAGCTGGAGGCTACCGCGGTGCGGCTGCTGGACGAACTCCACCAGCGTCGCGCCGTGGCTGTGCAGCAACGGATGCACGCCAGGTCGAGATAACACAAAATTGGAACGCCCCCGCGCGCGGCGCTGGTCTCCCAGCGCCCATACGTTCTGTCCGCCCTTAAACGTGGGATGGGGCGGTGCCCCGGCCCGGCCCGGGGACGCCGGGGACGCCGGGACCACCGCGGCCCGGCCCGGGGCCGCCGGGACCACCGCGGGGCGGATCACCGGCCCGGCCCGTAGGGCCGAAGCATTCGCCACCCGCGCGCAACGGAAACGCGCGCCCCACCGCGGCGAATGCTTCGGCCTGACCCCCGCCGGGGACGCCGGGACCACCGCGGCCCGGCCCGGGGCCGCCGGGACCACCGCGGGGCGGATCACCGGCCCGGCCCGTAGGGCCGAAGCATTCGCCACCCGCGCGCAACGGAAACGCGCGCCCCACCGCGGCGAATGCTTCGGCCTGACCCCCGCCGGGGACGCCGGGACCACCGCGGCCCGGCCCGGGGCCGCCGGGACCACCGCGGGGCGGATCACCGGCGCGCCGGGGCCGCCGGGCGCAGCAGACACATCAATCCAGACTGGTCGGCGGAACGAGGGCCAGCCACCAGAGCCGCCAGTTCTCGACGCGGGCCGGCGTGGGAGCAGATGGGGTAACATCAGCGCCAGGCGGAGGCTGGGGCGGTAGGGGCGCCTCACGGGGAAAGATCACAATATCGCCCTCGCGAGCGTAGCCGAGCTGTTCACGGGCGATCCGCTCGGCGTACACGTCGGACTCGGTGAAGGCCACGGCGCCTTCGAGCACGGCATTCTCAGCTTTAATGCGCGCGACCTCCGCCTCCAGCTCGGCGCGGCGGCTCTCCAGGCGGGCAGCCTGCACCACCTGGCCAACAAAATTGACGGCCAGCAGCGCAATCAGAACGAGCATGATCCCGCCGAGAGCCAGGGAGAGAACCGAGACCCCCTGGAGTCTGCGCCGGAGGTCAT
Source organism: uncultured Chloroflexota bacterium (assembly GCA_937120965.1). Lineage (GTDB taxonomy): Bacteria > Chloroflexota > Chloroflexia > Chloroflexales > Chloroflexaceae > JACAEO01. The sequence continues at coordinate 7,513 of CAKZKA010000012.1, forward strand.
CGAGTGGATGCGGCCTGCTCCGGGCAACCGGGCGACGCCGCGGCGGAAGACCGAAGATGCGCCGGGTGGCGTGCTGCATGCGTCGCTTCATCAGGTATGCCTGGCAACAGCGTGGGTGTCAACTGTTCCCGTCTACCCCACGCGATCGAACCTCTAGCCCCGCGCCTTGCGAAGGCTAATATGCCCGGTTCAGCTTTCGCTGGAGCGTGGCGCTTCGAACAAGTCGAGCACAGCCACGGCAAACCGGTGCGGGTGGATGCTCAGCTTTCGCTGGAGCGTGGCGCTTCGAGCAAGAGCGGCTCGTCAATGTTGGTCGTCATCGCGCTCTGGCCGCGGAAGAGACCGCCTGGCTCGATATGCAGCGCTGCGGTGGTGATGTCGCCCCAGACCTTCCCGGTCGGCGAGATCTCCAGTTGCTCCACGGCGGTAATCTCACCCTTCACCGCGCCAGAGACGTGAACATTCTGGGCCTTGATCGTCGCGATCACCCGTCCGGTCTCGCCGATGATCAAATTGCCCAGCACCTCGATATCACCCTCAACCGACCCATCGATACGGATATTTCCGTCGGACGTCAGGGTGCCCTGAAAACGGGTATTGGCGCCGATAATCGTCTCAGGTTTGCCATTCATTGTTGCGGGAGCAGGCTGGGATCTCTTGTTGCTACCGAACATGCTTGCGCGTCCTCCTCAGTTTGCCCCAGGTACGTGACCGGCGGATGGGTGCAGGCCCTCGCGGTCAGCGTTTGAGTGATTATAAACCACCATGGGGCCAGTGGCAAACGCTCAGGGCGCCAGGCGCTCGATCTGCCAGGCGCCTTCGGGCGCGCGCCGGTAGCGAAGGCGGTCGTGCAGGCGGTTCGGGCGACCCTGCCAGAACTCCAGCCACTCCGGAGTGACGCGGTAGCCACCCCACCAGGCTGGACGCGGCACCGGCCCCTCGCCGAAACGTTCGGTCACCTCTGCCAGTCGGGCCTCCAGCTCCGCGCGCCCGCCGATCACCCGGCTCTGCGGCGAGACCCAGGCCCCCAGCCGCGCCCCCAGGGGTCGGCTGGCGAAGTATGCGTCCGACTCGTCCTCCGCCACCCGCGTGGCCGTCCCCTCGATACGCACCTGGCGCTCCAGCTCCGGCCAGTAAAAGACCAGCGCCGCCAGGCCCGTTGCATCGAGGTCCAGGCCCTTCGGACTGTCGTAGTTCGTATAGAAGACGAACCCCTCGGCGTCGAAGCCCTTGAGCAGCACCACCCGCGCCGAGGGCCGACCATCACGGCTCACGGTGGCAAGGGTCATCGCGTTCGGCTCCACCAGCCCGGCCCCCACTGCCTCGTCGAACCAGAGCTGAAACTGGGCTATCGGATCGGCGCGCACCTCGCGCTCATCAAGGCCGCGCAACTGGTACTCTTTCCGCAGTTCCTGGAAACTCATCGCTAACCCTCCGCGGTTTGGAACACCGGCTCCCGTTTTATATTGTGCCACAGCCTGGCGCCCGTCGCGCAATGTCCGGCCTCGTGCTACAATAGCGCGGTTTCATGACCGGGAACCGGCGCAAGCGCGCCCGCAGATGAACTGGTATTGGGAGGGCGAGGTCCTCCCCAACCATACCCGGAGCGGAGGGCGCGCCTCCCCGCTGGCAACCCACCTGCACCGCCGAGGTTCTCGCGCACCATGCCCTACACCATCCTGATGATCGCCTCCACCAGCTTCTTCTCGGATTACGGCAACCACGTGCGGATCTGGGAGGAGGCTCGAACGCTGCAACGGCGCGGCCACCGCCTGGTCCTGGCAACCTACCACAACGGCGACGACATGCCCGGCCTCGACATCCGCCGGTCGTGGGACGTGCCCTGGATCAAGCGGGCCGTGGTCGGCTCGTCGCGCCACAAACTCTACCTGGACGTAGGACTGGCCTGGCGCGCGCTACGGGTAGCCCTGGAGGTGCGACCGGACATTCTGCACGCCCACACCCACGAAGCCGCGGCAATCGCCCTGCCCTTGCAGCGCATGCTCAACCGGCCGCTCATCCTCGACTACCAGGGGAGCATGACCAGCGAGATGCTCGACCACGGCTTCATCTCAGCGCGCAATCCCCTCTTTCTGCCGCTGACCCGCCTGGAACGAACCCTCAACCGCCGCGCCGACGCGGTCGCGACCTCGACCCGCAATGCGGCTGCGTTGCTGCGCCGCGACGGGGCGGTGGCGCCCGAACGGCTGCACGTGATTCCCGACGGGGTAGACACCGACCGCTTCCGCCCCTACGACGGCTCGCCGGCCTGGGCCGCGCAGCGGGCCGAGTTGCGCGCCCAGCTCGGCATCCCCGAAGGGCGCCGGATCATCGTTTACATCGGGCTGCTGGCCCCCTACCAGGGCACCAACCTGCTGATTGACACCGCGCGCATCCTCACCGCCCGCCGCCCCGAGGTCCACTTTCTAATCATGGGCCATCCCGACCCCCACAGCTACCGCCGGTACGCCGAGAGTCTGGGGGTTGCCAGCCATGTTACCCTGCCCGGGCGGATCATCTACCGTGACCTGCACAGCTACCTGGCCCTCGGCGAGGTGGCCGTGGCGCCCAAGATGAGCCTGACCGAGGGGAACGGCAAGATTGCCAACTACATGGCCATGGGGCTGCCCACCGTGGCCTTCGACACCCCGGTGGCCCGCGAGATCCTGGGCGACGCGGGCCTCTACGCCCGCCGCGGCGACGCCGACGACCTGGCGGCCAGGCTGGAACTGGCCCTCGATGACCGCGAACTGGCCGCCCGGCTCGGGGCTGCCGCCCGCGCCCGCGCTGTGGCCGAACTCTCCTGGGATCGTTCCGCGCGCGCCCTGGAAGCCATCTACGCCGAAGCCCTGGAGCGCCGCCGCACCAACCCCGTCTCCGCGCCCGGTGAACAGGCGCCGCAACGGCCCGCCGAGTACGAAGCCCCCGATCCCCCACCCGCGCGCCGCTGGCGCTGACCCGAACACAGGGATAATACCATTTTGGATTGTGGATTGCCACGCTGGGCAGCACAACACCTAAAATTCAAGCAATGCGGCATCATCAACGGTAATTGGTATAACCGGGTTGCCCTCCGTTCGTCGTGTCGTTATGCAGCGCAGCCGCATGGACGGCTGAGGTGAACATATGGGGAAACCGGGTTTCCCCATCCCCCTGCCCATGGGGGCGTCAAGCCCTCCCAACCGGGAGGGTTTGGGAGGGCTAACTCCCTGTTTCATTTGGTGAACGGGTTGGCGGTGCAGGTGGCAAGCCCTCCCCACCGGGAGGGTTTGGGAGGGCGTAGCCCTCCCAAGAAAAATCCATTGTTCATCTTGTCGTTGTGCAGCGCAGCCGCATGGACGGCTGAGGTGAACATATGGGGAAACCGGGTTTCCCCATCCCCCTGCCCATGGGGGCGTCAAGCCCTACAAACATACACCTGTTTTCACCGCGGTTTTGTGCGCCCCGCGCATGGTGCCTAATACCAATTACCGTTGATGATGCCGCATTGCCTGAAGCGATTTCAGGCGTTGTGCTGCCCAGCGTGGCAATCCACAATCCAAAATCTAAAATGGTATAACGTATTCTCGCAGCCCTCCCAAAAACAAGCGCTTTTCATTTCCACCCCATCCTGAAGCCCTGCATAAGCGTTCTGTCACTTGCCAAACCACCGAAGCAGCGCTATACTACCAGTGGGCCGAATACGGGCTCATTCCGCGCGCCTGCCGGCGAGACGAGCGCCCGGAGCTCGTCACGCGACACCCGGGGCAAGGGAGCCGCGCCTGTCGTGGCCGCTGGCGCTTTCACACAGGACCTATGGAAGATAGTCATCAACCGAATCGAGAGGGCCCGACGCAGTGCGTAACGCGCGCGCTGCCGGGTGCGATCGAGCCTCTCGCGGCATGACCTGGCGCCTCTCCACGCAGGGCGCTTTCGCCGCGCCTTGCTTATCGCCCCCGGCAGCCTCGCCGGGGGCGTAACTGTTCCCCCTGCGCATCGGGCCTCATCCATCGTCGTGGGTTCCGCGACCCTGTACAGGAGGCACCGATGATCGCAATCCGCACCGCCCCTGAGGGTGTGGCGCTGCGCCTGGCGCCAGTACGCCCGATGGTTCACAATCTCCCCTCCAACAACGGGGAACTGGTCTACGAGCCGGCCCTCAGCTTCCCGCGGCACGCCACCGCGCAGCAGGTGATCGACGCCCTGCGCATGATGCGCCCTGGCGATGAAAGCGGCTACTACCTCTTCGTCACCGGCGAGAAGGGACGGCTGGTGGGCGTCGTCAGCCTGCGGCAGATTGTCACCGCCGCGCCCGATACCCGGCTCGACGCCATTATGACCACCGACGTGGTGAGCCTGCCGGCCGCCATGCCGGTCGAGGAACAGGCGCGCATCCTCGGCGACTCGGGCTTCCTCGCCCTGCCCGTGGTTGACGACGCCGGACGCCTGGTGGGCAGCCTGGACGCAACCGAACTGCTCGATACCGTCCAGGAGGAAGCCACGGAGGACATGTACCGTCTGGCGGGCGTGGCCGCCAACGAAGAGATCGAGCGCCCGATCACCCGCGCCGCCCGCGACCGGGTGTTCTGGCTGGTGATCAACCTGGCCACGGCGTTCCTGGCGGCCGCAGTGGTCAGCCAGTTTGAAGGGGTTATCGCCCAGGCGGCTATGCTGGCCGCGTTCATGCCGGTTGTCGCCGGACAGGGCGGTAATGCCGGCACTCAGACGCTCACGTTTATTGTGCGCTCTCTGGCCCTGGGCGCGGTGAGCTTCCACAATGCCCGCCGCACCCTGCTGCGCGAGTTGTTCATCGGGGTCTGTAATGGTATTTCGATTGGCCTGCTGGTCGGGCTGATCGGCTGGCTCTGGCAGGGCAACCCGGCCCTGGGGGTGGTGATTGGTCTGGCGATGCTCGGCAACCTGATCATGGCCTCGCTCGCCGGGGTGATCGTGCCGCTGACCCTCAAGGCGCTGCGGATTGACCCGGCCCTGGCCTCGTCAATCTTCGTCACTACTGTGACCGATGTCTGCGGCTTCGCCTTCTTCCTCGGCCTGGGCGCGCTGGCTCTGGGGATGGGGCATCTGTGAGAGATGGGGAAACCCGCTGAACGGAGGCCGGGAGGGGGTAGAACGCTGCAAACCCTCCCCGTAGGCAGGGGCATGGGGAAAGCGGGTTTCCCCATGCCCCTCAGCGCGCGCGATTCTCTGCATCCACCACCCCCAACCGATAGACCGTCGTATGGCGGTAGCGCTCGCCCGGGCGCAAAACGGGGGAGGGGAAATGGGGCCGGTTGGGCGCATCGGGGAAGTGCTGAGCCTCCAGGCACACTCCGGCGTGACGACCGTAGCGCTGCCCGCCCTTGCCGCGCAGGCTGCCATCGAGGGCGTTGCCGGTGTAGAGTTGTAGCCCTGGCCGGGTCGTATACACCTCCAGCGCCCGCCCGCTCAGCGGCTCGACCAGCCGCGCGCTGAGCGCCGCCAGGTCCCCCCTGCTTCGCAAGACATAGCAGTGGTCGTACCCGCCTCCGGCCTGGCGCAGTTGCGCCTCATCGGCGCCCAGCCGCGCCCCGATCGGCATGGGGCTGGTAAAATCCATCGGCGTACCGGCGACCGATCGCAGCTCACCGGTGGGGATCAGGGTCTCGTCAACGGGCAGAAAGGCATCGGCGGCCAGGAACAACTCGTGGCCCAGCACATCGCCGCCGCCGGCCAGGTTGAAGTAGGGGTGGCTGGTGAGGTTCACAATCGTCGGGCGGTCGGTTTCAGCCTCATAGTCGATCCGCAGGGCGCCACTGTCGCTCAACGTATACCGCACCACTACCGTCAGGGCGCCGGGGTAGCCGCCCTCGCCATCGGGGCTGAGGTAGCGCAGCGTCAACTCCGGGCCAGCAGGGCCATCTGCCGGCTCAGGGCGCCAGAGCGCGCGATGGAAACCCGCCGGCCCACCGTGCAGATGGTGCGGCCCGTCGTTGCACGGCAGGCTGTAGACCTGCCCATCGAGCGTGAAACGCCCCCACGCGATGCGGTTGGCGTAGCGCCCGATCAGACTGCCGAAGTAGGGGTGCGGTTCCAGGTAAGACTCGACACGCTCAAAGCCGAGCAGCACATCGGTGAGCGCGCCCCGCCGGTCGGGAGCGACCAGGCTCATCAGGGTCGCGCCGCAGGTCATAATGCGCGCCGTCAGCCCCGCAGCGCAGGTCAGAGTAAAAACCTCCACAGGCGTCCTGCCGGCGCCAACCACCATCCGTTCGCTGGTGATACTCATCGTGGCCCCTCACTGTTCCGGTAAGCGATGTTCAGCATGGGGCACAGTTCAGGGTCGGGCGTTCCAGGCTCCCCTGCCGCTCCACACCTCTCCATCACCGCCCTGCAATGGGGGGAAGTCGCGGCTCCCGATCCCTCTGGTTGACCATCTTGCCCCTGGCTCATGGTACGTATAATTCCCGACCCGGTGCGCCGTCACTCCCGACGCATCGGCTGTGCAAAGCCCGGGCACAGCCAATGCGTCCTTTGACATTTACGGATCGGGGCGGTATAGTTGAAGCGCTAGATACCGGCGCGAGCGAATAGGAGGATCCCTGATGACCATGAAGTGGGTGTACTTCTTCCGTGAAGGCGATGCCACGATGCGCGACCTGCTAGGCGGTAAGGGCGCAGGCATCGCGGAAATGACGCGCACCGGCGTACCGGTACCACCCGGGTTTACCATCACCACCGAGGCGTGTAACGCCTACTACGCGAATGGTCAGGTTCCACCGGAGGGAATGTGGGAGCAGGTCTTCGAGGCGCTGAAGGATATTGAGGCCCAGACCGGCAAGACGTTTGGCGATCCGTCGAACCCGCTGCTCGTTTCGGTACGCTCGGGCGCGAAGTTCTCGATGCCCGGCATGATGGATACGGTGCTTAACCTTGGCCTCAATCGGGAGACCCTCGAGGGCCTGGCCAAACTTACCAATAATCCCCGGTTCGCCGCCGACGCCTATCGCCGCTTCGTCCAGCTCTTCGGCAAAATTGTGCTGGGCGTCGAAGGCGAACGCTTTGAACACGTGATGGACCGCTACAAGGGTCATGGTCAGCGACAGGATACGGACCTGACCGCCGAGGAGCTGCTGGCGATTGCCGATGAGTTCAAGGCGATTATCAAGCAGGATGTCGGCGTTGATTTCCCCGAGGATCCTGAGGAGCAGTTGCGCGAGGCTGTGATGGCGGTGTTCCGCTCGTGGAATGGGCGCCGCGCCCGCGATTACCGCCGCATCAACAAGATCTCCGACTCCCTCGGCACCGCTGTGAACGTGCAGGCGATGGTCTTCGGCAATATGGGCAACGACTCGGCTACCGGCGTGGCCTTTACGCGCAACCCCGCCACCGGCGAGGCGGAGATCTTCGGCGAGTATCTGGTCAATGCCCAGGGTGAAGATGTAGTGGCCGGCATCCGCACCCCCCAGCCCATCAGCAAGCTCAAAGAGGAGATGCCCGAGGTCTACGAGCAGTTCCACCAGATCGCCAAGCAACTGGAGCATCACTACAAGGATGTTCAGGACGTTGAGTTCACCATCGAGCGCGGCAAGCTCTGGATGTTGCAGACCCGCGCAGGCAAGCGCACCGGCGCCGCGGCGGTGAAGATTGCGGTGGATATGTGCCACGAGGGGGTGATTGATAAGGCCACGGCTGTGCAGCGGGTTGACCCGGCGGCCCTTGACCAGTTGCTCCACCCCACGATTGACCCGGAGGCCCGGAAGCAGGCCGCTCCGCTCACCACCGGCCTGCCCGCTTCACCCGGCGCCGCCAGTGGCAAGGCTGTGTTCGACCCCGATGAGGCCGAGCACCTGGCTAACCTGGGCGAGAAGGTGATCCTGATCCGCGTTGAAACCGCGCCCGAGGACTTCCACGGTATGGTCGCGGCCCAGGCGATTCTTACGGCCCGCGGCGGTATGACCTCCCACGCCGCTGTGGTGGCCCGCGGTATGGGCAAGCCCTGCGTGGCCGGCGCCGGCGACCTGCGCATCAGCTACACCGATCAGTTGGTGACCGTTAACGGCGCCACCATCCGCAAGGGCGAGTGGGTCACCCTCGATGGCAGCACTGGCGAGGTCTTCGCCGGACAGATGCCAACCGTACAGCCCGAATTGTCGGGCGATTTCGCCGAGTTGATGGCCTGGGCCGACGAGTTCCGCACTATGGGCGTGCGCGCCAACGCCGACATCCCCCGCGATGCCGAGGTAGCGCGACAGTTCGGCGCCGAGGGTATTGGCCTCTGCCGCACCGAGCACATGTTCTTCGAAGGCGACCGCATCGATGCCGTGCGCGAGATGATTATCGCCGATACTGAAGAGGAACGCCGCGCCGCCCTGGCCAAGATCGAGCCGCTCCAGCAGGGCGATTTTGAAGGCCTCTTCCGCGTGATGAACGGCCTGCCCGTAACCATCCGCACCCTCGACCCGCCCCTCCACGAGTTCCTGCCCCACGAGGAACACGAGATCGAGACCCTGGCCCATAAACTCGGCGTGGACCCGAAGAAGGTCAAGAGCCGCGTGGATGGCCTGCGCGAGGCCAACCCCATGCTCGGCTTTCGTGGCTGCCGCCTGGGCCTGATCTACCCGGAGATTACCGAAATGCAGGCCCGGGCGATCTTCAAGGCGGCGGTGAAGGTCAAGAAAGAGGGTATTGATGTTCACCCCGAGGTGATGATCCCCCTCGTCGGCCACATCACCGAGTTGAAGCCCCAGGAAGAAGTGGTTCGTCGCGTGGCCAGCGAGGTCTTCGCCGAGGAAGGGATCGAAATCCCCTACCTGGTGGGCACGATGATCGAACTGCCCCGCGCCGCACTGACCGCCGATGAGATCGCTGAGGTAGCCGAGTTCTTCAGCTTCGGCACCAATGACCTGACCCAGACCACCCTTGGCCTCTCGCGCGATGACTCGGGCCGCTTCCTGCCACTCTACATCGAGCGCAAGATCCTGCGCGACGACCCGTTCCAGACTATCGACCAGCGCGGCGTCGGCGAGCTGGTGCAGATCGGCGCCGAGCGGGGCCGCAAGACCCGCCCCAATCTCAAGGTCGGCGTCTGTGGTGAACACGGCGGCGACCCGGCCTCGGTGGAGTTTTTCCACAAGGTGGGGCTGAACTACGTGAGCTGCTCGCCTTTCCGCGTGCCCATCGCTCGCCTGGCAGCCGCCCAGGCCGCCCTCGGCGAAGCCAAACGGGATAAGTAGCGCTCATTATCCACGCGCTATTCTACGAAAGCGGGGACGCCTGGCGTCCCCGCTTTCGCGTTCTGGAGGGGTGGTCACGTAAGGGAAACGAGTCGCGGTTATGATTTGATATCATTGTTTATTGGTATCATTATTAGTAGTACCATTGTTGTTTCTCGGGAGGGCTGCGCCCTCCCAAACCCTCCCGGTGGGGAGAGCTTGCCACCCCGTGGGCAGGGGTATGGGAAACCCGGTTTCCCCTTTTCCCAACCGCTGCTGGGAGCGGCTGGCGCCCTCACCGGCAGGGGGTTGGGGAAACCCGATTTCCCCTTTTCCCAACCGCGGTTGGGAGCGGCTGGCGCCC
>CAKZKA010000013.1 GCA_937120965.1 uncultured Chloroflexota bacterium
GGGGCGGTTCGACAGGCTCACCGCAGGTGGGGAAACCCGGTTTCCCCGTGTCCCAACCGCTGGTGGGAGCGGCTGGCGCCCCCCCACAGGGAGGGGGGCGGTTCGACAGGCTCACCGCAGGTGGGGAAACCCGGTTTCCCCGTATGGTCACATCAGCCATGCCCCTCCCACAATCGCCCGAACAGCGACGGATCGAGATTGCCACCGCAGAGCACCACGCCCACCCGGCGGCACGCTGGCGGCAGCAACCCGCCCAGCACCGCTGCGAGGCCGACCGCGCCAGTCGGCTCGACCACAAGCTTGAGGCGCAAGAGGATGAAGCGCAGCGCCTCGAGCACCGCCTCGTCGCTTACCACCAGGATGCGCTCGACGTGCCGCTGCATGATCGGGAAGGTCAGTTCGCCGGGCGCGGTGGTACGAATGCCATCGGCGATGGTACTCGGGGGCGGGATGGTCACGCGCTTGCCCCGCTCGAGCGACTGCCGCGCGTCGTCAGCGCCCTCGGTTTCCACCCCGAAGATGCGGATGTCGGGTCGCAGCCCGCGGGCGGCCACCGCGCAACCGCCGATCAGGCCGCCACCGCCGACCGGGATGACCAGCGCATCAAGTTCGTCTGCCTGGGCCAGCAGTTCCAGCGCCACCGTTCCCTGCCCGGCAATGATGTGGGGGTGATCATAGGGCGGAACAACCGTCATCCCCCGTTCGTCGGCAATCACCCGGGCGAACGTATCGCGGTCCACGGTGGAGCGCTCGAAGATGGCCACTTCAGCGCCGTAGCCCCTGGTAGCTGCCAGCTTCACCGGAGGGGCATCGTCGGGCATGCAGATCACGGCGGGCGCGCCGAGCAGCCTGGCCGCCAGGGCCACCCCCTGGGCATGGTTGCCACTGCTGAAGGCCACCACGCCGTGCGCCCGCTGCTCGGCGCTCAGCCGGCTGATGGCGTTGTAGGCCCCCCGGAACTTGAATGAGCCGCCCCGCTGGAAGTTCTCACACTTGAGCCAGACCTGACGACCGCTCAGCGCGTTCAGGGTGCGGCTCGTGTGGACCGGGGTGAGGTTGGCGACGCCCCGCAGGCGCTCTGCCGCCTCGCGCACATCCTCGAGGGTGATGGCAAGACTGGTCATACTCTTCTCCTGGGCGCTCTCCTGGCGCGCGAGGCCGGTCACGGTACCACGTATAATAGGTACAAGCAGCTTTGCCGCACAGCAGGCTGTTCCCGGGCGAGTCGTGCTGCCCAGACTCTCCCGGCAGGGCCTTTAAGGGCGGACAGAACATCCGAGCCAGCGTGGCTTGTGCTGCATTGGAACGCCCCGGCGCGCGGCTCTGGTCTCCCCGCTTCGACAGGCTCAGCGCAGGCTCTCCAGCGAAGCTGGAGGCAGCCGGGGGTAAGGATCAACCAGCGCATCCCAACGCCATAACGCCCGTCGGCGCCCATATGTTTTGTCCGCCCTTCAAAGGGAGGGGGATGGGGAAACCAGTGTTGTCCCTCTTGGGAGGGCGCAGCCCGCCCAAACCCTCCCCGCAGGGAGGGAGTTGGGGAAACCCGGTTTCCCCATGTCCCAACCGCCGTTGGGAGCGGATGGCGCCCCACAGGCAGGGGATGGGGAAAGCCGGTTTCCCCATATTTTCACCTCAGGACAGGGTCATGATTATCGAAAGCACCATTTCGCGCAAGGAGTTTCTGCGGCATGCCCTGAGCCGGCACTTCCGGCGTCCGGGCTTCTACCTCTACGCCTTCATCGCCACTGCGCTGACCGCCTACGGCTTCTTTGCGCCTGACGTGCCGATGATCCTCTACCTGGCTGCCTGGCTTCCCCTGCTTGTCTACGCCATCGTCGGCTGGATCGTCATTACACGGCGCAGCCGCGATACCAGTTTGCCGATCTACCTGCCAACCCGCTATGAGCTTGATAAGCGTGGTGTCGAGATGAGTTCACGCCAGGGCCGCAACACCTTTGCCTGGGACGAGTTCCGCGCCTGGCGCAAGGCCGAGGGTGTGTACGAACTCACCCTGCGCAACGGCCAGTTGCTCATTATCTCGCAGCGCGCCCTCTCGCCCCGCCAGGCCTCCGCCCTGGAGGAGTTGCTCAGGAAGCAGATCACGCCGCGCCCCGAGCCCGGTGTGTTCGACGTGTGAGGATACTGTCATGCGCGCGCCCCATCACTGGTGGCAGACTGGTACGGTTTACCAGATCTACCCGTGGAGCTTTCAGGACAGTAACGACGACGGTATCGGCGATTTGCCCGGCATCACCTCACGCCTGGAGTACCTGGAGTGGCTCGGCGTCGACGCGATCTGGATCTCGCCGATCTTTCCCTCGCCCATGGCCGATTTTGGCTACGATGTCGCCGACTATACCGGCATAGACCCGCGCTTCGGCACAATGGAGGATTTCGACCGCCTCCTCGCTGCCGCGCACGCCCACGGGTTGAAGCTCGTGCTCGATCTGGTGCCGAACCATACCTCTGACGAGCATCCCTGGTTTCGCCAGGCGCGCAGCGCTCGCGATAATCCCTATCGCGACTGGTACATCTGGCGCGATCCGGCGCCCGATGGCGGCCCGCCCAATAACTGGCTCAGCCATTTCGGCGGCCCTGCCTGGACCCTCGATCCGGCCAGCGGGCAGTACTACCTGCACCTCTTCGATCCCAAACAACCCGATCTCAACTGGCGCAACCCGGCCGTCCGCCAGGCGATTTACGACGTGATGCGATTCTGGTTCCGTAAAGGGGTGGATGGCTTTCGCGTCGATGTGATCTGGATGTTGATCAAGCATCCCGATCTGCCCGACAATCCACCCGATCCGAACTGGACGCCCGCTCAGCCGCCCCAACACCGCCTGCTGCGTATCTACGACCAGCATCAGCCTGAGGTCCACGCGGTGATCCGCGAGATGCGCGCCGTGGCTGATGAGTTTGCGGATCGGGTGCTGATCGGCGAAATCTACAAGCCGGTGGAGGAACTGGTGACCTACTACGGCGCCAATCTGGACGAGGTGCATCTCCCCTTCAACTTCAACCTGATCACCCTGCCCGAGTGGAGCGCCGCCGGGGTGCGCGACCTGGTCGAACGCTACGAGCGCGCCCTGCCTCCCGGCGCCTGGCCCAACTGGGTGCTCGGCAACCACGACCGGCCCCGGATCGCCTCGCGCCTCGGCCCCGCCCTTGCTCGCATCGCTCAGATGCTGCTGTTGACCCTGCGCGGCACCCCGACGCTCTACTACGGTGACGAGATCGGCATGGAAGATGTGCCCATTCCGCCGGAACGCGTGGTTGACCCCCTGGGCATCCGCGTGCCCGGGTATAGCCGCGACCCTGTGCGCACCCCCATGCAGTGGGACGACAGTCCTGGCGCTGGCTTCACGCGGGGCGAACCGTGGCTGCCCCTGGCCGCCGACGCGCGCCAGCGCAACGTGGCGGCGCAGCGCGCCGATCCGCACTCGATGCTATCGCTGGTGCGCCATCTGCTCGAGCTGCGTCATGCCTCTCCCGCCCTGAACGCCGGCAGTTACCGCACGGTTGAGGTCGGCAATCCCCATGTCTTCGCCTACCTGCGCGCCCGTGGCCCCGAGCACCTGCTGGTGGCGCTCAACTTTGCCGATCGCCCCTGTCGGCTCGATCTGCGGCACGTCGCCGCCGAAGGTGTCATCGCTGTCAGCACAGCGATGGACCGTGCCGGCCACATCGCCCTCACCGACCTCGACCTGCGCCCCTACGAGGGCCTGGTGATCGACCTGCTGACCCCCTGAGTTCCCCTGTCTGCCACGTGGAGAGTGTGGGAGGGTGAAGCCCTTCCATGGAGAGGCGCAGCGCCGCTGCGCCTCTCCATGTTTCATCTGATGTGAACATATCGGGAACCGGGTTTCCCCATCCCCCTGCCTGTGGGGGGGCCAGCCGCTCCCACCAGGGAGGGTTTGGGAGGGCGCAGCCCTCCCAAGAACACATATTTTCATTCCGGCGTTGTGCGCCCCGCGCATGGGGGCCTGAGGTGAACATAGGGAACCCGGGGTTCCCTCCGCGCGTATCACCGGGCCACGGCGCGCGGTACATAAACGAACCGTGTTGCCCGATTGGCCCGAGGCGCGCTGGGGTGCCGCCAAACACGTGGCCAGAGCGCCCCCTGCTCGCCTTCAAGATCTGGTGGGCTCGTTGCAACTCAGTGCCGGAGGTCCGCGTCTATGCCACCGTCGCCCCCCATCCTCGCTCTGCGCTGTCACCGCCGGGTCGTTCGCCAATTCCTCGCCCCCCTGCTCGCCGCCCTGGCTCTCTTGCCGCTGCTGGCCGTCCTGCTTCCTCCAGGGCAGGTCGCAGCCCAGAGCGGCCTGCCCTCCGGCAGTGCTGCCTCCACTGCTGCCGTCCCCTGCCTTGCTGCACCGGCCTATGCCGTCGCCCGGAGCGACGACATGATCTTCAATCCGCGCGCCGAGGTGCAGGCCGTTCTCCAGGTATCGCCGTCCAGTACACGCAACCTGGTTCCCCTGGGCCAGCGGCCACCGGGCAGCCCGGCAAGTGCGCGGGTCCAGAACGGCATCGGTGCGGTCTATGGTCTGGCCTACGACGACGGTGCGGTAAGCGGGATGCCGCGCCTCTTTGCGGCTGCCCATCTTCGCCGCTTCACTGCTTTTGGCCCCGGCGGCCCTGGCGCCATCTATGCCATTAACCTCACCACAGGTGCCTGGTCACACTTTGCTACCGTCCCCGGCAATCACTGGGAGCGTGCCGGCAACGATTCGTATGACGCCGTCGCTACCGCGCGAACGGGTACAAGCGGTCTGGGCGCCATTGCTATGCACCCCGAAGGCCGCTATCTGTTCATCGTGAATATTTCCGAGCGACGCATCGAGCGTCTGGATGTTACTACCAGCAGCTTCCTGACCCCTTTGTCACTGGCCGGCGCCTACACCGCCATCGGCCAGGATCCTGCCGAGACGTATCCCTTCGCCCTGGCCTTTGCGCCACAGCCGGTCAACGAGGTCCCGGCTATGCTCGTCGGCTTCACCAACCGCCGCACGGCTACCGTCTTCGTCGCAACTTTCTATCGCACTTCCGGCGGCGCGTGGACCTGGGGCGCATCCCTTGCCCAGGACCTCCGCAGTGGCGCGATGCTCGACCGCCTGCATGGCACAGCGATCTCCGAGATCATCATCACATCTTCCAGTAACGGCATCGGGGGCAATGGCGCTGCCTGGAACCCCTGGGTGGACGCCGAAGGCGCCATGGCGCGTGTAAACGATACGGTTGCCCATCCCCAGCCCATTCTGACCGACCTTACCTTCGCCCCCGACGGGCAAACCCTTTTTCTCGGCATCCGCGACCGGGCTGGTGACCAGCTCTTTTTCCGCGCTCCGCCTCCTGGCGGTTACCAGGTCACCTCCCAGGGTGACACTCTGGCGTACCGCTGGACCGGCAGCGCATGGGAACTTGTGAGCGTCTCTCGCGCTGACCCGCTCAATCGCGCGCCTGGTGATGGCCGGACCTGGCCTGCTCACCGCTATGATACGTTCACCGACAACCTGCACCACTTCTCTACGGGTACGACGCCTCCCCACACCGAAAATCATATGGGCGGGCTGGCAACCCTGCCTGCCGGCATAGACCCCTCGCAGGCCCGGGTGGCCGCGACCCAACTCTTCGGCATGAACCAGGCGGCGGTGAGCTTCTATGCCGGCAGTGGAGGCCAGGAAACGTCCGCGCAGACCATTGTCGGTGGCGCTACGCCCACCAAATCCGCCGCCCTGGGTGATCTCGAACCCCTCTGCACCTATGCCTACGTCCAGGGGGTAGTGTGGGAAGACGCCAATGGCGATGGTGTGCGCCAGGACAGCGAGTCGCGCCGGGCAGGCGTGGCCGTCGAACTCACTGACGCCGTCGGCGCCGTCCTGGCTGCTGTTGCCACCGACGCCGAAGGGCGCTACCGCCTCGCTGCCCCGCCGAACCGCGATCTGCGCATTCGCATTGCCCCGGCGGCCTTTGCTGGGGGTGGCGCGCTCCAGGGCGCGACCTACACCATCGCCAACGCGAGCAGCGATCTGGCCCGCGACAGCGATGCCGGGCCGCAGGGCATTGTCCTCACCGGCGCGCGTAGCGATCTGCTGAACAGTTCCTCCCACGACCGCGAAGCCGCGCGCCTGGCCCGCCAGGAGGACCGCCGTACCCTGGACCTGGGCGTTCGCGCCGGTCTGGATCTGACTATCACGCTCACCGCTCCGGCCCGGGTGCGTGCTGGCGATCCGTTCCCCTACGACATCGTCATCCGCAATCTGACTACAACGAGCAGCGCGGCTAATGTCCAGATTGCCCTGACCCTGCCGCCGGGCCTGGAGCGCCTGGATGGCGGCCTGCCGATTGTCTGGAGCATCGGCACGCTCGAAGCGGGCGGCGAGCGTACCTACCGTGCCTGGGCGCGCGCCCCTCAGCCGATCCAACCGCCGTCGCTGACCGCCACGGCCCGTGTCACGACTACTACACCTGAAACCGACCTGACCAACAATGAAGCCGCGGCTACGACTACCATCCAGGCGCCAGACGTGGCCGTGGGCCTCGTTGCCCCCGAGCGCGTGCTGGTCGGCACGCCGTTCTGGGCGTTGTTGCAGGTCGGCAACTGGTCTACTGATCCCCTTGCCAGTGCCGACAACGCGGTGGTGACGATCTCCCTCTCCAGTGGACTGGTCTTCGACGATAACAGCCAATCTGCGCGCACCTTCACCCTGGGCACGCTCGCGCCGGGCGAATGGCGTAGCCTCTGGCTGCTCCTGCGTCCGACCCTTACCGTCTCCGACCCGGCGCAGCCGCCGCTCGTAACCATCAGCGCCCGCATTACCACGCCCACGCCCGAATGGACCCTGCTCAATAACCAGGCCGCGGCCACGGTGACCATCGTTGCCCCTGACCTTCTCCTCACCAAGACTGCCCCGCAAGAGGTGCTGGTCGGCGCCGATCTGACCTATACCCTGACGGTGCGGAACCGCGGCAGCACCGTGGCCTGGGGGCCGAGCCTCAGCGATCCGTTGCCCGCCGGGGTGACCTTCGTGAGCGTGGACCATTCTGCCTGCGCCTACGATGCGCCCGCCCACGCCGTGCGCTGTGCGTGGAACGACCATTCTCCCAACGAAGTTGCCACCTTCCGCATCACCGTTCGCCCGACGGTGGAGGCGGCGGAGATCCTCAGTAACACGGCCGTAGTTGCGACAACGACCACTGGCGACCCACCCGACAATAACACCGCCACTGCAACCACACGGGTACTGTTCCCTGATGTCAGCATCAGCCTGACGCTGGACCCGTCGCCGCTACCGGTGGGCGAGTGGAGCAGCCTGGTAGTCACGGCGGTGAACCAGGGAACAGGCACGGCCAGCGATCCGATTATTGACCTGACTATAGACGACGGGGCGACGCTGGGAACCCTGCCTGCCCAATGTGTCGCTGCCAGCCCTCGCAGTATTCGCTGCGCTGCGGCTGATCTGCGCCCGAATGGCAGCGAGGTCTGGACGCTGCGTTTCCCCATCCGGCTGCCGGCTACACCTGCCGACGCGGCTACCTTCCCCGCCGACGCCATCGGTGCGCGGGGGACCATCAGCACCAGCACCCCGGAACGCCCGGCGGACCGGGCCAACAACACCGCGGCGACGACGGCAGAAGTCATTCGCCCGAATGTCCACGTGACGGCGCGGGGACCGGCGGCGATCATCGGTTGGGGCAGCGTCTATGCCTACGAAGTGGACTATGGCAACCTGTACCGCCGCCGTCCCGACCTGACCCGCGCGGCGGCAGGCGTGACCCTGCGCGTTACCCTCCCGCCAGATGTGCAGTTCCGCCGCGCCAGCATCGCTCCCCATCGTGTGAATGGGCGCGTACTGGAGTGGAACCTCGGTACGCTGGCCCCACGCTTCCAGGCGCCCCAACCGTTGACCCTGGTCGTGCAGACCGATGTGCCAGCGGGCCGGATCTTGCAGATGGAGGCGCTGATCGCTACCGCCACGCCAGGCGACGATCCCGCCGACAACCGCGCCGTGGTGGAAACGCCGGTCGATCCGCCGCCGACTGTCGAGCAGGCCCGGGCGCGCATCCGCCTGGCGATCAACTCGGAGTTCGACCCGCTGACCGGCGGCGCCAACCCGACCGACGCAGTGTACCTGACCGAAGGCACGCGCTTTGCCTGGCCCGCCGGGGAGACGCTGCGCTACACGCCGCGCTTGACTGCGATCACCTTCCCCAACGAGTGGGACCCTCTGCTGCTCTTCCCACACTACGAGTACCGGGCAACGATCACCGGCTGGCGTGTGACTGGCTACCAGGACGACCGCGGCATCTGGCACGACCCGCGTGTGGGCGCCGGGACAACGGGCTGCACCGTGGCGCCAACTGGCCTGCCCGGGTGCAGACATGCCTATCTCGGCGGCGCGACACTCGATGAGATCCGCGCCAACCGTCCGGTGCGCGAGGACGAAATTGCCCGGCAGGCACAGGTGTACTGGAGCCATGCTCCCCTCCCGGCGTTCAGCGAGCAGCGGGGGCATGCCTACGGCCTGGAGCGCATCGCCCCGGTTGGCATTCGGGTGGCGGTGGATGCCGAGGTGTGGATCGTGAACGTGTCGCCGGATCCGGATGACCTGTGGGACGGCGAGCCGCCGGAGATCCCGGTCGCGCCGCTACCGCCGCCACAGCAACAGGTCTACGAGGAGACGTTTACGGTGAACCTCGTGGCCCCGCGCAGTGTGGTGGGGCCTGGTAGCCTGCCGCGCTAGGTACTGTCCAGGTTGAACGTCGGGGAACCCGGCTTCCCCACCTGCGGTGAGCCTGTCGAACCCCACCTCTCCCGGTGGGGAGGGTTGGGGAGGGCAGCACCCTCCCAGGAAACAACCCACCAGCAGGGAGGGCTGGGGAGGGCTGTGCGCTCCCAGGAAACAACCCACCAGCGGGGAGGGTTGGGGAGGGCTGTGCGCTCCCAGGAAACAACCCGCCAGCGGGGAGGGTTGGGGAGGGCTGTGCCCTCCCAGGAAACAACTCACCAGCGGGGAGGGTTGGGGAGGGCTGTGCCCTC
>CAKZKA010000014.1 GCA_937120965.1 uncultured Chloroflexota bacterium
GGCGCAGCGGCGCTGCGCCTCTAGGCGCAGCAGGGCCGCCCCTCCAGGTACCACGGCGCTGCCCCTCCAGGCGCAGCGGCGCTGCGCCTCTAGGCGCAGCAGGGCCGCCCCTCCAGGTACCACGGCGCTGCCCCTCCAGGCGCAGCATCATCAATCGTCGGAGCGGGGCGTAAGGGGGATGAAGCTTCGCAGAGGGGGACGTCCACGCTCTTCGCCAGCGGCGAGACGCTCTGCGGCAAGCTCGACCAGCTCAGGAAGGATCAGACCTGGGAGCGCCAGTCCGCCTACCCGCACACGCTGACGCCGGATGTCGGGATCGGCGGCCATGTTGCGGGTTTGCTCGCTGTTGAGCCAGGCGAGCAGCTCGCCGAAGCTAGCTCCCAGCGACTGCTCCAGGCCAGCGAGGATCGACCGGGCCAGCCCCTGCCGCTCCGAGCCTTCCTCTGGCGCCAGGGCCGCCGGAGGCAGGGCCACAATCGCCGGCGTCGCCAGATCCGGTTGCACCAGCACGCGGATGAAGCTCTCGCCTGGCCGTGGTCCACTCGCATCAAAGCCCACGACGCTGCCCGCTGCTGCGCCGATGGCCTCGCGTTCCGCCGGATCGATGATCGCCACCCGCGCGCCGATGTCGAACCCAAGGCCTTCGTACCATACGATCCCCGGACCGTCGCCGTTACCACGACTGAAGGACATGGCTTCCTCCTGATGTGAACATACGGGGAAACCGGGTTTCCCCACCTGCGGTGAGCCTGTCGAACCGTACCCCTCCCTGCCGGGGCGCCAGCCGCTCCCACCAGCGGTCGGGGAATGGGGAAACCGGGTTTCCCCAACCCCCTCCCTGCGGGAAGGAGCCCGGTTCCCTCCCCCAGCGGGGGAGGGCCAGGGAGGGGGCGGCCCTCCCAGAGATACCCCATGGTCATCGCGGCGGTGTGCGGCGCAGCCGCATGGATGGCTGATATAAACATTGGGGAAGCCGCCTTTCCCCGCGCCCCTGCCTGCCGGGATGCCGGGCGCCCCCGCCAGCGGTTGGGGCGTGGGAAAATCCGGTTTCCCCACACTCCTCTTGGACTGTCTTATTATAGCTGATATTGCATTAAAGCAAGGAAATCCGGGCAACGGGGCGCAGGCACACATTGACCAAACCACAGGCGGGCGATTGACATTATACCAATTACCGTTGATGATGCTGCATCGCTTGAAGCGGTTGCAGGCGTTGTGCTGCCCAGCGTGGCAATCCAAAATCCAAAATCTAAAATCTAAAATCCAAAATCCAAAATCTAAAATGGTATCACCCTCAAACAGGGTTCGATGGTATTCGAGATCAGCCCCGCCCGGTGGCAACGAGCAGCACCGGCAATGGCTCCGGCTCTGGTTCAGCCTCCGCCAGGGCCGCGCAGGCAGCGCGCTCCCGGGGGCTGAGGGTGGTTGCGAGCGGCGCCAGGTCGGTCCAGGAGAGCAGGGGCAGCATTGCAGCGAGGGGATCGAGGCCGGGCGGGTCGAGGAGATAGGCCCGCAGGGTTACCTCGCGCAGCCCGGCCAGGCTGAGCGCAGTGCACAGGTCGGCGCCGAGGTCATCAGCGGGCGGGAGGGGCGGGAGGGGCAGCGCGCGTTGCAGGGCCACGGGCCAGGAACGGGGCCGCACCCAGCGCTGGGTAGCGCCGGCTGCCACAAGCACGCCCCCGGGCCGCAAAACACGCCGGGCCTCGGCCAGGGCGGCGGTGGGGTCGGTGAATAGCCCCAGGGCCGCCACGCACCAGACCAGGTCCATCGTTGCGCTGCGTAGCGGCAGGTGATGCGCATCGGCGCGCACCGGCCGCGCTGCGGGCGCCGCCGTTCGCGCGGCCCGCAACGCGGCTATGTCGTGGTCAAGTCCCACCACCTGCGCGCCGGGGCGACACCGCGCGGCCAGCCATGCCGTGGTGCTGCCAGGGCCACAGGCCAGATCCAGGGCCGCGCCCACCCCGGTAGGGCTGGCAGACTCCAGCGCGGCCCGGAGCAGGGCGGTGTGTGGTTCGCGTAGCGCCTCGAGATCAGGGCAGGTCATAGGTTGACGCAGCGGCGCAGCATCGCTATGCTACCATCCGTGGATATGCGGAGGTTTTGGCCATTCCCCGGCCACGGGGAAAGCCGGTTTCCGCCAGGTTCACCTCAGCCGTTTATGCGGCTGCGCCGCACGACAACGAGGAAAATAGGTTTTATTTTGGGAGGGCTGCGTCCTCCCGAGCCTTCCCCGCTGGCGGGTGGTTTCTCGGGCGGGCTGCGCCACCCACCCCCTCCCGCCCACGGGCTATGTTCAGAGCGTAGAGCAAGTGCATGCTACCACCGATCGCCGTGCGCCGTCTGCGAGCCTACGAAGGGCCGCACATCTTCGGTCCCTGGACGGGGGTGCGGTTGCAGGTGCGCTGTGACAGTAACCGCTCCCTGCGACTGCGCGCGGCAATCAAGGACGGCGCGCAGTTCATTGGCCTGGTCATCGCCTATCTGGAGGTCACGGCGCATACCGATGAGCCGGGCTATCTGATTACGGCCAGTTTCACTACCGACACGCCACGGCTCGGCGCCGATCTGTGCGCCTACGTGGTGGAGGGGATCGACGCCGAGGCGCGGGGTGACGCAACCTGGGACCGCGACGGGCCGCTCTTCGCCCTGCAGGCGCGGCGGCGCGCCGAGGCGCTGCCGGCGGCCGCCCTGCAACTGGTCGCCGAGGCCCGCTGGCGCAACCTGCCCTGCTTCACGCGCGCCGATGGCCAGGTGCAGGTCGGCTATGGCGCGCGAGGCTGGCACTTCGATCCCGAGCCGCTGCGCGCGCCGGGCGCCACTGCTCCGCCGCCGCCCTGGGAGCGTCTCGGTCGCATCCCGATCATCGCCGTGACCGGCGGGGCGCTGCGGGGCGCCGCAGTTGAGCGTATGGCTGCGGAACTCGCTGGTTATGGAGCGCAACCTGCCGTGACTGACGGCGCGAGTTTCGCGGCGACTCGCGAGCTTCTCGCCGATCCGCGAGTTGAGGCGCTGGTCGTGGGACTCGACACCGGCGACATCCTGCGACGCGGCGTGGCTTTCGACGCCTGCGACCTGGCGGTGATCAGCGACCGGGGTGATGAGATGCCGCCCGATGCCGACGACACCGAGGAGTGGCTCCGCGCCCTGGGCGTGCCGATGCTCCTTTCGGCGCAACCCGCCCGCATCAACCTCAGCGACCCGCGCCTCTTGCCCCTGGTGCCCTATGCGCCGTATGGGGTGATGGGAAATTGAACGGAAGGTTCAGGGAGGGCTGCGCCCTCCCAAACTCTCCCCCGCTGGCGGGTTGTTTCCTGCGAGAGCGCCGCCCTCCCAAACCCTCCCCGTTGCGGGCTACTGAAAGGACTGGTTGAGCGCCGCGAGGGCCTCCGGCGGCGGCCGCAGCAGCTCGGTGGGCAGTTCGGCAAGGGGTACCGGCCCGAGACCCAGACTCTCAGCCAGGGTGGGCCGGCCTTCGCTCAGGTAGATCAGGCCGGTGATGAACTCGCCGGCAACCCGGGCCTGCTCCAGCAGCATCAGGGCAGCCAGCCGGTCGGACGGGTCGTGATCGGCGGCCAGGCGGCGCAGGCGGATGACCGGACCATCGTGGAGGCGCACGTCGCGCACTTCGCCGGGCGCAAACTCTTCGACCATCTCCTCGTAGCGGGGGATGAAGGTCAGGTCGTGAAGTGGCTCTTCGTGAGCCTTGCCATAGGCGTAACTCTTGGTCGAGTCGTCGTGGTTGTTGAAGGTGACGCAGGGGCTGATCACGTCAATCACGGCGGTTCCGTGGAAGGCAAAGGCAGCCTTGATCAGCTCGCGCACCTGCTTCGCGTCGCCGGCGAACGAGCGCGCCACGAAGCCGCAGCCGGCGATCAGCGCCTCGGCGCAGAGGTCAATCGGCGGCAGCAGGTTTACCCCGGCGTGCTTCAGCCTGGCCCCCTCGTCGGCGGTGGCCGAGAATTGCCCTTTGGTCAGTCCGTAGACCCCGTTATTCTCAATGATGTAGACCATGGGCACATTGCGGCGCAACAGGTGCTTGAAGCCGCCCAGGCCAATGCTGCCCGTGTCGCCATCGCCGCTTACGGCGAGGGGGATCAGGGTGTGATTGGCGACGTGGGCGCCGGTGGTCACCGCCGGCATACGCCCGTGGAGGGAGTTGAAGCCGTGTGAGCGCCCCAGGAAGTAGGCGGCCGATTTGCTCGAACAGCCGATGCCGCTCATACGGATCACCCGGTGGGGCGGCAGCGACAGTTCAAAGGCGGCAGCAATGATCTGGCTCGCCACCGAGTCGTGGCCACACCCGGCGCACAGCGTTGATGGCGCGCCGCGGTAATCGGCTCTGGTCAGGCCGAGGGCGTTTATGGTCTGGCGTGCGGTGGTCATACTGTTGCTCCGTTTCTCGCCATGGCAGGCGCCGATGCGGCTGCGCCGCTCCGGCTTCGCTGGAGAGCCTGCGCTGAGCCTGTCGAAGCGGGGAGACCAGAGCCATGCGCGGGGGCGTTCCAATGCGCTCCAGGCCACGCTGGCTCGGATGGTCTGTCCGCCCTTAAACCGCTGGAAGGGGGGCAGAACGCTCCAAACCCGCCCCACCGGGAGGGGCGCCGCGGTTCGACTGGCTCACCGCCTGCGGTAAGCCCATTGAACCGCAGGCGGGGGGAACCGCGGGTTCCTCTGGTTTAGGGATCAATCATACCAATTCCCGTACCGCCTCCGCAACAAACTCTGCCGTGAGGGGCAAGCCGTCGCTGTGCGCTACGCTCAGCAGGCGCGCGGCGTGTTCAGGACAGTGAATGCGCAGCAGGTCGCGCATCTGGGCATTGTGGTTCTGTTCTACCACGATGCAGCGCCGGTGCCGCGCCACGAAGCGCCGCGCCGGCTCGCCCAGGGGCAAGGCCCGCAAGCGCATGAAGCTGGTGGGCAGGCCCTGGTCGCGCAGCGCCTCGCGGGCCTCGCGGATCACCGCTTCGGTCGAGCCGAAGCCGATCAGTCCCACCGTCGCGTCAGGATCGTTCTCTTCGACCGGCTGAGGCGCCAGCCGCCGCGCCGTCTCGTACTTGCGGCTCAGGCGATCCATGTTGGCCTTCCAGTCTTCCGGGCGCTCGCTGTAGACATTGCGTTCATTATGTCCTGTTCCGCGGCTGAGGGTGGCGGCGAGGGGATGGGGGTTGCCAGGCAGAGTACGGGCGCCGATCCCGTCGCCCTCGGGGTCGGCGAAGCGCACGAAGCTGCCGAGACGCTCCAGGTCCGCCGCACTCAGCACCTTTCCGCGATCCATCGGCGCATCGGGGTAGACCAGGGGATCGCTGGTCCACAGGTTCATACCCAGATCGAGATCGCTCAGGACGAAGACGATCGTCTGGAGGCGCTCGGCCAGGTCAAAGGCGCGCCAGCCGGCCTCGAAGCATTCGGCGACGTTCCCCGGCAGCAGGACGACGTGGCGGGTGTCGCCATGGCCGAGGAAGCTGGCTGCCCGCACATCGCCCTGGGAGGTGCGCGTCGGTAGGCCGGTGCTGGGGCCGACACGCTGCACGTCCCAGACGACACAGGGAATCTCGGCGAAGTAGGCCAGGCCGGCAAACTCGGTCATCAGCGAAAGCCCGGGGCCGGAGGTGCAGGTCATGGCGCGGGCGCCGGCCCAGCCGGCGCCGACGGCCATGCCCAGAGCGGCGATCTCGTCTTCGGCCTGCACGATGGCATAGGTGGGATGTCCATCGGGAGCGGTCCGCAAGCGCGGCAGGTAGACGCCGAGGGCATCGGCGAGGCTGGTAGCCGGGGTGATCGGGTACCAGGACAGGAAGCTCACCCCGCCGAAGATCGCGCCCAGGGCGGCGGCGGTGTTGCCATCGAGGAGGATCTTGCCGGTGGTGGCCCCGCCGGGTTCGAGCAGAAAGCGCCGCGCGGCGAGCGCGGCGGGGTAGTCGGCGGCGAAGCGCTCCCAGGCGGCCCGCACTACGGCGAAGTTCAGCGCCGCCGGCTGCGTCTTGCCCTTGAAGTGGTGCAAGAGCGCGCCGTGGATGTGCTCAAGCTCGATGCCGATCAGGGCGGCCAGGGCGCCCACGTAGACCATGGTAGCGGCATACTCGCGCATGCGCGGCTCGAAGCCGCTTGCGGCGACGATCTCCCTGACGGGCAGTGGATAGCACGTCACGTCGTCGCGCTGAGGACGCCAGGGGCCCTCATCAGGGTACAGGCAGATGCCGCCGGCGGGCAGGGCGGCCAGGTCGGCATCGGCGGTGTGGGGGTTGAAGGCGATCAGAATGGGCGCCACAGGGGGACGGGCGCTGTGGCCCCGGGCGCTGACGCGGATGGTGAACCAGGTCGGCTCACCCTGGATGTTAGAGGGAAAGAGGTTCTTTCCATTCACCGGGATACCCATACGGAAGATCGCCCGCACGATGGCATGGTTGGCCGTCTGGCTGCCGGAGCCATTGACCGTTGCCGCGGTGATGGCAAATTCATTCACGATGGGCGCGTTGGGAAGATTAGTGGACATCATGTTTTCTCTGTGGTGAATATAGCTCGTCTGCCTGGAGGAGATCAGAGCCGTGCGCGGGGGCGTTCCAATGCGGTACAAGCCGCGCTGGCTCGAATGTTCTGTCCGCCCTTAAACCCTTGCGGGAGAGGGGGGAGCGGGCGTCGGGACGCCCCGTGGAGAGGGGGCTGAGGGTGAGGACTCGCTGCGGCCATGGCGTCCTGATGCGCTCCGCAGAAAACTCTATCCCTGAAAGCTGCCCGGGGGCGGGCTGCGGACGCTGCCTTCCCCAACCCCGGGACCGGAGCGCATCACCGCGACTGCACGCCCCCGGCGCGGATCAGGGCCCGCAGGGTCCGCACGCCTTGATGCTCGAGATGCGTCGCCTGGGCGAGGAAGAGCTGGGCGGTGGTCAGGGCATCATTGAGCGCGTCGTGTTGGGGATAGACTGGCAGGTTGTACTGCAGGGCCAGGGCGCGGAGCTGGATGGCGGGGATGGGCATATCGCGGCTGACCTGGCCCAGCAACTGGGCGTTCTGGTGCAACGTCGCCGCCAGGCGCGAGGTGTCCAGGATCGGGCCGTGCAGGCGCGTTCCGTAGCTCAGGTCGAGGGCCTGATTGAGGAAGCCGACATCAATGCGCGCCACGTGGACCACCAGCACACGCTGGGCGAGGCGTTCGAGCAACTCTGGCAACACGGCATCAATCGGCGGCGCATCGGCCAGGTCGGCGCGCAGCAGGCCATGGATGCGGATGGAGGCGGCCTCTACCAGCAGCCCTGCGGGCGGACGGACGAGCGAGTACCAGCGGCGGTCGAGGCGGACGCGCGCCTGTTCAATCTCCACCAGGCCCACGGCCAGGAGCGCGTCACGCCGCGCGTCAAGCCCGCTCGTCTCAACATCGAGCACCACATAGCGCACATCGCGCCAGTAGGAACGCGCGTCGGGCCACGGTCCCACTTCATAGGCGCGCACCAGTTCGGGCACTGCCCGCTTGCGTTGCCAGGGCAACCTCATTGTTTCACCCTTACGCACCCGGCACGGCAGCAGCTTCGGTGACCACCGGCCCCGGGCGACAGGCGCTCCTGTGGCGCCGCCAGGGGCATAGCCTGGATCCTTGAACGCACCCCTGCAGCCCGCCTCACGCCCCGTTCCTCCAGTACGCGCTTTAAGGGCGGACAGGACGTATTGGCGCCGACGGGCGTTATGGCGTTGGGATGCGCTGGTTGGTCTTACCCCTGGCCCCCTTCGACAGGCTCAGGCTTCGCCCTGAGGCTCAGCCCGAAGGGGCGGGCCTCTCCAGCGAAGCTGGAGAGCCTGCGCTGAGCCTGTCGAAGCGGGGAGGCCAGAGCCGCGCGCGGGGGCGTTCCAATGCGGTATACGCCACGTTGGCTCGGATGTTCTGTTCGCCCTTAAACGGTACGCGCCCAGATCGAGCGCGGTGGCTCATCACGCAAGCCGTCCGGTCTGATAGACCGTAGCGATCCCACGCTGGACGCGGGCGATGGCCTGCAACGACTCCTTCAATTCCCGCTGTTCGAGCGGGCTCAGGTCGGTATACACGATCAGGTTGGTCGGCTCCTCACCACGCTCGATCTGGGCGCGCTGATGGCGCAGGCGCAACAGGCTGAGCAACTCGAAGGCGCTGACCAGGCTCTCGGCCTCGGCCTCGCCGATACTGGCCCCTGGCCAGGAGCGACGCAGGCGCCCGACGGTGCTCGTATCAATGCACCCGGCTTCGAGGGCGAAAATCCGGGCCAGATCGACCACCATAGCCGTACCGCGATGTTTAAGGTCAATCAAGTTCTTTTGATCGCCGCGGCGCTCGAGGACCACGTTACGAAACAGGTTCAATGGGGCGGGATTGCGCAACGCGGCGCGGGCCAGGCGACCCAGGAAGATCTTATTGCCACGGGCGCGGGCGATAATCGGGCGCAGGCCCCCCTCGGCGTAGAGTGTGCCATAAACCTGGCGAAAATCGAAAAAGATCCCCGAGCGCAGGAGAGCCTCTTCATCGGGCACATCGATCCAGCGCGCAAAGGTCGCCTGCCAGACGGAGAGGGGCTGGCGCCACTGCGGATTGGAGGCCATCACATTGCCGCGGCAGCGGGGAAAGCCACAGGCAACCAGCCGTTCCACCACCGTTTCGGCCAGGACGCGGAAGTACTCCGGCGCATCGGGCGGATGCTCATCGGCATAGATCAGCGCATTATCCTGGTCGGTGCGGAGGGTCTGCTCATAGCGTCCTTCGCTCCCCAGCACCAGCCAGGCGTACGGGGCAGGCGGCGGGCCAAGCTCAGTTTCCACATCGTGCAGGATGCGTTGGAGAAGAGCATCGTGGGCCACCGCCACAACGCGCCCGATATCCGAGACGCGCACCCCGGCATCGAGCAGCGCGCCGACAGCGGCGGCCACCTGATCGCCGTAGCTCCGCAGCTCCTCGAGGCTATGGGCGCGCTGGAGCTGGCGCGGCAGGAAGAGCGGGCTGTTGCTCTGGCGGCGCAAAATATCGGTATGCGTCACCATACCCACCACCACCCCATCGCGGGTCACCGGCAGATGGTGGATATGGCGCTCGAGCATGAGCAGCATAGCCTCGAAGGCCAGGGCATTGGCGGGCAGCGAGACCACGGGGGCGGTCATCACCTGGCGCAGCGGCGTGCTATCGGGCAGACCGGCGGCCAGCACCCGGTTCCGCAGGTCGCGGTCGGTAATGATCCCCGAGTTCTGGTCATAGACCTCGTAGGGCGGCAGGTTCACCAGCAAACAACTCACATTCCGGTCGCGCATCAACTGAGCGGCTTCGCGCACCGTCGCATCGGGGCGAATGGCGATCAAGGGATGGCTGATCAACTCCTGGAGCGTCGTCTGGAAGAGCGAGGGTTCGGCGCTCTGGTGACGGCTACGCACAGCAGAGGTCAGCCGGTGGAGGGCCGAGGCGGCGAAATAGCTTGCGAAGAGCGGATACTCCTCCTGGAGGCGGTAAAAGATCTCGGCGGGGAGCAGGTAGGCCAGGACCTCGGTGCGCGTACGGACGGTGACGATTGGCGGGCGGCGACGAATGAGCGACGGATAGCCAAAGGCTTCGCCCGGTCCGAGGCTATCGAACACGAGGACCTCGCCCTCCTCCTCGCGCACAAAATCAACCATCCCCTTGCGCACAATGTAGAGAAACTCAGCCGGCGGGCCGCCGAAGGTCAGCACATCGTGATGGGCGGGGAAGTACTCGATCTGGATATGCTCAGCGGCGAGCATAGCCGCCTCGGGCGGCAGTTGATCAAACGGCGGGTAGGCGCGCAGAAAGGCGGCAATTTCGTCCATAGGAAACTCGCAATCAACGGGGTGCATAGACAGGGTTCACGAGCGGGCGTGTCAACGTCACCGTGGCGCTGCGGCTGCACCTCCGCGCCACCGGCTTGTCGCTCTGTAGCCCTGAACAGCAGACGGTCAGGCGGGTTTGAACCGTGTCTTACCTCATTGTACAGGCAACACCGTGGCAGGCAAGAGGCAAAAAGAAAAGCCCTCGCGGGCGGCGAGGGCAGGCAGGAGGAGACGCGGTCGGAGCACTAACGTCGCTCGATGAGCAGGCGGATCGCAGTACGCTCTTCTTCATCAATAGCCACGTCGATAAACGAAGGCACGCAAACGATATCAATCCCTTCCTCATTGAGGTAGCTTCGGGCGATAGCGACGGCCTTAATGGCCTGGTTGGTTGCACCCGCGCCGATCGACTGCACCTCTGCCATCCCATTCTCACGGATGACGCCGGCGATGGCGCCGGCCACAGCACTCGGGCGCGAGCGCGTGGACACCTTCAGCACCTCTGCGGAGCGCTGGGTTTCGACGCCCTGAGGGGCGGCGACGCCAACAGCGCGAGCGATAGGCAGCGGCTGAGAGTTGGTCATGTGGTCCTCCTCTGTGTTGCTTGGGGTCGATACGATAGGCTGGTCATCAGACCGCGTCTCAAGGCTCATCGCAGCCTTGCCTCCTCTCGTGAGATGGGTTGCACGCAGCACGCAGCAGGCTGTCAGGATTCAAATTGTACCACAAGCAGTCGGAGCGCAGTCGGGCAATATGCCGGGAAATGGGGTGACAGACCGGCGGGCAGGCCCGGCAGCCTGTCACCTGAGCCAGGGTCAGCGCGCGTAGTCAACAGCTCTCGTTTCGCGAATAATTGTCACCTTGATTTGACCGGGATATTGCAGGCTTTCCTCGATCTTTTTGGCGACATCGCGGGCGAGGTGAATACTGGCGAGATCATCGATCTGGTCGGGTTGGACCATCACGCGCACCTCGCGACCCGCCTGCACGGCGAAGGCCCGCTGCACGCCGGGGAACGACGTGGCAACGGTCTCCAGAGCTTCCAGACGCTTGATATACAGGTCGAGCGTCTCGCGGCGCGCGCCGGGGCGCCCGCCCGAGATCGCATCGGCAGCGATGACCAGAAAGGCCTCGACGGTCGTTGGCTCTTCATCGTAGTGGTGGGCGGCGATCGCGTGCACAATCGCCGGAGAGCGACCCAGGCGCCGCGCGATGTCGGCGCCGATCAATGCGTGGGGGCCCTGCACCTCGTGATCGACGGCCTTGCCAATATCGTGGAGCAGCGCAGCCGTCTTGGCGACATTCACATTGGCGCCGAGTTCGGCGGCCATATGCGCAGCCAGGAGGGAGCATTCCAGGGAATGTTGCAGCACGTTCTGCCCATAGCTGGTGCGATACTTCAGCCGCCCGAGCAGCTTGATCAGATCCGGGTGCAGGCCCTGCACGTTTGCCTCGTAGGCGACGCGCTCGCCCTCTTCACGCATAACGTGCTCAAGCTCGAGCTGAGTTTTCTGCACCACTTCTTCGATCCGGGCCGGATGGATGCGCCCGTCTTTCAGAAGTTTGATCAGCGCCACCCGCGCCACCTCCCGGCGCACCGGATCGTGGCACGAGAGCGTCACCGCCTCGGGGGTGTCGTCCACAATAATATCCACACCGGTAAACTGCTCGAAGGCGCGGATGTTCCGCCCTTCGCGCCCGATGATGCGGCCCTTGAGTTCTTCGCTGGGCAGATTGACCGTCGAGACCGTCACCTCAGCGACGTAGTCGCTGGCGCAGCGCTGGATCGCCAGGCCGATCACCTTGCGCGCTGTTTTGTCTGCCTCATCACGCGCCTGCTGTTCAATCTCGCGGATGCGACGCGCTGCCTCGTCGCGTGTCTCACGCTCGACCTGGGCCAGGATCAACGCCCGCGCCTCGTCGCGCCCGAGTTGCGAGATCCGCTCAAGCTCCGTAACCTGCTGGAGCTTCAGCCGTTCAGCTTCCTGGTGCAACTGCTCGATCTGGCGCTCGCGACTCTGGAGCTGGCGTTCGCGTCGTTCCAGACCCTCGAGTTTCCGATCGAGATTCTCCTCTTTGCGTTGCAGGCGCTCTTCCTGCTTCTGTAACCCCTGGCGGCTCTCGCGCAACTCCGCCTCGGCATCGTTGCGGATACGCAGGGCCTCATCTTTTGCCTGGAGTAAAATTTCCTTTTGCTGGGATCGCGCTTCTTCGAGCAATAAGCGGGCTTCAGCGGTTTTCTGCTGGGCAAGGGAGTTGAGGCCGTGGTTCACGTAGGCAACTCCCAGCCCGGCGCCAATGCCCAGGCCCACTACCAGGGCCAGCGCGACCCACAGTAGATCTATCACAGTGGCCTCCTATGCAGTTGTTAATGTGCACTGAGCGGGGCGACTCCCTTACGTCAGCCCCGATGTGCTGAGTCGGACCGGAATATGGAGATCATATCCCATAGGTAGGCTAATAATACTAACGTCGAGTCGGGCTGTCAAGAATATTCTGGCCGCAGTTGGGTAATTCGGCGAGACACTCGCGCTCCCGGAGTGATGCCTTACCCCAAATGTGAACACGCTACCGATTCGGCGCCGTTTGCCGCCTACGAAGCCTTCTGGTATAATCCTGCGGGTATTTGCCTGGCACTCGAATGCCGTTTCGCCCGCTGTCTACGCCGATACCTGGCACTCTGGCGTGCCTCAGCCTCGCCCCGGATGCGGGGCGGCGGCGCCTGTGTTGCGAATGTAAAAACAGGAAAACCGGGCTTCCCCATCTCCCTGCCCGGGGGCGTGGTTGATCAGGGCGCAGCTCGCCTGGAAAACCTCGATGGTCACCCGGGCGTTATGTGGCGAAGCGGGATGGGAGCAGCCGATAGCCAGTAACCCTGTGGGCTGTGCATCTCCAGATTCTCGATGGAGGATCTTCGTATGATCCGCAAACCATGGTATGCGCTCATCGTGCTGGTTGCGCTCGTGGGCGCCCTGCCGCTGCTGGCTACCTGCGGCAGCCAGACTGGCGGCGCCGGCGGCAGCCTCTATGTCCAGCAGGTGACCGCCAATCCCGCCGCCTATGCCGGCAAGGAGATCACCGTTGACGGCGCCTATGTCTGGCGCCCCGGCGATCCGTCCATTTCGGTGCTGGCTCTGGGGGTCAGCACCCTCGATAATGGCCTCGATGCTCAGCCGCTCGGCGATACAATCTGGCTGGAAGGGTTTCCAGCCGAGGTCACCGAACACCTGCACCGCCCCGGCGACGCGGTGTACGGCTTTGTGCGCGTTCGCGGCGAGTTCTCTGCAACCGGCGGCTACGGCCCCGGCGGGCAGTACCAGTACCAGTTGAACGTCAAGAGCGCCGAGCCTATCGAGCGGGTGCGCCGCGTCGAGCAGCGTATTGATGATCGCCCCCTTGAGGCCGGTAAGGTCTCCTTCTTTGAGTTGCAGCGCAATCCGGAACAGTACAATGGGCAGACGGTTACCACCCGGGGATACTACTTCTGGAACGGGGTAATCTACGTGCTCGCCGAAGGGATCAGCACCGAGGAAGACGGCTCCAGTCCTCAGCCGCTTGGCAATCCGATCTGGATGGAAGGGTTTCCCCCCGATCAATCGGCGCTGCTGAACCTGGGGCCGAATAACAGCTACGTCTGGGGCGCGGTTGAAGTTACCGGCGTCTTTCAGACCGGGGGTGGCTTCGGCAAGGACGGGGCCTATCAGAGTCTCTTCGTTGTTGATCCGAACGGCGCCCGGCCCCTGCCGTAGCGTCGCAACGGCGCCCCGGCGCGCGCGCCGCACCCGGCGGCATCCCGCGCGAAGCGCCGGAGCGTCGCCCTCTCATCTTCTCCCCCTGCCCGGGGGGCGGCAAAGCCGGATTCCCACCCCCGTTGGGGGCGCCTGGCATCCCGGTGAACAGGAGCGGAGGGAACCCCGGGTTCACTATGTTCACGTCAGACAGTCGTGCGCCTGGCACACAACTCAGGGAGGGGGAATGGGGAAACCCGGTTTCCCCAACCCCCAACCGCTGTTGGGAGCGGCTGGCGCCCCACAGGCAGGGGTACGGTTCGACAGGCTCACCGCAGGTGGGGCAACCCGGTTTCCCCATGTCCCAACCGCTGTTGGGAGCGGCTGGCGCCCCCACCGGCAGGGGTACAGGGAAACCCGGTTTCCCCGTATTTTCACCTCAGGCCCCATGCGCGGGGCGCACAACTCAGGCAGGGGTACGGGGAAACCCGGTTTCCCCAACCCCCAACCGCTGTTGGGAGCGGCTGGCGCCCCCACAGGCAGGGGTGCGGTTCGAC
>CAKZKA010000015.1 GCA_937120965.1 uncultured Chloroflexota bacterium
AGGGTGCTCCCATCGGTATCGGCGCCCTTCGATACGCGGCTCCGCTCCGCTGCGCCGCTACTCAGGGTGCTCCCATCGGTATCGGCGCCCTGAGTAGGAATCTCCACCGGGTAGGCCGCCGCACGCTCCCACTCGGCCTCGGTGGGCAGGCGGATCGCCTCGCCGGCGGCGCGCTGCTCAGGCGTCAGGAAGGTCTCATTGGCCCACCAGGCGAAGGCGGTGGCGGCGTACCAGCTCACGCCGACCACCGGGTGGTTGCCCTCGCCGGCCCGGTAGCGTGCGCCGGGCCAGACGCGCGGGCGGAACTGCTCCGGGGTCTGCTCGTGCTGCTGCATCAGCTCCTTCAGCCGGTTCGCTGCCGCGACGGCCTCGGGCGCGCCGCGCCCGGCCAGCGCCTCGACAAACAGCAGGTACTGGCGGTTGGTCACCGGGAAGCGGGCCAGGGCGTAGGGCTGGCGGATGGTGTAGTCGAACTTGTTCTTCTCGTCGTCCATGCTGAATGTGCCCGGCTCGATCCTGGCCGCCCAGTAGTCGTCCTTCGTCAGGTCAAGGCCGGGGCGCTCGGTATCGGCATCGAGCCGGTCGAGCATGGTCGCGGCGCGGTTGCGCAGCGCCGGGTCGGGATGGGCGGCGGTGCGCCAGTCGTCGCTGAGGGCGGCCAGGGCGCGCAGGCGGGCGGTGGCGGCGCGGCGCACCGGCGCCAGTTCGGGCACCCGCCCGGCGTCGGCGTCGTCGAGGGCGTCGCCCGCCAGCAGCAGCGCCTCGGGCTCGTTCGCATCGAGCAGCCCGCGCAGCAGGGCGCGCGCCTTGTCGGTGACGCCGCTGGTGGCCCAGTGCCCGACCGCCAGCAGGATCGTCTCCTTCCAGCGCGCCTCGTTCCACAGCGCCAGCAACTGAGCGACGCCGTCGGGGCGCTGGTCGTAGTCGCGAGCGGTCAGGTACTCCTGGAGCGTGTAGTGGGCGAAGCTGTAGCCGGCGTCACGCCGCTGCAGGATGCCGCTATCGAGGGCCAGTGAGTCCAGCAGCTTCGTCACGTATGCCTGTGCCTCTGTGGCGCTCCACTCCATGTCGTCGACGTACTGCGGCGCGAGCAGGTCCGTCACCTCCGCCAGCGTCACCTCGCGGCGCTGGTTCTCCTGCATCCAGGCGGCCAGTTGCTGCAGGCGGCGCTGCACGCTGCCCACGCTCTCGCCAAAGAGCACCGGCCTGGCTGCCTGGCTCTCGGGCAGCTTGCCGCCGGACAGTTGCAGGATGCGCCAGGTCTCCAGCAGCAGGTAAACCAGCCGGTTGTAGAGTTCGGCCCGCTCGCGCGGCAAGCCCACGCCGGTGTAGACCAGCAGGGCCACGCTGGTGAGCAGGAGCGGATTGGTACACATATCGAACAGGCGCGGGTTGCGCTCCAGGATGCCTCTGAGGTAGCCGACCTCCTTGCTTACGCTGCGCTGCTGCAGGCGGCCCGGGTCGCTGCGATAGGCCGCGCGAACCCAATTTGTGAGCAGAGTCCACATTTCGTCGCTGTTGAGCGGGCTGAGGTGGCGCTCGACGAAGCCGGGGATGGCGCTGTCCTTGAAGGGGCGACTGGCGACCAGGTAGCGGTTCTGCGGGCAGGCCTGGACCAGTCCGGCGATCCAGCGCTGCATCTCAGCGCGGCGCGGGGTATCGCCGGTCTCGTCGAGGCCATCGAGCAGCAGCAGGCAGCCGCCGGCCTGGACCAGCGCCGAGAGCGGCACATCGGCCAGGGCGGCCTGCCAGGCGGCCGGCGAGGGCGGCTCAGGCTCACCGGGAGGCGTCTCAACCTGCTGCTCCTCCCGCAGCTTCAGAAACGCCGCCACCTGGGGCGCCACCTGGCTATCGAGCCAGGCGAGCAGCGGGTCGGCTGCGGTTGCGCACTGCCGGCCCTCAGGGGTGTCGCGCAACCACTTCATCGCCAGGGTCAGGCGCATATAGATCGGCAGTGGCAGCGGCTTGCCACGGAACCCGAGATGCTGCTCCACACTAGCCGAGTCATCGTGCAGCAGCGCATCGGCCAGCGCCAGGGCGCCAAAGTGTAGCGTGGTGGTCTTGCCGCTGCCGGCATCGCCGATCAGCAGCATGCGCTCGATGCGCTGTTGTCCCGAAGCCTGGCCTTTGCGCGAGCCGGCACCAGGCTGCAAGTCGCTGAAGAGCGCAAGGACCCCTTCGCTTTGCTTCAGGTTCTCAAGCGCCTTGGCCCGCCGGCGATACTCGCGCTCAGGCTCGAACTCGCCCCTGGTCAGGCGCTGGAACTCCTCGATCTGGGCGCGCTCGATCACCCGCAGCGGCACGTAGACCTCGGCGAGCGGCGGGCGCGCCGCCCGGTCAGCCGCCTTGATCGGGATCACCGGCAGCAGCCGCAGCTCACTGCGCAGCCAGGCCAGGTAGGCATTACGAACAGTCAAAGCAGCATCCATAAGAGCACCAGTATCGGCTATCGGTTATCGGCTATATCAAGCGGCTCCAACCGCCGGATCAGATCCGGGTCGGCGCCCATGGCGCGCAGCCGGGCCAGCACCTGGCGGCGCTCGGGTTCCAATTCGGGTACACGTCCATCGAGGGCCTCGACCAGGGCCTCAGCAGCGAGCAGGGTACTCTCCGCGCCATCGGCCAGCAGGCGGGCAAAGAGCGGCTTCAGCCGGCGCGGATCGATGGCAGCCTGGCGACCAACCGCCAGCATCAGCGTGGTGCGCCAGGCCGGCTCGGCTCGCCGGTCAAAGAGCCGGCTATCCAGATCGGCAAAACGCGTCATACCGCGCGCCGCCAGGTAGTCACGGAAGCCGAACGTAAAGCCATAGCGCCCCCGCCGCTCGACCATCAGGCCGGTGTGGCGCACCACCGAGCGCAGGAGTTGCTCAAACTCCTCGAAGGCCGGCTCGTCGGCGTCGCCGTCACGAGGCAAGACCTCACGGCAGGCGCCGCGGAGGAACGCCTCAAGCGTCAACTCCTCGCGCCCCAGGTGGAGCATACAGAGCGCCAGCTCAGCCAGGCGACGGAGGGCGGCGCGGTGCGACACTTCGGCAAAGAGGCCGGCCCGATCTGCCAGCGGTAAGCGGTTGCGCCGCCATTCGAGCAGCAGGTCCACCAGGGCATCATACTTCTGCACCCGTAGGCGCGGCAGGCCCAGGCTCGACAGCGCCATAAGCGCCATTGCGGTCAGGAAAAGCGGGTTTGGCGCCAGCGGCGCGAGATCGGGATCCTGCCGGATCGTCGCCAGCAGATTGTCAACCTGGCGCTCAACCTTGTGCTCAACTTCGGGCGTCAATGGTGCGGCGCCGTACTCGGCGCGGTGCCAGTGTACCAGGATACGGCGCATCTGCGGGGGTTCGAGGGGCAGGAGATGGCGCTCGGCAAACCCGGCGGCGCCGAGCAGGTGATCCGGCAGCGGCCGGCTGGTCACTACATACACGTGTTCTGGATGCTCGCGCTGGAGCTTGAGCACGGCGTCTGGAAATCCTGGCGCTCGCGATGGTCGTCAATCTCGTCGAGCCCGTCAAAGAGGAACAGGCACACGTGCTGCGTAACCAGCGCGCGGATCAGCTTTGCCGGCCAGCGATCCGCGTCACCTGCCAGCCGGCGGAGGTGGTGGTCGATCTGGTGCAGCAGGATCGGTGCGGCCCTCCGCTTGGCCTGACGCAACTCAGCCCGGCAGCGGGGCAGGTCCTGGAGTTGCACATAGACGGGCAGCAGCGGCTTATCGATGACCAGCCCGAGATCGGCCTGCAGCTCCGGCGCAACGCCCGGCCAGGCCTGAGCCAGCAGCAGCGCGGCATAGCGCAGGGTATGGAACTTGCCGCTGCCCGCATCGCCAATCAAGAGCAGGCCGGCGGGCTGCTGCGCGGCGAGGGCGGTGGACAGGGCCGCGAAGACCGGCTCGGGGGCGGCGTTGCGTGGCGAGCGCGCCTGCAGCGGCACATAGGCGCGGGTGTCGGCCGCCGCATAGGCATTGGGGACGGGCACCACATCGGTCTCGGCCAGCTCAATGCGTAGCCTCTCGAGATACGCGAGCAGAATCTGCCTGGCGTCCGGCTCAGGCGGCGCGGGTGCGGGCGGCGGGCTAGGGGGAGGCTCCTCGCGCCAGAGCCGGCCATCGCGCACGCGCAGGAACAACACAGGCATCCACCAGCTCGGATCATGCTGCACAGCTCCACGAGCGGCGGCAAGGGCGCGATCGACCTGGCCGTCGCGCTGCAGGTGGCGAAAGAAGACCGGCATCAACTGTTCGACCGTTTGCATCGGCACATTGCCCTGCATCGCCAGCACCGCCGGTATCCCCGCCCGGGCCAGTTGTGGGCCGAGCCCGGCCAGGACATCGCCGTAGCCCTGGCCGGCGCTCTGGCAGGAGGCGAGTACGGCGAGCAGCGGCCGGCGGGCCAGATCGCGGACAGGCGCGACCAGATCACGGCCGCGCGTCGGCTCGCTACTGCCATCGGCGCGTTCCAACTAGAGGTAGGGTTCGCCATCCACCAGCCGGCCATGACAGACCAGATAGAGGATGTGCGGCCCCGTCGATCCCGCCTCAGGCGCCGGCCGGAGCTGCTCAATAATCGTCGGGAGCGTGGCCCGGGGCTGTACCGCATCCGGGTAATCACCGATGATTGTTGCCGGAATTGAACCCAGAGCGTTCGTGATCCGCGCGATCTCCTCGGCAACCGCAATCGGCGCCAGCGAATAGGCAGCCAGGTCGGTCGGATTGGCAATAACAATCAGGGCGCGTAACTGCGGGCGCGGCGGGATCACCACCGGCGTCAGGTCCGGGCTGGCAAGGATGCGCGAGAAGATGACCTGCTCGCTCAACGCCAGAGGCGTCTGATACTCCGGGTCATACAGCTTCTCCCAGCGCAGGGCGTGTAGTTCATCGGAAAGGCCAGGGTTCAGGCACACCCGCAATGGTATCTCTTTGCCGCTGGCATATGCCCGCACCTGAAGCCAACCCTGACGCATCTTTTCCTCGGCAAAGACCATCCCCGTCAGTTCTCGGCCATAGGCTGCGGGATCGAGACCCAGTTGCCGGAGCCTGGCGAAATCGAGCGGCACGGGTTGCCGGGTCGCCAGCTCGGCGGCCACCGCGCTATCGGGCGTCTGCAAGCGCAGATCAGCCGTATAGCTCCCGTCGGCCTGGCAATGGATACACAACTCGAGATCGGCGCAGGTGCTCATCAAGGTCTCGGCGAAACACAACATCCTACTGGATCGATTGTGCCCTGATCATACGCGATACGAGAGGCGCTGGCAATGACCTGCTATGGTTCGTTGGCAGCCTGGTTGCAGACAATCTGAGGACACGTCAGCATGCAGCCTGTTTCGGCAACCGGTGAGGACGCCTGGCAGGCCACCCCGCCCGAGGTGCGCCGGTTTGTCACCCTGCTCGTGACGAAGCTCGCGGCGCTGGAGATGCGCCTCAACCAGACCTCGCAACCCTCGTCCAGCCCACCCTCGTTCGATCCGCCCTCGACCGAGCCTGGCAGTCTTGCCACCGCCATCACCAACCGCGCGAACGCGGTGGTGGACTTCGCTGACGAAGCGCACACCCTGCCACGCAGCCCGGAGGAACAGCAGGCAATCCTTGGTATCTTCCTTGACGTGGTGCAGGTGGCGCCGGACGACCCACGATGCGCTGTACGCCAGCGACGGACGCTGGCGGCATTGACTGCTGAGCGCCCGGAGCGGCGACGGCTGATCGATCAACTGGTGCAGGCGGGCTTGCTGAGCGCCGCCACCGAAGCCAGCGATCCGCCAGTCGAGACCATTGACATCGTTCATGAAGCATTGATCGCCAACTGGCAGCGCCTGCGCGATGCAATCGCCATCGAGCGCGAGCGATTACGGCGACGATCGCGCTTCGAGCAAAGACTGCGCGACTGGGAAGCCGACGAACGGAGCGACACGCGCCTGCTGACAGGAGTGGACCTGGCCGAAGCTGAGGAATTATACCAATTACCGTTGATGATGCCGCATTGCTTAAAGCGGTTTTAGGCGTTGTGCTGCCCAGTGTGGCAATCCA
>CAKZKA010000016.1 GCA_937120965.1 uncultured Chloroflexota bacterium
TGGCGGCCTCGGCGGGGTGCCATCCGCAGTTGTTGCAGGCGGTGATGGACATCAACCAGAGCGCCCGCGATCGCTTCGTGGAGAAGGTCGCGACCCTGCTTGGCGATCTCAACGGGAAATGCGTGGGTGTGCTGGGGTTGTCGTTCAAGCCGAACACCGACGATATGCGCGAGGCGCCCAGCGTGGATATTATTCGCGCCCTGTTGCGCGACGGCGCACGGATCAAGGCCTACGACCCGGTGGCAATGGAACGGGCCGCTGAGTTGATCCCCGAGATCACCTTCTGCCGCACAGCCTATGATGTGGCCAAAGAGGCCGACGCGCTGCTGATCATCACCGAATGGAACGAGTTCAAGCAACTGGACTGGGAGAAGATCAAGGGCTTTATGAACCAGCCGGTGGTCCTTGATGGGCGCAATATCTACGAGCCGGCAGAGATGGCCGCGCGGGGCTTTATCTACTGGGGCGTGGGGCGCAACAGTCAACCAACGCTGGCCGCGCAGGGTGAGGACGTGCTTGCGTGACCAGGGGGACCCGGGGTTCTGGAGGGGATGTGGGGAAACCGGGTTTCCCCACACCCCCTGCGTGGGAGGGGAGACCAGAGCCGCGCGCCGGGGCGTTCCAAACCTCCACAACGCTATGGCTCCACAAAGCCCGCTGCGAAGGCGCAGGGGTGCGGAGATAAACTGGACAACACGGCGTCGCCAATCTGATCTGTGCGT
This sequence comes from uncultured Chloroflexota bacterium, assembly GCA_937120965.1. Classification (GTDB taxonomy): domain Bacteria; phylum Chloroflexota; class Chloroflexia; order Chloroflexales; family Chloroflexaceae; genus JACAEO01. Next base: position 723 of record CAKZKA010000016.1, read on the forward strand.
GTTCACACGTGGGGTAAGGCGTCACCCCGGGAGCGCGGGCGTCCCGCCCGCAAGGGCCTGGATGCGGGCAAGATGCCCGCGCTCCCAGGAGAAGTGTGAACACTTACTCTGATCTCAGGGGGTGGTGTGGCAATTGTTGTGGTGGGGGGTGGGGCGATCGGGTTGCAGGTGACCGGGCGCCTGACACTGGCGGGGACGGAGCCGACTGCGCTTCTGGCGCGACCGGCGAGCGTGCGGGCGCTGGCCGATACCCCCCTGCGGATCGGCTTTCCCCAGGGGGTCAAGCAGGTGCGCCTGGCCGCAGCCGCCGCTCCCGACGAACTGCCCGCAGCCTGCCGCCGCCCCGATCTGGCCATCCTCTGCGTGAAGGGGTACGATACGCCCGGGGCAATCCAGACCCTGCGCGATCTGGAGCCGCACCGCGTTCTCTCGCTGCAGAACGGCATCGGTAACGAGGAACGCCTGGTCGAAGCCTTCGGGCTGGACCGCGTGATTGCCGGCGCCATTACCACTTCGGTTGAGATCCCCGCCCCTACCGAGATCGTGATCACCAAACTCGGCGGCGTCGGCCTGGCGCCTATGGACCCGGCCACTGACCTGGAGCGCTGGGTGGCAGTGTTCCGCGCCGCAGAGTTCCCCACCCGCACCTATGCCGACCCACGGGCCCTCAAGTGGTCCAAGGCCTTGCTGAACATGCTCGGCAATGCCCTGGCGGCCATTCTCGATATGCCGGTGGAGCGGATCTACGCCGACAACCGCCTGATTGACGTAGACCTGCGGGCGGTACGCGAGGCGCTGGCGGTTATGGGCAGGATGGGCGCGCGCCCGGTGAACCTGCCAGGCTACCCGGCGGCAACGATTGTCCGACTGGCAGGGCTGCTGCCGGGCGCGGCCCTGCGCCCGCTGATGCGCCGCCTGGTGGGCCGGGGGCGCGGGGGAAAGGACCCTTCGCTGCTCCAGGACCTGCGCGCGGGTCGCTCCCGCTCCGAGGGTGAGTTCCTTTACGGCGCCGTCGCCGCGGAGGCCGCTGCGCGAGGCGTACCCGCGCCGGTCAACGCCACCCTCTGGCGCCTTCTCGACGGCATCGCCCGCGGCGCGATCCCCTGGAACGACTACCGTGGCCAACCTGAACGGCTGCTGGCCGAAATTGAGCGCAGCGTTGCGCGGTAGTGGTTGGGAAGACCAGGTTTCCCCAATCACCCGCCATCACTAGCGACGCGCCTGCTGCACCAGCGTCGGCTCGAAGCCGAGAAAGCCGCTCAGGCGGGGCACGCCAGCCATGCCGAGGCTGACCACGTAGTAGGGCGTAAGCGGTACCCGCTCTCCCGAGCGCATACGCAACTCCAGGCGGTGTTGCGCGCGCCGGAGCAGACGCACATCAAGCCCGACCACGTCGCTGAGGCGCCGCGCATCTACCGCTCGCCCCTTGAGGCCGTAGCGGGCGATCTGTACCGCATCCTGCTCCCGGTCGAAGGTGGCAACGACCAGGTGCCCGCCAGTGTAGAGAACGAACCCGGTCATAGCCAGCAGGATGGCAATGGCCGTGAATGGCCCCACAGCGACAGGCAGGCGACCATCGAGCATCCGCGCCGCGATGTCGCCGATTCCAAACAATGCCAGAATGGCAAAGCTCCAGGTGAGCACGGGCAAGTAGCGTACCATCAGCCTGCGCTCCCCTCCGGTGAAGTGTACGATGGTCATGGTGGTATTTTAGATTGTAGATTGTAGATTTTGGGCTTGTAACGTTCTAACGCGAACCTACGGGGAAACCGGGGTTCCCCAGACCCCTGCCTGGAGGGGCGCCAGCCGCTCCCACCAGCGGTTGGGACATGGGGAAACCGGGGTTCCCCAGACCCCTGCCTGGAGGGGCGCCAGCCGCTCCCACCAGCGGTTGGGACATGGGGAAACCGGGGTTCCCCAGACCCCTGCCTGCGGCGTTGTGCGGCGCAGCCGCATGGACGGCTGATGTGAACATACGGGGAAACCGGGTTTCCCCACGCCCCTCCCTGCGGCGTTGTGCGGCGCAGTTGCAGGGACGGTTGAGCGCTCCTCACTGATGGGGAGCTACAGCAACAACCGAGCCACTGGCGCGTGTGCCTCCATCCTGGCCGATGGCCCAGAGTTCGGCTTCGATGCAGGTGCGGCCGTCGCGCTCATAGATTGCGGTAATGCGCCCGCCACAGCGCAGCCGGTCACCTGGACGGGTAGGCTCCTGAAAGCGGGTTCGAAACTCCTGCAAGGCCCCCGGGCCGACCAGATGGGCGGCAACCCGGCTGAGCAGGCCCATGACCAGCATACCATGGGCGATGACCCCACCGTGACCCGCCGCCCGCCCAACCGCAGGGTCGGTGTGGAGGGGGTTGTGGTCGCCCGAAGCGATAGCATAGCGACCGAACCACTCCGGGGTGAGCGGCTCGGTTTCGAAGCCCGGCAGTTCGTCGCCGACGCGGTAGGTTGCGAAAGATGACATTGTGTTTCCTATGCACGCTCGCCCAACACCACCACCACCAGCCTGTCGGTAATAGCCAGCTCGCCGCGCTGGTTGCGCCAGCGCGTCTCCAGCGTGAGCACCTGGAAGGGGCCACGCCGGCCGTCTTTGCGCGCCAGCCCGGCAATGGCCGGCGCACCGGTCAACGTATCGCCCGCGAACACCGGGGTGTGGTAGACGTAGCTCTGTTCGCCGTGTAACAGGCGCAAGAGTGGCGCTCCCAGGCTGTCCAGTTCGGCGAGCAGTGCAGGGTTGGCCCACAATCCGTAACAGGTCGCCAGCGTGGGCGGGGCGGGCAGATCGGGCAGTCCGGCGGCTTGCGCCGCCGCCTCGTCGTAGTAGACGCGCTCGGGCAGGCCGAGGGTTTCGGCGAAGCGGCGGATCCGTTCGTGTTGCACTGTCACCGTGTACGGGCCAAAGGTGCGGCCAAGGTGCGCCGGGTCAATCATTGGCTGGCGGCCTCCTGTTGTGCGCGCGCCCGCAACTCTACCCGGCGGATCTTGCCACTGACGGTCTTGGGCAATTCGCGCACAAACTCAATCTCGCGGGGATACTTGTAGGGCGCGGTGTTGCGCTTCACAAACTCCTGGAGTTCGTGGGCCAGCGCCTCGGAGGGGCTGGCCGAGGAACTGAGCACCACGTAGGCTTTGACGATCGCCCCCCGCGCCGGGTCGGGTTTGGCCACCACGGCCGCTTCGGCCACGGCGGGATGTTCAATCAAGGCGCTCTCGACCTCGAATGGCCCGATGCGGTAGCCTGCGCTGATGATCACATCATCGGCGCGGCCCACGAACCAGAAGTAGCCATCTTCGTCCACATAGGCGCGATCGCCGGTGACGTACCAGTCACCCCGGTGGCAGGCTGCGGTAGCGCCGGGTGTGCGCCAGTACTCTTTAAACAGACCCACCGGACGCTCGGGTTTCACTTTAACTGCCAGATCGCCCTCACGATGCGGGGGCAACGGGTTGCCTTCGTGATCAATCACCGCCAGGGTGAGGCCGGGCAGAGGCTTGCCCATCGAACCGGGCCGCAGTTCCTGGCCGGGGGGGTTGCCGCAGAGCAGCACCGACTCGGTCTGCCCATAGCCATCGCGCACGGTGATCCCGGTCGCCTCGCGCCAGACGGCGATCACCTCAGGGTTGAGCGGCTCGCCCGCGCTGGTGCAGGAGCGCAGGTGGGGAAAGCGATAGGCGCGCAGATCCTCCTGCACCAGCAGGCGGTAGATCGTGGGCGCCGCGCAGAACGTGGTCACCGGGTAGCGCTGGAGCAGTTCCAGCGTTTCGCGGGGGTTATACTTGCCCCGGCCATCGTGGACGAACAGAGCCGCGCCCATGTTCCACGGTCCAAACAGGCTCGACCAGGCCGCCTTGGCCCAACCGGTATCCGACAGGTTCCAGTGCAGATCTTCAGGGGTGAGGGCCAGCCAGTAGGCCCCGGTGATGCGGTGGCCGATGGGGTAACTGGCGTGGGTGTGCAGCACCATCTTGGGATTGCCTGCCGTTCCCGAGGTGAAGTAGATCATGCAGGGGTCGCCGCTGGGAGTGGGCAGGCGCGGACGCTCGGCGGCGCCGGCGGCAAGCGTTTCAGCGAAGCTGTGCCAGCCTGGCCGCGGCTCGCCGACGATGATCAGCAGTTCCAGGCTGGGGCACTCGGCGCGGATAGCCTCAACTTTGCTGGCGCCGTCGGAGTCGGTGATGACCGCGTGCGCTTCAGCGGCATTGATGCGATAGGCAATATCTCTGGCCGTGAGCAGGCTTGTGCCGGGCATGGCAACAGCGCCGATCTTCATGAGTCCCAGCACACTCTCCCACCATTCAACGACCCGCGGCAGCACCAGCAGCACCCTGTCGCCGCGGGTCAACCCCAGTCGCTCCAACCCCCCGGCGAGTCGGTTGGTGCGCTCGCGCAACCCGGCAAAGGTGATCGCCCGTTCCTCACCCACCGGCCCGATCCAGCGCATTGCCAGCTTGTCGGGATCGTCGGCCCAGCGATCCACGACATCGTAGGCCCAGTTGAAATCGGACGGCACGGAGAGGTCGATCACGGGAATGGTCATAGGTCCTCCTCGTATCAGACACTTATGCGGCTGGGCCGCACAACACCAGAATACAAATATTTGTTCTTGGGAGGGCGCAGCCCTCCCAAACCCTCCCCGCTGGCGGGTTGGTTCCTGGGAGGGTGTAGGGGCGCGGCACCGCCGCGCCCCTACACCCAAACCCTCCCGCGCGCGGGCTATGTTCACCTCAGCCGTCTATGCGGCTGGGCCGCACAACACCAGAATACAAATATTTGTTCTTGGGAGGGCGCAGCCCTCCCAAACCCTCCCCGCTGGCGGGTTGGTTCCTGGGAGGGCGTAGGGGCGCGGCGGCGCCGCGCCCCTACGCCCAAACCCTCCCGCGCGCGGGCTATGTTCACCTCAGGTCGTTTCTACTGCGCGGATGGCCTCCAGCGGCGCGGCGCCGTTCACCACGCGAGTCAGCCCGGGCAGATAGGTTTCCATGATCCGCACGGCGATGGTCAGCGCATTGCGGATCATGCGCGGGCTGAGCGGCTCGCCTTCGAAGTCGAGGCCGCAGCGGGCGTATACCTGGCCCGTATCCAGATCCAGATCCAGGCTACCGACGTAGAGGCCCCAGGTGGCGCGCAGCACATACTCGGCGGCAGCGGCCCGACGATCGGGGGGCGCTGTCAACGGAGCCACGGCGTGCACCACCAGTTGCTCGGAGGGAACGACGACCTCCGCCCGCACCTCGAAGACTGCCCCGTTGGAGCGATAGGTCATGCTAAAACGTCCAGGGCCATCAGGACGAGGACGCCAGCCATCATCGGCGAGCAGGCGCGAGAGGGTCGCCAGAGCGCGCTCGCCGCGCAGGCGGCGGAGTCCTCCGGCGTCCTGGGCAGGCGGTTCGCGAGAAGGATCGCTGCTCATCGTCGAGCACCTCTGAGGAGCGTTACCGGGCGCGTGCTGGTATGGTAGCGCAGGATGCGGCGCAACGCAAATCGTCGCGAGCCGTAGCGACGGCCCGGCGGGCCATTGCTACGCCGGCAGGACGAGAAGGACAATCGGCAGAGGCACGAACGGCTCCACGAGCGCGGGGGCGCTGTCGCTCCGCACGACCAGGCCGCTGGAGGAGCCGCCGTCGAGATTGACTGCCGACTCGAGTTCCAGATCCGAGGCGGCCAGCCAGGCTGAGAACTCGCGCAGGGTGAACACAGGCGCGGAGGCGACGATCAGCAGCACGCTTCCGCTGCGGTCAAGGCCCAGGGCGCTGCGGCGCGCCCGGTCGTCATCCTCGGCCTGATAACTGGCGCCGATACCCGGTTTGACCAGCATGGGCCAGCCCTGAAGCGCCTGCGCCAGCGGCACGGCGGGGTCGAAGGGGCTGTCGGCCAGGCTCTGGAGCCAGACCGCGCCTTCGGGCGAGACGGCAAACATACCCCCCTGCCCGACGTAACTGCTCCCCTCGAGCTGGCCATCGTGGACAAGGAGGGCCACACTGCGCCCGTCGGCATCGAAGAAGCCGCCATTGATCGCGACCTGCGCTCCGGCGCGCTCGGCCCACGTCGCCAGGGGCAGGGGCGTCTCGGGCGCGTACCCGACGCGGAAGCGCACCTGCTGCGGGTCGATCCGGACAATGCTGAGCGCTGTCTCACGGCCGGCGGCGACGGCGCGCAAATGGCGCGTTTCGACACCCGGGGCGGCGGGCAGCCAGCCGCTGTCGGCGGGTGGCGCCGTGGCAACCGGCGGAGAGGCGGGTAAACCGGTGGAGGTCGGCATCAGGGTAGGAATGGCAGCGCCGGAGGGCGCTGACGCGCCCCGGCTGCCGGCGCCACACGCGCCGATAAGCGCGACCAGGAACCAGAGGACAAGGCTGAGGACGGCGGAGGGCAGCGACCCGGAGCGCCAGCGATGCCCGCCCCCTTTCGGGCGCGGTTCAGGAGCCGGCGTTACAGCTTGAAGGTTGCTCCGCGCCGCCACAGTTCCACACCTCCGCCAACTGCCAGCCCGACGGGCAGGAACTCGGGGAATGGCCGTTGGCGCAACTTCTTATACCATTTTAGATTTTGGATTATGGATTGTGGATTGCCACGCTGGGCAGCACAACGCCTGAAATCGCTTCAGGCAATGCGGCATCATCAACGGTAATTGGTATTAATGGGTTTTTCCTGGGAAGGCTGCGCCCTCCCAAACCCTCCCCACGGGCAGGGGTGCGGTTCGACAGGCTCACCGCAGGTGGGGAAACCCGGTTTCCCCATATGTTCACATCAGGGTATGGTAGCCCGAACGATAGTAAAGCAACGGGCGCAGATCGAAGCAGCGCGCCGCCATCACCTCGCCGACGTAGATCGTATGGTCGCCGCCGGGCAGGGCGCTGGTGAGGGCGCATTCGATGTGCGCCAGGGCGCCGTGCAGCAAGGGCAGGCCGCGCTCGGAGAGGAAGAAGGTGCCCTCGGTAAACTTGGTCGCCTCATCGCTGGCGAAGCGCCGCGAGAGATACTCCTGGCCCTCGCTGAGAATGTTTACGGCAAACTGGCCAGCCGCTGCGATCACATCGTGGCTGCCGGCGCGCCGGTCAATGCAGATCAGCACCAGGGTGGGTTGGAGCGACAGAGAGGCGAACGAACTGACCGTCAGACCCGCCAGGCGCGCTTCGTGGGCAGTGGTAACCACGGTGACACCGGAGGCGAAGCGGCTCATCACCTGGCGAAAGAGCGACTCGTCGATCATCAGCGCTGGCCCGATCCAGGCGAGAAGGGAGGCACGCCCGTCCCGCGGTTATGCTTTCTGGCGACAATGCTGGCGTGAATCTCGGCGCCAAGGGCGTGTTCGGCGCGCGCCACGTCATCGGGGAGAATCAGTTCCGGCACAGGCTGAACCGGAGCCCCATTAATGCTGATGGCGACCATGCTGAAGTAGCCGGTGGTACACATGCGCCGTTCGCCCTGGAGGGGATTCTCGGCGAACACATGCACCCGCACGACCAGCGAGGTCCGGCCCACATAGATCACCCGCGAATAGGCTTCGATAATCTCGCCCTGGCCGATCGGGGTACGAAAATCGATCCGCTCGCTCGAGGCGGTCACGACGGGCTGGCGACAGAAGCGCATTGCTGCGATGCCCGCCGCTTTGTCCATCATCGCCATAACATCGCCGCCGAACATCGTCCCGTAGCCGTTGGTCTGGCCGGGCAGAATGATGTCGGCCATACGTTCCTCGGCGGCGATCTTCCGCGGTCGGTAGTCGGTCTGCTCCTGGTGCAGGTTGCTCATAGGTTGATTCTTGTCACTGTGCGGGAGGGACAACCGGGGAGGATAAGGAAAGCCACATCCTCTACCCCCCGCCCCACCCCCTGGAAATCATCGTCTCCTCGGCGGAGGAGCGCTGGGGGATGCGGTAGATAAAGCGCACGATCTGGTCAGCGGCAACGAACATAATGATCAATGCCTGGACGATCTTAATCACGTCAATCGACAATCCGGCGCGCACCTGCATGAGGCGCGCGCCGGTGAGAAGACCACCCCAGAGCAGCCCGGAGAAGATGATCCCGATCGGGTTGGCGCGGGCGAGGAGCGCCACTGCGATGGCATCGAACCCCAGCCCGGAGAAGAAATCGGTGCTCAGGGCGTAGCGCACACCCATCACTTCGCCAGCGCCGCCGATACCGGCCAGCGCGCCGGCGCAGGCCATCGCCAGAACGATCGTCCTCGGCACGCTCATGCCCGCGTAGCGTGCCGCGCTGGGATTGCTGCCCACCGTGCGCAGCTCGAACCCGATGGTGGTGCGGTTGAGGAGCCAGGCCACCAGGAACACTAACCCGAAGGCGATGAGGATGCCCAGGTGCAGAACGATTGTATCAGACACCCGAAACCCGGGCAGGCGCATCGTTTCAGCGATGTACATCGTGCGGGCGGAGCTGGGATCGGCAGGATCGCCGAGCAGGTAGGGGGTTTTGCTCTTGATCAGCCAGTCGGTCAGGCGAATGGCGATATAGTTGAGCATGATCGTATTGATCACCTCGTGCGCGCCGGTGCGCGCTTTGAGGAACCCGGCGATCGATGCCCATGCGGCGCCGCCGATCGCGCCGGCAATGATCCCTACCGGGATATGGAACACTGGCGGAAGTTGCAGCAGCGTGCCCACCAGCACCACACACACCGACCCGGCGTAGAGCTGACCCTCGGCGCCGATGTTGAACAGCCCCGACTTGAAGGCCACTGCCACGGCCAGGCCGGCGATGATGAAGGGCGTCGCGCGCACCACGGTATTGGCAATAGCAACCGGGGTACCGAACGACCCCTCCCAGAGGCCGATGTAGGCTGCCAGCCAGTCACCGCCGGTCAGGCCGATCATCAACGCGCCGACGACCAGCGCCGTAAATACGGCGAAGACAGGCACCAGGTAGGGTGCATAGCGGGCGTAGTACTCGCGAAAGCCTGCCGGACCGGGCGAGGGGGCGGGTCCTTCAACTGCCTGAGCCATGCTAACTCCAGAGGGGCGTTACGAACGGGCCAGCGTGGGGCTTACCGCCGGTGTTTCGTCCAGGCTCGCGCCGGCCATCAACAGGCCGAGCTGCTCGCGGCTGAGGTCGCCGTTGTTCACGGTTGCCACAATCGCGCCGTGGTAGATCACCGCAATCCGATCGGAGAGAGAGAGGATCTCATCAAGCTCGGCTGAGACCAGCAACACGGCGACGCCCTCATCGCGTTTCTTCACGATCTGGTTGTGGATGAACTCGATCGAACCGACGTCAATGCCACGGGTGGGCTGGGCAGCGATGAGCAGTCGCAGCTCGCGCGTAAACTCGCGCGCGACGATCAGTTTCTGCTGGTTCCCGCCCGAAAGCGAGCTGGCCGGCACTGTTACCGCCGGAGTGCGCACATCGAACTCCTGCACCAGGCGTTCGGCGTGGTCGCGCACAGCCGCGTCATCGCGAACCAGCCCGCGGGCGAAAGGCGGGAGATAGTACAGTTCGAGCACGGCGTTATCGGTCAGCGGGTAGCTCGACACCAGGCCGTCACGCTGCCGGTCCTCGGGGATGTGGGCGACGCCCAGTTCGCTGATCTGGCGGGGCGCAGCGCCGGTTACGTCGTGGCCGGCGATGCGCACGCTACCGCTCTCGGGCGCGCGCAGACCGGTGAGGGCCTGGACCAGCTCTGTCTGTCCGTTGCCCTGCACCCCGGCGATGCCGAGGATCTCCCCGGCCCGCACCTGCAGATCCACCCCGCGCACAGCCAGAAGCTGACGGTCATCGCGAACGTGGAGATTGGTCACTTCCAGCACCACCGCGCCGGGGTGCATTTCGCCCCGCTCGACCTGGAGCATGACGCTGCGGCCCACCATCATCGCGGCCAGGCTGGCCTCGGTCGCCTCGGCGGGAGTAGTCTCGCCGACAACGCGCCCGGCGCGCAGGACCATGATCCGATCGGCGACAGCCAGCACCTCGCGGAGCTTGTGGGTGATGAAGATGATCGACTTGCCCTGGCGGGTCAGCGCGCGCATCATCTGCATCAGGTCATCGGCTTCCTGGGGGGTGAGCACGGCGGTCGGTTCGTCGAGAATGAGGATGTCAGCATTGCGGTAGAGGGCCTTGATAATCTCCACGCGCTGCTGGGCGCCCACGTCAAGGTCGGCGATGAGCGCGTCGGGGTCCACCTCCAGGCCGTACTGGCGCGAGAGGGCGCGGATCTGCTCGCCGGCGCGCCGGCGGTCGAGCCAGCCGGGGCCACGGGTCACTTCATTGCCCAGGGTCACGTTCTCGGCAACGCTCATCACCGGCACGAGCTGGAAGTGCTGGTGAACCATGCCGATGCCGCGCTGGATCGACTCGTGGGGGCTGGAGGCCCGTAGCGGCTTGCCCTTGACGAAGATCGCGCCCTCGTCCTGCTGGTAGAGGCCGTAGAGGATATTCATCAAGGTGGATTTACCGGCGCCGTTTTCGCCCAGCAGGGCCAGGATCTCACCCTGGTGGAGCCGGAGCGACACGTTATCGTTGGCGACAACGCCGGGGAAGCGCTTGGTGATCGCGCGGGCTTCGAGCACCACCGGGCCGCCGCGGCCTTGCTGGGTCACGTTCCACCTCGTCTGACTGGCAGGTGTAAAAACACTGGTATTGTAGCATACTCCCGAGAGGACCTGGGGGCGCCTCGGGCGAATGCGGGTACGGGTTTAGCGCGTCATCTCGTCGAGGATCTGGCCATCGGGGCCGTGGAGGCGCACGGTGAGAGCGGGCAGGCCAACGGCGTGGGTCGAGCAACTCAGGCAGGGGTCGAAGGCCCGAATGCCGCCTTCGATGCGGTTGAGCAAGCCCTCATCGAGACGCCCGCCGCGGAGGTAGCGCTCGGCGATCTGGGTCACGGTGCGGTTCATTGCCAGGTTATTCTGCCCGGTGGCAATGATCAGGTTGACGTAGGTGAGCCGGCCATATTCATCAACGCGGTAGTGGTGGAAGAGGGTGCCGCGGGGGGCCTCGCTACAGCCCACGGCCTCGAGTTGATTAACATCGGCCTCGGCGCGGAGACGACGAGCGCGCAGGTCGGGGTCGTCAAGCAGACGCTCGATCAATTCCAGGCTGCCCAGGATCTCGATCAGGCGGGCGTAGTGGTAGTAGAAACTGGCCGTCACCGGACCGCCCCCGGCGCGGCGGCGCATCTCTACCAGCTCTGCGTCGGCGAGGGGCGTGCCGAAGCTGCGGCAGATGTTCAGGCGGGCAAGGGGGCCGACGCGGTACATGCCTTCGGGGAAGCCGTAGGGCCGGTAGTAGGGGAACTTGAGGTAGCTCCACTCCTGCGCTGCTTCGCCGATGACCTCGGCGTACTCCTCCGGCGGCACCCGATCAGCCAGAATGTGGCCCTGCGAATCCATCACCCGCAACTGGCCGTCGTAGTGCTCCCAGGTGCCGCGCTCGTTGGTAAGGGCGAGGAACAGGCTGGCGAAGCGTCCATAGGAGGCGACTTCCTCGGCGAAGCGGTCGAGCATGCCCTTGAAGCGCGCCAGGGTCTCGAGTACGGTGGCGCGCGCGGTGGGCAGGCCGGCGGCGATGGCGGCGCGGTCGGCCTCGTCGAGGCCGTGGCGCACGCCGCCGGGCACGGCCCAGGCGGGGTGAATCTTGCGCCCGCCGAGGCGTTCTATTACCTCCTGCCCGAACTGGCGCAGACCGATGCCCTTGCGGGCCAGATCCGGTTCAGCGGCGATCAGGCCGAAAAGGTTGCGCTGCGCCGGATCGCTCTCAAAGCCCAGGAACAGGTCGGGACCACTGAGGTGGAAGACGCTCAGAGCATGCGACTGGATGATCTGGGCCAGGTTCATCAACCGGCGCAGTTTTTCGGCCGCGGGCGGCACCCGCACCGACAGAATGGCATCGCCGGCTCTGGCCGAAGCGAGGATATGGCTAACCGGGCAGATCCCACAGATGCGCGCAGTGATCGCAGGCATTTCCCAGAAGGGGCGCCCCACGCAGAAGCGCTCGAAGCCGCGAAACTCGGTGACGTGAAAACGCGCGCCCGTGACCTCGCCGGCCTCGTCGAGATAGATGCTTATTCTGGCGTGCCCTTCGATCCGGGTGACCGGGTCGATGAGGATGGTTTTACTCATAGGAGTGATTTCTGATGTGAACTTACGGGGAAACCGGGTTTCCCCACCTGCGGTGAGCCTGTCGAACCGCGCCCCTCCCCAGCGGGGCGCCAGGCGCCCC
>CAKZKA010000017.1 GCA_937120965.1 uncultured Chloroflexota bacterium
TGGGGAAACCCGGTTTCCCCGTATGTTCACCTCAGTCGTCCATGCGGCTGCGCCGCACAACGCCAGAATGAACATATTTGTTCTTGGGAGGGCTGCGCCCTCCCAAACCCTCCCATTGGCGGATTGTTTCCTGGGAGGGCTGCGCCCTCCCAAACCCTCCCGCGGGCAGGCTACGTTCACCTCAGAATCGGGCGTTGAGCGACCAGTCGTACGGCTTGAATGCCAGCGCCACCTCAGCTTGAGCGTCAATCCAGCGCCGGCGCTCGTCGTCGGGAGGAAGATGAGCGCGGATGAAGCGCAGGACGCCCTCCAGCCCGCCAAAGTCGGCCTGGTACCATTTGAAGATTGACGAGACGAGGAGCGTACCGGTCTGGGGGTCGAGGTCGGTATCAGCGCCGACGAATGAGCGGGCGGCCAGGTCGAGCTGGGCCTCGATCCGCGCGCCGTCGTAGACGACGATGGGCGGGCAGGAGCGGCTGGCACAGTTAAGGGCGAAGTGGATGCGCGGCTCAAGGGGGCTGATCGCCCAGGCCAGGCGCGCGTCATCGTCGGCGAACTGGGGGCCGGGGAGGAAGGGGGTGCCGGCGTTGGCGCGCAGGATGCCGTGCTCGATGTCGTCGGCGCAGAGGCGGTAGCCGCCAACGATGTAGGCCACGCGGCGAAAGAAGCCCAGCCCGCCAGGGCCCCCGCGCACGCTGCGGCGCACGCCGTAGGCCACCACGCCGTCGAGGATCAGACCGTTGTAGAGGTTGATCCAGAACGCCAGTCGCGCGCCGCGGGTGGCAAGCAGCGACGGGTCGAAGGTGAACAGGAGGGGTGTTACCTGCTCCACGTACTCGGCATAGGCCACGCTGGCGCGCAGGGCGGCGTAGTCTACGGCAGCGCCATCATCGCTGGCGGCGGCGATCTTCAAGGCGCGCACGGCAGCAGCCAGCCGGTCGGCCAGTTCGGGGCCGGCGGGAGGCTGGCCGGCGCGGGGCGGCAGATTGAGCGCCTCGCCGGGGCGAGTACCGGTGATGAGGCTCAGGGCGGCTTCGCGAAGCGCAAGGAGTTCATGCATACGCACCTCGGTAACACTGCGGCAGGCAGGAAGCGCCCCTGCTCCGCAGATGCCCAACTACAACCGTACCACAGTCTGGTTGAACGGGCAATGGTTCGACGTAACTCATATGTAACCTTCGCTGATACCCTCGGAGTCGTAACCACCAGGAAATGCGCGAACCGGTGTAGGTCTACATCGGAGGGCCGGAGAATACTGAGGAGGGCTGGTATGGACTGGTCGAAGCAGGCGAACGATATGATCAAGACCTGGACCGGCACGCAGCAGAAGGTCTGGGAGAGCTGGATGAGCTCGATGCAGGCAATGACGACACCGCAAAGCCCCGAGGCCTGGCAGAAGACGGTAGAGACCTGGCGCGGCACGGTGCGCTATGCGATTGAGCAGCAGGTGGAGCTGACCCGTCTCTGGGCCGAAAGTGTCGCCGCGGCCTCTGTGAATATGCCAGCGATGCCGGCGATGCCATCCGTTCCAGGCGTGCCGACAACTCCGGTGGAGTGGACCCGCCAGATGTTGGAGATGACGCGGGTTTGGGCCGAAACACAAATGCGCTTCTCCGAAAACTGGTTCGATCTGCTCAAGAAGGCTGAGCCAAGCATGCTCGCCCAGATGTGGGACATGAGCCAGGCCCAGAAGATTATGGCAACCTGGCAGGAGGCCGCGCAGAAAGCGGTTGAGGCGCAAACGCAGTTCAGCCAGATGGTGATGAAGACCGCGGCCAATAGTGTAGATATTTCCAAGAAGTAGAGGCGCGGCTCCGTCGCGTCTCCCGTCGCCGCCTGCCCCCTCTCCACGTTCGAGAGGGGGCCTCGTTGTCTGGTGGTCAGGCAGCGCAGGGGGCCGGGTTGGCTCCAAAGGATTTCACCTGCTCTGGGATGGGCTTCCTGATGCGGCAAAACGCTTAAATGCGCCAACGAATGCGAAACGAATAAACGAATGCGAAGGGCGTGCCTTCCAGGGAGGCGCGCCCACCCGGCAGCCGCGCAAGCACGGGCGCCATGATCCGCGCATGCTGTGAATGCGACGGTCCCGTGATACCCTTTGAAGCCGGGTTGCCCGGGACGGTCGCGAAACCGTCAGATGGGAACAACGGGAGAAACCCTTTGAAGGGGGAGAAAATACGCCAACGAATGGGAAACGAATAAACGAATGCGAAGGGCGCACCTTCCAGGGAGGCGCGCCAACCCGGCAGCCGCGCGCACACGGGCGCCTTGATCCGCGCATGCCGTGAATGCGACGTTCTCGTGACGCCCTTTGCAGCCAGGTTGCCGCCACGCCGCTACCCGCACGACATGCGTAGCGGCCCCAGGTGATCGAAGACGGACTCAAAGGCATCGCCCGGCGCACAGGGGACGAGTGGGGTGAGTGAACCGGCCAGCACCACCTGTCCGGCGCGCAGGACGTGCCCATGGTCAGCGATGCGATTCGCCACCCAGGCCAGGGCGTTGGCCGGGCTGCCCAGTACATTGGCGCCCCGCGCTCGCGCCGCCTCCTGACCGTTGCGGAAGAGCACCACCTCGAGCGCGGACAGATCCACGTCTGCGACCGGAACCAGCCGCTCGCCGAGCACGTAGCGGGCCTGAAAGACGTTATCGGCAATCATCTCGGGCATTTTTGCCGCCCAGCCCTCAGTGCGCGAGTCGACGATCTCGAAGGCGGCGACCATTCCCTCCACAGCGGCCAGGGCCAGTTCGGACGTCACACCGGGGCCGCTCAGGTCGCGCGCCAGGATAAAGGCCACTTCGCACTCGACCCGGGGGTGGATCAGCGTCGCCACAGGCAGCGTTGCGCCATCGGGCAGACGCCGCTGGTTGAGGAGGCGCCCATACACCGGCTCGCGCAGGCCGAACGCGGCCTGCGCTCCGGGGTTGGTGGCGCCGACCTTCCAGCCGGCCAGGGTCGCGCCGCCGGCCAGGTGCAGCCGCAGCAGTTCAGATTGAATGGCGTAGGCGTCGTCTTCGCTGATCCCGGGGAAGCGTTCGCGCCAGGGCGCTACGGGCGCAGCGTCGCGCTCGGCGCGCAGGTACATCGCGGCGAGTTCGGCAATCGTAGACTGATCCAGGGTCACGGCGGTTCCTCCTCTCTAGACAAGAATGGGGAAACCGGGTTTCCCCATGCCCTTCCCAGGGGGTGGGAGGGCGTCGCCCTCTTCAGGCCGGGTCGGCGGGAGATGGGGAAGCCGGGTTCCCCATACCTCTAGCGATACCCTTCCGCCTGCATATTGAACAGCCGGGCATAGGCGCCACCAAGGGCCAGAAGCTCCTGGTGGGTGCCGAGTTCGGCGATGCGGCCGCCTTCAATCACCGCAATGCGGTCGGCCATGCGCACGGTGGAAAAGCGATGGCTGATCAGGAAGGCGATGCGCCCGGCAGTAAGCTCGCGGAAGCGCTGGAAGATCTCGTACTCGCGCTCGGCGTCGAGGGCCGAGGTGGGTTCGTCGAGGACCAGCACCTCGCTATCGCGCATAAAAGCGCGGCCCAGGGCGATCTTCTGCCACTGCCCGCCTGACAACTCGGCGCCCTTCTCGAACCAGCGGCCGAGGATGGTATCGTAGCCCTTCGGCAGGTGGGCGATCACCTCATCGGCGCCGCCGCGGGCCGAGGCCGAGCGAATGCGTTCATCGTTCGCCAGTTCGTCGATCTGCCCGAACCCGATGTTCTCGCGGGCGGTCACCTGGTAGCGCACAAAGTCCTGGAAAATCACCCCGATGCACTGCCGCAGGTCATCCAGGTCGTACTCGCGCAGATCCACCCCGTCGAGGAGGATGCGGCCCTCGGTGGGGTCGTAGAGACGGGTAAGCAGCTTGATCAGAGTGGTCTTGCCCGCGCCATTGGCGCCCACCAGCGCGATCTTCTCACCCGGGCGCACGTACAGGCTGACCTCGCGCAGGGCGTACTCCTCCCGGTCAGGGTAGCGGAAACTCACCGCCTGAAACTCGATACCCTGGCGAATGGGCCGCGGCGCCTTGCGCCCTTTGCCGGTGATCATCTGCGGCGCAAGGGAAAGGAAGCCAAAGAGATTCTCCAGGAAGAGACCGCTTTCAAAGAGCTGGCCAGCGTTGTAGAAGATGCCCTGGAATGCGCCCTGGCTCTGGCGGAACAGCGTCAGGTAGAAGGTCATCGCGCCGATGGTGATGGCGCCAGAAACGGTTTGCCAGATGATCCAGGCGTAGGCGCCGTAGTAACTCGCCGAGACCAGCAACCCCCAGAGGGTGCTGATCAGCGAGCGCCGCTGCGCCAGGGCGGTGTCTTCGAGGTAAAACTTCCAGAACAGGTCCTGGTAGCGTTGCAGCAACGGCTCACCCAGGCCGAAGAGCTTGATCTCCTTGGCGCTGCTGTCCACAGTGAGCAGGTGTTCAAGATAGGTCATCTTGCGGAACTCGGGCGCGCGCCAGGTGAGCAGCCGGAAATGCAGCCGGCTAAAGTGGGTCTGCGCGACAAAGGAAGGCAGGGTAGCGCCGAACAGGATGAGGGCCACCAGCGGGCTGAAGGCGATCAGCCCTACGGCAAACGAGCCGAGGGTGATGCCGTTTTGCACCAGGTTAAAACTTGTATTGATGATGCTCATAGCCCGCCAGTTCGACTCGCGGCGGGCATTTTGCAGCTTGTCGTAGAACTGGGCATCCTCGAAGAACTGCAGATCAAGGGCCAGTGACTTGCGAATAATCGCCGTATTGATGGTATTGCTGAGGCGAGCATTGAGCATATGCTCAGCCAGGGAGCGGGCCTGGGTCAGAACCGCGCCCAGGGTCAGCAGGCCGAACTCCACCAGCAGGTAGGGCAGCACAGCGCGCAGGGCAATCATAGGGGCGATGCTGCCCGTTATGGCGACCACCACTTCGTCAATAATCAGCCTGGCCATCCAGGCCTGCGAGATCGGCAGCAGGCCATTGAGGAGGGTAATCAGGGCCATGGCCAGGGTCGCGCCGCGATGGGCCTCCCAGACGAGGGCGAAGGCGCGCGGCACGTTACGGAAGGCGGCGCGCAACTCTTTCCAGCGTTCGGACCAGGGTTTCGGGGGCGCCTCGCCGCCGGAGGGAGCGCCCGTGCCCGGCGGACCTTTGGCATGCCCGCGCCGGGTAACGATCACCCGCTCAACAGTTGTGCCGTTGGGATTGTGAATAGCCATTTCTCTAGTATACTGCCAATCCAGCGTGGGGAGATCCGTCGGATGACCTGGATCAGGGCGGGGATGCGCCTGCCCGACTCCGTGGGCGGAGGCACGGGGAACGCTGGTTGTCTGGAGGAGGGGCGAAAGCTGTGTGCCCCTCCTGCCCGGCGCCCTCCGCAGGCCGGGCCGTGGGGAAGCCGGGTTTCCCCGCTTGCACACCAGAGGGAGACATCTGTGAAATGGCTGCGCTACCTGATCATTTTCGTGCCGGTGGCCTTTGCGTTCGAGTTTATCCCGGGATTGCGGAATGACCTGGTGCTGTTTCTGGTGTGTTGCCTGGGGCTGATCCCCCTGGCCGGCTTTCTTGGCGAAGCCACGGAAGAACTGGCGGTACACACCGGGCCCAGGGTAGGGGGGCTGCTCAACGCCACGCTGGGCAACGCCGCGGAGTTGATCATCTCGATAGTGGCGCTCTCGCAGGGGAAGATCGAGCTGGTGAAAGCCTCGATCAGCGGTTCAATCCTGGGCAACCTGCTCCTGATCCTGGGCCTGGCCCTCCTGCTTGGCGGCCTGCGCAACGGTCTGCAGCACTTCGACCGGCAGGCGGCGAGCGTGGCTGCCTCGATGATGACCCTGGCAGTCATCGGGCTGATCATTCCGACCCTGTTCGAGGTGGTGCGGGAGGTTCAGTCGGGCAGCCTCGATCTCTTTACCACGGCGGTTGATGACCCGTCGTTGAACGCCTTGAGTCTGGGCGTGGCGGGCGTGCTGATCGTGCTCTACGTACTGAGCCTGATCTTCACCTTCCGCCAGCCCGAACGGGGGCTGGGCGGCCACACCGGGGTCAGCGACAAAACTCCCGACGGCGAGCAGCACCAGGCCAGGTGGAGCATCCCGGTTGCGCTTGGCGTGCTGGGGGCCAGTACGCTGGGGATTGTCTTCCTGAGCGAGTTTCTGGTGGGGACGGTCGAACCCTTTGCCGAGGCCCTGGGGTTGAGCGAGTTCTTCATCGGGATCATCATCATTCCCCTGGTGGGCAACGTTGCCGAGCACATTGTGGCCGTGCAGATGGCGATCAAGAACAAGATGGATCTGGCGATGACGATTGCCATGGGGTCTTCGATGCAGGTAGCGTTGCTGGTGGGGCCGCTGCTGGTCTTCATCAGCCTGCTCTTCGGGCCGGAGATGACGCTCTTCTTCACGGTGCTCGAAGTTGCGGCACTGACGCTGGCAGTGCTGATCGCGACGCTTATCGCGGTTGACGGTGAGAGCAACTGGCTCGAGGGCGCGCAGTTACTGGCCGTGTACGCGATTACGGCCCTGGGTTTCTTCTACATTACCAGGGGGTTGATAGGCGGGTGAGGGACGAAACTTTTCGCCCTTCATCGTCGTCATGAGCAACGGGACGTCAAAAGGGACGGGCAACCAGGGCGAGCTGCGACGTTCTGGTTGCCCGTTTCGTTCTCGAGATGCAGCGGGGCTGCGTCTCTATCCATGGAGGGTGCGGCGCACCCGCAAGGGTGTCTGAGGTGAAAATATGGGGAAACCCGGTTTCCCCATCCCCCTGCCGGCTGGAGGGCGCCAGCCGCTCCCAACGGCGGTTGGGAAACGGGGAAACCCGGTTTCCCCATCCCCCTGCCGGCGGGGGCGCCAGCCGTTCCCAACAGCAGTTGGGACATGGGGAAACCGGGTTTCCCCAATCCCCTCCCTGTGGGTTTCTGGTATGAAAGGCAACCACGTATGGATGGCTTGATCGCGATCGCGTCTGGCCTCGGTCTGGCGATGGCCTCGGGGCTGAACCCCTACCTGCCCCTGCTGACGGTCGGCATCTTTGCCCGCCTTGGCTGGATCCAGCTTGCCGCGCCGTTCGACCTGTTGACCAATGTCTTTGTGCTGCTGATCATCGCCGCGCTGGCCGCGCTGGATTTTGTGGGCGATAAGGTGCCGGTGGTGGATAGTGCGCTGCACGCTGCCGGGCTGATCATCGCGCCGATTGCGGGGGCGATCCTGGCGCTGGCAAGTCGGGGCGATGTGGCGGTGATCCATCCTGCGCTTGTGGCAGTTGCCGGTCTGATCGTCGCCGGGAGCACCCATTTGACGCGCAGCGCGGTGCGCCCGGTTGTGACGACGGCGACGGGGGGAACGGCCAATCCCGTGTTGAGCGTCGTCGAGGACGCTACTTCGCTCCTGCTGAGTATCGTGGCGGTCGTCCTGCCGGTTCTGGCGCTGCTGCTGGTGGTGGCGCTGGTGGTGCTGGCTGTGCGCTTCTTCCGCCGCAGCGCCGGGGTCTGGAAAAGGGATCGGACGCCGGTGAATGGACGGCGGTAGGGGCGGTTTTTCAGGGGGGGGCGCGGCGCACCCCCTGCGTTGACACGCGCTCCCTCCCCGCATACAATCGCCCCTGATGAACACCTCCGGCTTGCGTCTTTTCCTGCTGCTGGCGCTCACCCTGGGGTTGCTCGCGGCCCTGGGCGCGCTCGTCTGGGCCGATAATGCGGCCAATCGCGGTCTTACTTTTACGCCCGATCCCCGTCCCATCCCCTTCGCCGGTGGGCCGATCCTCGGCGTGAATCTCTACAATCTGCACCTGGAGCCTGACCCGGCAGCGGTGCGGCGGTCATTTGCGCTGGCCCGCGAGCTGGGGGCGCGCTACGCGCGTATGCAGGCGCCCTGGGAGGATATCGAGATCCACGCGCGGGGCGATTTCGAGGATCGGCGCAACCTGGCCACAGTCGGCGCAGTGTCGGCCTGGGCAAAGTACGATCGCCTGGCGGCTGAAGCGAACGCCGCAGGCATCGAGTTGATCTGGCGCCTGGAGCGCCCGCCCCTGTGGGCTCGCGCGCAGGCGGTGACGTCGCCCTATTTCCAGGCCGGTCTGGCTCGCGATGGCAATTCGACTGGCCCTCCCGACGATTTCGCCGATTACGGCGCGTTCGTGCGCGCCGTGGTTGAGCGCTACGACGGTGATGGCCTCGACGATGCTCCGGGTAGCCCGGTGGTGCGCTACTTCCAGCTCTGGAACGAGCCGAACCTGAAGAATGAATGGGGATGGGAGACGCCGCGCCCCGAGGATTTTGTGGCGTTGCTGCGGGTTGGCGCCACCGCCGCGCGCGCGGCTAACCCCGCGGTGGTGATCCTGTTCCCCGGCCTCGCTCCTACCGATGGTCTCGACGATCGCGCCCCGATGACCGAACTGGAGTACCTCGACCGGGTCTACAGGGCCGGCGGCGCGGCCTACTTCGATGTGATGGCCGCGCAGAACTACGGCCTGGGTCAACCCCCCGATGAGCACCGGTTTGTTTTTCTGCGGGGACGCGAGAACTGGAACTGGCGGCGCCCGCTGGATACGCGCAACGATGTGAGCCGCATCGTGCTGCTGCGCGAGGTGATGGAGCGCAACGGCGATGCCGGCACGGCGATCTGGGTCACCGAGTTTGGCTGGAACACTGCCCCGGAGCACATTCCTGCCGAGCGGCGGTATACCTGGGGCGCGCCGGTGAGTGAAGAGACCAGGGGGCGCTACCTGGTCGGCCATATGGAGCGCGCCCGCGCCGAGTGGCCCTGGATAGGCGTGATGAACGTCTGGATGCTGCGCCATGGCGGTTATGCTGAGCCTGACCCCGAGGACCCGACGCCGTACTTCGCTCTGGTGACCCGCGACTGGCAGCCGCTACCCGCTTTCGAGGCCCTGGCCGCCTACACCCGCGCCCCCGCCCGCGCCGGCGTCGGCGCGCACACCTGGGCGCACCCGGCGGTGGAACCGCTGCCCGATGGCTGGCGCATCCGCTTCACCGGGTCGCGCCTCACCCTTCTTGGCAACTTGCGGGCGCCCGTCGTGGCTACCCTCGATGGCGCGCCCGTTACGCTGGCGCCCGGCGCACTGGACGGGCTGCCGGCCTTTGCTGCCCCGGCGCTGCCCAACGGCGAGCATACGCTGGAGCTGCGCGGCGTGGAGGCGCCCGAACGCTTCATCGTCGAGCGGGCGCGTTCCTGGGGCTGGCTGTGGGACTATGGCCCACTGGCCCTGATCGTGGCCCTGATGACGAGCCTGGGCGCCACGCTGCGCCTGGCCTTCCCGGCTACCGCGGCGGCCTTGAGGCGTCTGCGGGTGGCGCAGCGGCGCGCCGAGGGCAGCCCGCGCCTCGCCGACCGTCTCATCCAGCCCGATAGCCTGATCGCCGCTGCGATGCTGGTGGCAGTGCTGATTGCCTACCGCGCCTCGGCCCAACTGCCGCTGACCCTGGCGGGCCTGGCGCTCTTCGGCGCGCTGGCCCTGGCGCGTCCTGCGCTGGCATTGCTCATTGTCCCCCTCGCCGTGCCGTTCTACTTCATCCCCAAGGGTCTCTTCGACACCCGCTTCGGCATCCGCGAGAGTGGGCTGTACCTGCCCCTGCACGAACTGCTGCTCCTCATCGCTGGCGCCGCCGTGGTGGCGCGCTGGGTGGGAACAGAGCCGTGGCAACGGGGGCGCCCGCGCACGGGCGGCGCTACCGCCTGGCTGGTGGAACTGGCGCCCACTGGCCTGTTTCTGGCGGCAGCCGGGTGGGGCGTGTACATTGCCGAGGCGCGTACCCTGGCCCTGCGCGAGTTCCGCTGGACGGTGCTCGGCCCGCTGCTCTTTATCGGGCTGGCGTGGCTCGCGGGGACGCGCCTGGCGCATGGCAGCCCCACGGTGTACTGGCGGCGGCTGGTGTGGTTCTGGCTGGCAGGGGGCGCGCTGGCGGGGCTGGTGGGGTTGTTACAGTTTGTTGGTCTGAACCTGGCGCCACTCTTTGGCGAGAAGGCGGGCTTCGGGGAAGATCGGGTTCTGGTGGAGGGCGTGCAGCGGGTGGCGGGGCTGTACGGGCATCCGAACAACCTGGGACTGGCTATGGGGCGCTACTGGCCGGTTGCGGCAGCGCTGGCCAGTAGCGCCTTCTGGGGAGCGGCCAGTCGGGGCGACAGGCTGCGCCAGGCCTGGCCCGCGGCACTGGTGGCGGTGCTGTGCGGGGGCGGGCTGCTGGTCTCCTTCTCGCGCGGGGCCTACCTGGGCGCGCTGGTGGCCGCGGGCCTCCTGGCGGCCCTGCTGCTGCCCGGCCACTTCTGGCGCGACCGGCGCGTGCGCCTCGGCCTGATATTCCTTGGCGGGGTGATGCTGCTGGCCCTGGCGGTAGCTCTGAACATCGAACGCTTCAACCCCGTTGGCGCCAGCGGCGTGGTGCGCCTTAAAACCTGGGCTGCGGCGCTGACGATGCTGCGCGAGCATCCCGCGGGCGTGGGCCTCGACCAGTTCGGACGGCTCTACCCGGCCTACATGGCCCCGGAACTGGCCGGCACCAGCGAGATCAACACCTCGCACCCCCACAACCTGATCCTCGACATCGCCCTGCGCATGGGGCCGCCAGGGCTGATCGCCTTTGCCTGGCTGATCGTGCGCTTTTACCGCGACGCCCGGGCGGGCCTGCGCCGCGGCGACGCGGTCTGCGCCGGCCTCATCGCGGCTATGAGCGCGGCGCTGGTGCATGGGATGGTGGACCAGTTTTACTTCTGGACCGACCTGGCGTTCGCTTTCTGGATCTTTGTTGCGCTCGCGCGGAACCAGCGGCTGCGCCGCACAACGCCGGAATGAAAATAATTATTCTTGGGAGGGCTGCGCCCTCCCAAACCCTCCCCGCGGCCGGGTTGTTTTCTGGGAGGGCTGCGCCCTCCCAAACCCTCCCCGCGGCCGGGTTGTTTCCTGGGAGGGCTGCGCCCTCCCAAACCCTCCCCGCGGCCGGGCTGTTTCCTGGGAGGGCTGCACCCTCCCAAACCCTCCCCGCGGCCGGGTTGTTTCCTGGGAGGGCTGCGCCCTCCCAAACCCTCCCCGCGGCCGGGTTGTTTCCTGGGGGCGTGTTACAATAGAGCAATCGGAACAGACTGCCCCACGCCGGGCGCACGCGGTTGTCCGGCGGCTCTGCCGGCGGGAACCATTTAAAAACCATGCCATTTTACCGAGACATGGAACTGATCTGCCGCAGTTGTGGCGAAAAGTTTATCTTTACCGCCGGTGAGCAAGAGTTCTACGCCGACAAAGGCTTTCTCCACGAGCCGACGCGCTGCCCGCGCTGCCGCACGCGCCGCGACAGCCCGCCCGGCGGGCATCAGGGTAGCAGGCCGGAGCGCGGCCCCCGGCGGGACGGGAAGGAATAGCCCCTCCTGGCGAGATTGCCGGCGTGGGCGCAGAAGGCCAGCGTCGAGCAATACCACTGCGTCAGCCCGTGCAGGCGGGTTTCGCAGACGGTAGCCTGCGGCTTATGACAGGATTTCCCTGTGTTCCTCCAGATGTTGTGCGAAGTCTCTACGTGAGCGTCCCGGGGCAAGGCCCCGGGCGGCCCGGAGGTCAATGATGACAGGCATAGGGGGCTGGCCCGGGTTGCCGGCGCGCGCCCATATTCGCGAGGTGGGGCCACGTGACGGCCTGCAAAACGAGGAGACGATCCTCTCAACGGCCGAGAAGCTCCAGTTGATTGACGCCCTTGCCGCCACCGGTCTGACGGAGATTGAAGTGGGCGCCTTTGTACGCCCGCAGAACGTGCCGCAGATGGCCGATACGGCCGAGGTGTTCGCCGGTCTGCGGCGCCGCCCCGGGGTGGTCTACAGCGCAATCGCTCCCAATGTGGTGGGCGCGCGGCGCGCCGTGGCGGCAGGCGCCGATGCGGTGCAGGTGTTCCTCAGCGCCACCGAGAGCCACAACCGCAGCAACGTGAATATGAGCGTCGAGCAATCCCTGGCCAATGTCGCCGATATGGGCGAGGTGGTGCGCTCGGCGGGCATCCCGTTTGACGCGGTGCTCTCGGTGGCTTTCGGCTGCCCTTTTGAGGGCCACGTGCCCATCGAGCGCGTGCTGGAGTTGTGCGGCCGCCTGCTTGACCTGGGCGCGGAACGGCTCACCCTCGGCGATACGACGGGCATGGCGCACCCGGTGCTGGTGCGACAGGTGGTGCTGGCCTTCCGCGAGCGCTTTCCGCGACAGGCGCTGCGCCTGCACCTCCACAGCGCCCGCGGGGCCGGGCTGGCCAATATCCTGGCCGCCCTCGAGGTCGGGGTGGCCGAGTTCGACAGCAGTATCGGCGGGATCGGCGGCTGCCCCTTCGCTCCCGGAGCGCCCGGTAATCTTTGCACCGAGGATCTGACCCATATGCTCCACGAGATGGGGATCGCCACCGGGCTGGATCTGCCTGCGCTCATTGATGCCGCGTTGCTGCTGGAGCGTATGCTCGGCCACGTTGTGCCCGGGCAGACGATCAAGGCGGGGATCTGCAAGCATTTGACAGGCTGATGTGAACATACGGGGAAACCGGGTTTCCCACCTGCGGTGAGCCTGTCGAACCGCACCCCTGCCTGTAGGGTCGCCAGCCGCTCCCACCAGCGGTTGAGCCATGGGGAAACCGGGTTTCCCCAACCCCCTCCCTGCGGGGAGGGTTTGGGAGGGCTGCGCCCTCCCAGGAACAAGCAGGTTCATGCTGGCGTTGGGTGGCGCGGCCGCGGGGCGCCAGACCGGAGGTGGGGCCAGCGGGCAGCCCCGCCTCCCCGTCTGTCGAAGGGAAGGGTCCAATTGATGGATCCACGTCATCGCGTCGTTATTATTACCGGGGCATCGGCGGGCATTGGCGCGGCAACGGCGCGCCTGTTCGCTGCGGCTGGCGCAAAGCTGGTGCTGGCGGCACGCTCTCGCGAGCCGCTGGAACGCCTGGCAGCCACTTTGCCCGGCGCGGTGGCGGCGCCGACCGATGTGAGCGATCCGGCGCAGTGTCGGGCGCTGGTGGAACTGGCCCGCGCGCGCCACGGGCGGGTGGACATCTTGATCAACAATGCTGGCGTGGGTCTCGCCGGCCCGGTGGTCGAGTTGTCGAGCGATGATCTGGAGCGTGCCCTGGCGGTGAATCTGTTCGGGCCGTTGTGGCTGATGCAGGCCGTGGCGCCGCTGATGCGCGCCCAGGGGCGCGGACAGATCATTAATGTTTCGACGGTGCTGGCGGAGCAGCCGCTGCCCTACCTGGGCGGCTACGCCGCAGCCAAGGCGGCCCTGGAGCGTCTCAGCGAGACGCTGCGGATGGAACTGCGCGGCGCTGGCGTCAGCGTTACGGTGGTGCGGCCGGGCAGCACCCGCACCGAGTTTCGCGCCCGGCGCCTGGGCGCCGGAGGTGAACAGCGCCGCCTGGCTCCCCCCGCCGTGCCGCCCGAGACGGTCGCGCGGGTGATCCTCCGCGCAGCACGCCGTGAGCCGCTGCGCGCGTATGTCACCGTCGGTGACCGCATGGCGATCTGGCTCGCGCGGCTCCTGCCCGGTCCGGTCGAGGCGCTCCTCAGTCGGGCCATCACCTGGGAGCCGGTCGCCGGGCCGGCGCTCCCACGGCCGGATGCCCCGCCTGCCCAAGGTCACGGGCGTGATAACCTTTGAGAAAGCGGGAGGGTTTGGGAGGGCGCAGCCCTCCCAGGAAACAACTCGCCAGCGAGGAGGGTTTGGGAGGGCGAAGCTCTCCCAAGAACACGTATTTTCATTCTGGCGTTGTGCGGCGCAGCCGCATGGATGTCTAACGTGAAAATACGGTGAAACCGGGTTTCCCCATACCCCTGCCGGTGGGGGCGGCAAGCCCTCCCAGGAACAATACTATTTTCATTCTGGCGCTGTGCGGCGCAGCCGCATGGATGACCGATGTGAAAATACGGGGAAACGGGGTTTCCCCATACCCCTGCCGGTGGGGGCGGCAAGCCCTCCCCACCGGGAGGGTTTGGACGTAGAGGCGCGGCGGCGCCGCGCCTCTACGCCCTCCCAGGAACAATACTATTTTCATTCTGGCGTTGTGCGGCGCAGCCGCATGGACGACTGGTATGAGATGAGAAAGTAACCACTCCTGTGAGCGAACCAGCACCTCAGTTGTACCTGCGCACCCCTGCCATAGACGCCGATGGGCAACAGATCGCCTTTGTGTATGCTGGCGACATCTGGCTGGTCGGCGCTGGCGGCGGCTCGGCCGAGCGGCTCACGGCCCACCAGGCCTACCATTACGTCCCCCGCTTCAGCCCCGATGGCGCCAGTATCGCCTTTACCTCGGGGCGAAGCGGTTCAGGCGATGTGTACGTGCTGCCGCTCAGCGACGGCCCCGTGCGCCAGTTGACGTTCCACGATGCTTTCTGCCGGGTTGAAGATTGGGCGCCCGATGGTCAGAGTATTTACTTTACCTCGGATCGCGAGCGGATCGGCCCCGACATTTACCGGATTGGCCTGGAGGGGGGCACGCCGGCGCTGGTGTACAGTGAGCCGTATGAGAGCCTGGGGCACGTGAGCGTGTCGCCCGATGGGGAGTGGCTGGCCTTTGTCAATATTCGCGAGCGCTGGTGGCGGCGCGGCCCGAATCCCTTCGCCCCCGATGAGATCTGGATCGCCCCGGCGCGGCCCGATTACACGGGGCTACGCAAAATCGCCGGCCCTGGCAGCGCTAATGGCCATCCGGCAATTGCCGCACCTTACGCCGGGCGCAATACCACGCCGCTCTGGGCCCCTGATGGGCGCGGGCTGTATTTCGTCAGCGACCGTGACGGCGTCGAGAATATCTGGTACGTGCCGCTGGACGGGGGCGAGCCGCGCCAGATTACCCGCTTCAGCGACGGACGGCTGTGCTTTCCGGCGATCGCCCGGCGGAGCGGGCTGATCGTCTTCGAGCGCGACTGGGGCCTCTGGCGCCTTGAGCCTGCCTCCGGCGCCTGCGAGCGCATTGACGTGCGGGTGCGCGCCGACACCAAGCATACCCCCGTGCGCGTGGAGAGCTGGTCCCGCGGGTTCTCCGAGTTGCGCCTGAGCCCTGATGGCAAGAAACTCGCCTTTGTGGCCCGGGGCGAGATTTTCGCCGATTTCGCCGATAAGGAGACCGACCGCGACATCCGCCAGGGGCCCTCGTTTCGGGTTACCGATACACCGGCCCGCGAGAGCCAGATCGCCTGGACCCCCGACAGCAACAGTCTGATCTACGTCTCCGACCGCAATGGCGAAGACGAACTCTACCGCTACGACTTCACCACTCGCCAGGAGACGCGCCTGACCCACGATCTGACGCCCAAGCGTATGCCCCGCATCGCCCCCAATGGCGCGGCGGTGGCCTACATCAGCGGCCACGAGGCCCTGTGCGTGCTCGACCTGGCGAGCGGCGAGCGCCGGGAGTTGTGCCGCGCGCGCTTCGTGTTCGCCAGCGACCTGGCCTGGTCGCCCGACTCGCACTGGATCGCCTTCCTGGCTCAGGATGAGCGCTACTTCAGCAATGTCTGCGTGATCCCCGCCGCGGGTGGCGAGGCGCGCCAGGTGAGCTTTCTCAGCAACGTCGGCGGCGGCGATCTGCTCTGGGCGCCCAACGGGCAGTTCATTCTCTTTACCACCGAACAGTACCGCGCCGAGACACAGATCGTGCGGGTGGACCTGCGTCCGCAGCCGCCGGTCTTTCGCGAGGCGGAGTTCGAGCGCCTGTTTGAGAAACGGAGCGCCGGAGAGCGAACCGGTTCAGATGGCGCGCCACCGACCGAGCGCCGCGAGTCCGGGGCCGATCAGGGCGCGCCGTCCGGCGCGGCAGGCGAGCAGCCGTCCGAAACGACAGCCCCGGCTACGACAAGGCCCGCCACCGGCGAGGCGCCGGGTAGCCCTCCATCTCCCCCTCTGGAGATCGTCTTCGATGGCATTGAACGACGGCTGCGCTTCCTCACTCCGCTGCAAATGAACGCCAGCGCAGAGGCGATCAGCCCCGATAGCAAAGACCTGCTCTTGCTCGCCACCGTCGCCGAAAAGGTCAATGTCTGGACCCTGCCCCTCGATGAGCCACGCGCCGATCAGGCTCCACGGCAGTTGACCGCCACCGACGGCGGCAAACACGCCCTGCAATTCACTCCTGATGGCAAGGCTTTTTTCTATCTCGAAGACGGCTACGTTACGCTACGGAAGTTTCCCGGCGGTAACGACCCTGTGCGGGTCAACGTGCGCGCCGACGTCAACGTTGATTTTCACCGTGAGAAATGGCAGGTCTTCGGCGAAGCCTGGCGCGCCCTGCGCGACAGTTTCTACGACCCCACCTTCCGCGGCCAGGACTGGACGCGCACGCGCGAGCGCTTTGCGCCCCTGATCGCCGACGTTCAGACCACCGGCGAACTGCACACGGTGATTGACCTGATGGTTGGCGAATTGCGCGCCTCGCATCTGGGCAGCGTCTTTAACGGCTGGACGGGCAGCGATGGCTACACCGGGATCATCTTCGACGCCGTTGAGCACAACGCCACCGGGCGCTTGCGCGTTGCCCGGCTCGTGCCCGACGGCCCCGCGGCCCAGGCTGAACACCCGCCGCGCCCCGGCGAGTACCTGCGCACCGTGGATGGTGTGCCCCTCGGGCCGGGCGCCAGCCTCGACTGGCTCTTGCGCCGCAGCGTCGGTCGCCGCGTGCGTCTGACCTTCGCCGACACGCCCGACGGCGAGCCGCTGCGCGATGTGGCCCTGCGCCCGGTAGACGCCGATGACTACGCGCGGTTGCGCTACCGCGACTGGGTGATCACCAATGAACAGTACGTGCACCGGATGAGCAACGGTCGGCTCGGCTATGTGCACATCGAAGAGATGAGCTATGCGGCCTATCAGCAGTTTCTGGCCGACCTCGATGCCGAGACCTACAGCAAAGACGGCGTGATCGTTGATGTGCGCTACAATGGGGGCGGCCATACCGCGACCTTTGTGCTCGATGTGTTGATGCGCCGCTCCACTGTGCTCAGCGGCTTTCGCGAGCGCACCGGCGCCGACGCCAGCCACCTGGCGGGTAATCGGGTGCTCAACAAGCCCACCGTGCTGGTTACCAACGAGCGTTCGGCGAGCAATACCGAGATGCTGAGCGAGAGCTACCGTCGGCTGGGGCTGGGCAAGGTCGTTGGCCGCCCGACTGCTGGAGCGGTCATCTGGACCTATCGCATCCGCCTGCTGGACGGGGCCTGGTTCCGGCTTCCACACCTGTACGTTGTGACCCCTGAGGGCGAGGATCTTGAGGGGCGCGGGCGACCGGTTGACGTGGAGGTTGAGCGCCCGCTGGGCGAATGGGCGCTGGGCCGCGACCGCCAGCTCGACGCGGCGATCGCCGTTCTGCTGGAGTAATACCAATTACCGTTGATGATGCCGCATTGCTTGAAGCGGTTTCAGGCGTTGTGCTGCCCAGCGTGGCAATCCAA
>CAKZKA010000018.1 GCA_937120965.1 uncultured Chloroflexota bacterium
GCAGCACAACGCCTGAAACCGCTTCAAGCAATGCGGCATCATCAACGGTAATTGGTATTACCCCACATGTAAATATGTATCTCCCCACACCCCTGCTCACTCTTTCGGCGAGCGTGGCCCACCATCAGCGATGAGGATCGCCAGCGCAGCGGTCAGAGCCAGCACGGGCGCCGTTGGGCGCAGCGGGTCAACATGGGGAAGCACAATCGCGCCATCGGCATCGCCGCCCAGGCGCTGGAGCGCGATGGCCTCGGCGCGGCTCAAGCCTGCGGCGTGCAGGGCCGCCTCTGCGGCTGCCATAGCGGCAGCCGGTTCCACCGGCGCGCCCTCCAGCGCGGCGCGGGCCAGGGCGGCCAGCGTGCCCGCGGCGGGAGCGCAGCCCGCCAGCCAGCGGGCGGCGCGGATAAGCTGGGGCCGAAAGGCGCCCGTGTGGGCAGTGTGCCCGGCCAGAGCAAAGGCCAGCGCGGCCAGCGTGGTGGCATGCTCATCCTCGGCCCAACTGCCATTGACCCCCTGCGTGCGGGCCAGATAGCGCAGGGCCGCATCGCGGCGTTCGGGCGGCGTGGGGGCCGCCCGTGGCGTCACAGGTGGCGCAGCCACGCCACGCGCGGTCCGTGCGGCTGCGGGAGTGAGTGGCTCGCTGACGCTCCGCGCGCGGGCCAGAACCCCCCTGAGCGGCGCTTCAAGAGACGGCATGGCGCTGGCCGCGTACATGAATCCACCCAGGAGCCCGGGCGGGGGCGAGCCTTCAAACGCCTCGCGCCGCGTGCCGGCAGGGAGATGCACCGGAACCACGACCCGCCCTGCGGCCCGCTGGCGCTCGGCGCCCGGCGGCGGCTCCTCGACCGCCACAAAGGCCGTCTGCGCCGAGAGCAGGCCGTGCTCCAGAGCCAGGGCCAGGATCTCCTGCTCCAGAGCCGGCGCGTGGTACGGCTCCAGCCGGACCATGTCCTCCAGGCCGGCGATGCGCGCTCGCGCCCACAGCTTCGGCAGCGCAGCCCAGACCCCGCCGCGATCGGGCGTAGCCACGGGCAGATCAAGCACAAGCGTCTCGGCAAAACTGCCGCGCGCCCCGCGGGCCTTGAGCGTGAGCAGGGCGCGCTCGTCGTGGGGCGCGTTGAAGCGGGCCAGCAGCGTAAGCGGCTGTCCGGCATAAAGATCAGGCAGCGGGGTAGGAAACACATCACTCACATGGGCGCCGCCCCACTCGACGTGCAGATCACGCAGCAGCGGCAACGCGGCGCGGCGCTGGAAACGCTCCACCCCCGGCTCGATCGGCTCGCCGGGAAGAATGTACTCGGTCACCCCCCGCCCGACCTCGGCCAGCTTATCGAGCAAAAACCGGTTCACAGCCGAACCCACCCCGAAAGCGAAAACGCGCGCCTCTCCCAGGCGCGCGGTCAATTCGCGCAGCACCAGGTTCTCATTGCCCACCGCGCCGTCGGTGAGGAACACCACCACGCGCAGGCGCCTGGGATCGCGTGGTTGGGCCAGCGCCTCGGCCAGCGCAGCAACGATCTCCGTGCCGCCGCGAGCCTCAATCCCCGCGATAAAGCGATCCGCCGCATCAACATTCGCCTGGGTGAAAGGCAGCGGCGTAGCAGCCAGGCGTTCAACAAAATTGTCAAACGGGAAGATGTTGAAACTATCGCCAGGATTCAGCGCGCGCAGACAGGCGCGCAGCGCATTGCGCGCCTGCACGATACTCTCGCCGCCCATCGAGCCGCTGCGGTCGAAGACAAAGAGCATCTCGCGAGGCAGCACCTCCTCGGGCAGAGGCACAGCCTGAGGCGTCAGCGAGAGGAGCAACGCGCCAGGACGGCCCGCCTCGCGGAAGACAAACGCCGCTGCGCGGTAGCCGGCGCCGGCCGGTCGGTAGCGCAGGACCAGATCGCGGTCGGGCACGGCGCCGGGATCACGCAGGGTTGCGACATGGCGCCCACGGGCCTCGCGCACCTCGAACAGATTGTTGGGCGCCTCAACCTCGGCCAGGCGACCCACATCGAGACTGATCTCCACGGCCAGGGTGTGGCCGGCGACGCCGGGCGGCAGCAGGGGCACCGCGCCATCCTCAGGATTGGCCAGCAGCCCCGCCGGCAGATAGCGCGGCAGCACCACCGTCGGCACCACCAGGGTGAACCAGCCATCGTCGTAGGGCACGCGCTCGAAGTAGCGCAGGCGCACCTCCACCACCTCGCCCGGCTGAAGATTCGCCACCTCGACACTGAGCATATTCGGGCGCTGCTGGGCCAGCAACGCGGCGTCGTAGCCCCGTTCGGCAGCCGCGTGGAAGGCGCGCTCGGCCTCATCGCGGGGCTGCACCTCGCCGCGGATCACCCGCTCGCCGACCCGCAGCTCCAGCCCGCTGACCGCCGCCTCGGAGGGCAGCGGAAACACGTAGAGCGCATCGAGCGCCGCGTGATGGCGGTTGCAGAAGCGCTGGGTCATCACCGTCTCGGCCAGCGGGCCGACCACCTCGACGGCGATGGTCGTATGCTCGAGCGGCACGGGCGGCAGGCTCGCCTCGCGCGGCAGCAACATCCCTCCGGAGACGGAAGCGTCAGGGGCAGGCTCAGATCGGGCCATGGCGGACCTCCTTCGTCATGCGCTGGCGCGCGCCAGCGCCTGGCGCCACCAGCACCAACACTGGCGACCGTCACGGCAGGCAGCAGAGATGGCTGGTGGCTCGCCACAGTGACGGCGCAGGAGTTGCGGCCGTCCACAAGAACGGCCCTGTTCCGGCGCAATCAGAGTGGCAAGCCACGCAGATACTACAGATAATTGACATGCTGCATTATCGCACGGCGCTGGCGCGGTTTCAAGTACAATAGAGGCAATGCTACCAACCCTGCGGCTCCTCATCCTGCTCTTGCTCGCCGCCCCGCCGATTGCCCTGGCGGCCTTCGCGCCAGCGCTGATCTGGCTCGTGGTCGTGTACCTGATCATCGTGGCAGGGCTGACCCTGAGCGATGCGCTGCTGGCGCCCCGACCGGCCCAGATCGAGGTGGAGCGCGTCCATGACGCGCGGCTCTCGCTGGGCGCCGAGAACCTGATCACCATTATCCTCGCCAACGCCAGCCCCCGGCCGGTAGATTTTACCCTGCGCGACGAACATCCCCACGAGTTCCCCGCCGACGCGGGGGTGCTCAACGGCGCCATCCCGGCCTACGACGTGCACACCGTCCGCTACCACGTGCGCCCCTTGCGGCGGGGCAACTACCACTTCGGCGATGTGGTGCTGCGCTACCGCGGGCCGCTGGGGATGCTCGTGCGGCAGGCGCGCTACCCCGCGGCAGCGAGCGTGCGCGTCTACCCCAACATGCTGGAGTTACGGAAATACGACCTGCTGGCGCGCAAGGGCCTGTTGCGCGAACTGGGGGTGCGCCCGACTCGCGCGCGGGGGGTAGGGGGCGAGTTCGAGCGCCTGCGCGACTACACCCCCGACGACGAGTTCCGGCGCATCAACTGGAAAGCCACGGCCCGGCGGGTGCGCCCGATCGCCGCCGACTACCAGGCGGAGCGCAGCCAGCACCTGATCTGCGCGATTGACTGCGGGCGCCTGATGGCGCCGCCTGTGGGCGACCTGATGCGACTCGACTACGCGGTCAACACTGCTCTGCTGTTGAGCTACGTTGCGCTGCTCCGGGGCGATCACGCCGGCCTGCTGGCCTTCGCCGACCGCGTGCGGACCTACATTCCATCGCGGCGCGGCAAGCCACAGTTTCAGCGCCTGCTGGAGAGCCTGTACAACCTGCAACCCGAGCCAGTGGAGGCCGACCACGGCGCGGCCCTGCGCTACCTGGCGCAGCGCCAGCGTCGCCGCGCCCTGATCGTCCTCTTCACCGACCTGGCGCTGCCCGAAGCGGCCGAGCACCTGGTCGGCCACCTGGCCCGGCTCGCGCGTCACCACCTGCCCCTGTGCGTCACCGTCAGCGACCCGTTTGTGCGCGACGCAGCCGGGCAACCGGCGCGCGACGCGGCCGGCCTGTACCGGCGCGCGGTCGCCGAAGAAATGCTCGACGAACGACGCACACTGCTCGACCGGCTCAACCGCGCCGGCGTGCTTACCCTCGACGTTCCCGCCGACCACCTCAGCGCCGGGGTGGTGAACACCTATCTGCGCCTGAAGGCACAGGGGAGGCTGTAACCCGGCTTATGCCATTTCAACCGTCCACGCGGCTGCGCCGCACAACGACAAAAACAGGTTTATGGTTGGGAGGGCTGCGCCCTTCCACACCCTCCCCACCGGCAGGGGCATGGAGAAACCCCGTTTCCCCAACGTTCACCCTAGTCGCCCCTGGCGCGTTGCAACGCGGTAAGTTGCTGCTGCTGCAGATCGCGGATCTCGGTGAGCAGCTTGACATCATCGGTCGGTTCCGCCTTCGGCGCATACCTGGCCGCCATATTGGAGAAGGGGCGCACGACGAAGAAATAGATGACCAGGGCTTTGAGCAGGAACGTCACCAGCGCCGACAGGAACAGCCCGACCGGAAACCCGCCGAAGACGATCGCGGCCAGATCCTCGCCCGCGCCGCCGAGCATCAGGGCAATCAGCGGGTCAATGAACGCGGCAATGAAACCGTTGACCACCTCGCCGAAAGCCGCCCCGATCACCACCGCCACCGCCAGATCAACCACGTTCCCCCGGAGGATGAAATCACGGAAGCCCTTGAGCATAGCGAAGTCCTTCCTGATGTGAACATACGGGGAAACCGGGTTTCCCCACCTGTGGTGAGCTTGTCGAACCGCGCCCCTGCCTGTAGGGGCGCCAGCCGCTCCTAACCACGGTTGGGACATGGGGAAACCGGGTTTCCCCACCCCCTCTCCCTGAGGGGAGGCGCCCGGTTCCCTCCCCCGGCGGGGGCGGGCCAGGGAGGGGGCGGCCCTCCCAGAGATACCCCTGGTTTCATTCCGGCATTGTGCGCCCCGCGCATGGCGCCTGATGTGAACATACGGGGAACCCGGGTTTCCCCACCTGCGGTGAGCCTGTCGAACCGCACCCCTGCCTGTGGGGGCGCCAGCCGCTCCGAACAGCGGTTGGGAAGCGGAGCTGATCCAATGCGATGCCATCAAGCAGAACTGGTACAACGGGGCGCAGCTCTCCAGAGAGAAGATCTCCCCCTGTACCTCTGACGTCTGGCGCGGGTAATCTGTCACCTTCTGCGGCAAGCCCAGATATCTTAACAGACTGTTGCGATTAGTTTTCACAATCTTTGCGTTGACTTTGCTATTCTGATCATGGCTTCACAAGCGTGACACACGCGGACCATTCCGAAAGGCGAGGTTATGGCACGCCCGAAACGACCACCGCATCCTATGCTCAGGGTGGCCCGCGAGCATCTGAACCAGCTCGATCCCGATCTACGGAACGAGCCAATTCATCTGCGAATGCTCGACGGTCCCCCTGGTTCCCCGCGCTATGCCGTCTACGTTGGCGCCTGTCGCCGCGAAGGCGAGTGCCCCTACGGGGTTGAGCACATTGTTCCCTGTCCAATCCTCGACTGCGAACTGCGCAACTCGCTGCGTTTCCTGATGGATCGGGAGGGCAACCTGGTCGAAGTGCTGCACAGTGGCGTCCGCTGGACGGCCTGAGCCGCGCTGGCTACAACAGAAGGGGGACGGCTATGGATAGTGTGCGTGTCTGGATGAGCGCCCCGCCGGTTGTGGCGCGTGAGACGATGACCCTGCCGCTGGCGCGGCAACTCCTGGCCGAGCAGAATATCCGGCGCTTGCCGGTGGTCAATGAGCGCAACGAACTGGTAGGCATCGTCACCGAGGGCGACATCAACCGCATCTCGGACACCCCTGAGGGTGACCAGGCCGAGTATCGTCCCGGCGTGCGGATCAGGGACCTGCCACTGCGCGAGTTTATGCGCCGTCCGGTGTTAACCGTTACACCTTCAACCTGCCTGCGCGAGGCGGCGCAGTTGATGATCACCCACCATATTCATGGTGTGCCGGTCGTGCTGGAGAAGCAGGTCGTCGGTGTGATTACCGTTTCGGATCTGCTACGCTGGATGGTCGAGTCGGAGACCGAGGATGGGATTGTCAGCGTAAGCCCGCCCTCGGCGGCCCGCGATTGAATCGGTATCGCGGGCGGCAACAGCATACCGTTCCCGAGAACGAAGGTCGCAGGCCCGATGGGCCTCGTCTTCGTTTTCGCCGCGTCCGGCAACCCTCCGCAGTTACGAAGAGGTTGCTGCAAGGAGGTTCGTATGTACCGCCACATCCTGGTTCCGCTGGACGGGTCGGCCCTTGCCGAGCAGGTGCTGCCGCACGTACACGATCTGGCAGCTCGGGAGGGTACGACGAAGATCACCCTGCTCCGCGCTGTGCCGCCGATCTTCACCTCGAGTGTAGATTACAGCGGGATGCTCGCAGCCAGCACCGCCGACGAGCAGGAGAGCCTGGAGAGCGAGGCGCGCGCCTACCTGGAGCGCATCGCATCGTCGTTCCGCAGTGAGGGATACACCGTAAATGTCGAGGTCAGCACCATGCCCGCCGCCGAAGCCATCCTCGACTATGCTGAGAGCCAGCACGCCGACCTGATCGCCATTGCCACCCATGGCCGCAGCGGGATCAGCCGCTGGGTCTTCGGCAGCGTGACCCAGAAGGTCATCCAGGCTGCCCCGGTGCCGGTGCTGGTGATTCGCCCCAGGGAAGAGCGGTAAGGCCAATTGCGAACCCGGGCCTCCTGGATCGACAGTCGCTCCACCGCCCCACCTGACCGGATCCGTGACGACATAGGGATGCCAGGGGGAGGTTCTGGGAGGGAGCAACCCCTTTCAGATGTAGAGTTTTTGGCGGATGGCGTCCTGATACGCTGCTGGTCCTCACCCCCCTGCCCCCCTTCGGCTCCGCTCAGGGCCGGCCTCTCCCTGAGCGGGAGAGGCGGAGGACCTCCCCCCTGCCCCCGCTCTAGCCGAGCTGGAGCGGGGGGATCAGGCTGCTCCCGCCCCCCTCTCCACCTACGGTGGAGAGGGGGGATGGGGGGGTGAGGACCTGCCCACCCCTGAGCGCCAGCAATCCTACGGACCCATGGAGCGGTTGAGGGCAACTCAGGCGGCTTTGCCCTCACCCCCCGACCTCCCCTCCCGACTTGTGGGTCATGCATAGCGCTAAGGGAGAGGGGGAGCGAGCGCTGTGACGCCACACTGTGGACTCCCCTTCTCCCTTAGCGGGAGAGATACCAGGGGGCTGGGGGACGAGGAGGAGAGGCAGCTATAGCTTCCTGACGCGCTCCACAAAAAACTCTATCCCCGAAGGAGCGCGCCAGGGTCACACGTTCAGCTTCGGCGCCTGTGAAAGCACGGTACAGCCATCGGCGGTAACCAGCACGAGATCCTCGATGCGCACGCCGCCCCAGCCCTCGATGTAGATCCCCGGCTCGACACTGGTCACCATTCCCGCCTGCAATGGCACACCTGGCGCTTCTGGTTGCGCCCGGCGCAAGCCCGGCCCCTCGTGCACGTCCAGCCCTACCCCGTGACCCAACCCGTGACCGAAATGATCGCCGTAACCCATTGCCGCGATGTAGGAACGCGCCAGGGCATCCACCTCGTGGGTGAGGGCGCCCGGGCGCATGCCGGCAATCGCCCGACGCTGGGCCTCCAGCACAATCGCATAGATCTGCCGGAAGCGCTCGTCAGGCTCGCCGAGCGTCACCGTGCGCGTCAAGTCGGCGTGGTAGCCATCGACGCGGGCGCCCATGTCAATGATAATCGGGCGATTGAGGCCGAGCGGCTCGTCGCCGGGACGCGCGTGGGGCAGGGCGCTGTTCGGCCCGGCGGCCACGATGATCGGAAAGGAGATCGCCTCAGCTCCACCTATACGCAGGGCCACTTCGAGCATCCATGCCGCCTCCCGCTCGGTCATCTCGGGGCGCAGGCGGGGGAGGGTAGCGGCAAAAGCCGCGTCGGTGATCGCAATCGCCCGGCGCAGGGTTTGCAGTTCGTCAGGATCCTTCACCTCGCGCAGTCGCTCCACCAGACCCTCCACTGGCGTCAGCTCGGCCACGCCGGCCAGCGCCTCGGAAAGGCCGCGGTGCCCGGCCACGGTGACGTAAGCCGCCTCAAAGGCGATCCGGGGCAATCCCAGTTCGGCGGCAACGGCCTTGAGCGCCACCGGCAGAGGCCGCTCGGGGTTGATGATCTCGCGCACGGCAAAGGTGGGCGCCTCGCGAGCCGCCTGGATCAGATAGCGGCTATCGGTGAACAGCAGGTTCGCGTTCGAGGTGATCAGCAGCGCGCCATTGCTGCCGGTGAAGCCGCTGAGGTAGCGGACATTGGCCGGCGTAGTGACCAGCAGAGCCGGCAACTCACGCCCAACCAGGATTGCCCGCAAACGGTCCAGACGGGTATACATAGCCCGCTCCTTTGCTGGTTCAATCGGCCGCATCGGCGCGGCGAATTCGCCGCGCGGGCAAGGGTATGGGGAAATCGGGTTTCCCCATACCCCTATCCAGGGAGGGAACCGGGCTCCTCCCGCGCGCTACGTTGCCCTAGGGCGTGTATGGACTCGGCTCCGGCATAGTAGCCTCATCCACATCGCCGCTTACCGCATCAACACCGGTGCTCAGCGTACCGTCGGCGAGCGCCTTGAAGATCTCGTCGAGCTTCGCCTTCACCGTGTCGGGAACCAGATCGGCCGTCTCGTGGAAATCCGCCAGGCCAACGCCTTCACCGGCGGCATCGAAGAGCTCAATACCGTTCCCCTTGAACGTCCCCTCGGCCACCTTGCCGATTTCGGTTGCCACAGCGATGTCCACACGCTTAATAGCGCTGGAGAGGATGCGATTGGCGCCCGGAGCGGCGCCACGCGCAAAGGTGGTCAGGTACTCATCCTGATCCACACCGATGACAAAGACGCCCTTCTCGGCGGCAGCCTTGATCGCGCCAGAACCGGTCGGGCCTCCAGCGCCAAAGATCACATCGGCACCCTCACCGATCATCTGCTCGGCGCTTGAAGCGCCCAGAGCAGGGTCAATGAAGGTCGGCAGGTATACGCCGAGCAGAGTGATATCCGGGCGGACATACTTTGCGCCGTTGTCGAAGCCGTTCTTGAATCGCTTCACCGGCGGGATCTCCTGGCCGGCGACGATCCCGATCGTTCCGCTCTCCGACATCATCGCTGCCAGGGCTCCGGCCAGGAAACCAGCCTGGTCCTCGCGGAACTGTAAGCCGACCAGGTTATCGGTAACGCTTCCCTGCTCGTAGAATTGATCGACGCCGATGAAGACGATATCGGGGTTAGCCGCGGCGGCTGCAACCGTCGCCTCCTGGATCAGAAAGCCGACCGTCACGATGATATCGAACTGTTCGTCCACCAGCGCCTGGATATTCGCGGTGTAGTCGGCCTGAGCGGTGGTTTCAATATACTTGTACTCAAAACCGTACTTCTCCTGAGCCATCAGCACGCCTTTGTGGGCGAACTCGTTGAAGGTGCCGTCATTCACTTTGCCCAGGTCGGTCACCAGACCAACGCGGAGCTGAGAGCCATCTGTAGTGCCAGTAGTCGGTGCGGCAGTGGCCGCGGCGGTGGGCGCAGCGGTGGGCGCGGCGGTGGGCGCGGCGGTGGGCGCGGCGGTGGGCTGGGTGGCGGCGCCGCCGCCGCAGGCGGCCAGAGCCGGCGCCAGCAGCAGGATCACCGTCAGCAGGGTTATGAGCGATCTGCGCATTGCGTGCTCCTTCGTTACAAGCCAAGCTTAACCAGCGAACGACCGAATGCTCTGGCGAGCCCCCTTTCCGTAGCTTGTTGCGACCGAGAGCGGAGTCCTCACGTTGCGTTCTGGCAGGCGATCGGCGCCGATTATAGCATATCCCTCGGGGAAACCGGGTTTCGCTATACCCCCACCAGCGGCTGCTCGGCGACAACGATGCCATCGTCATCGGCGTAGAGGTACATGCCCGGGCGCAAGGTCAACCCGGCGATGTGCAGGGCCACACCACGCTCGCCTTCGCCGCGTTTGACGCTGCGACGTGGCGATGGCGCCAGCGCCATGACTCCCAGGGCGATGTGCTGCAGTTGCGCTGTATCACGCACACAGCCGTGCAGCACCACACCGGCCCAGCCGTTGTTCGCGGCCAGGGTCGCTAGGTTGTCCCCCAGCAGGGCGCAGCGCAGCGAACCGCCGCCGTCCACGACCAGCACTCGCCCGTTGCCCGGTTCTTCGAGCACGGCCCGCACCAGGGCGTTGTCTTCAAACACGCGCAGCGTCTCGATCGGCCCGCTGAAGCTGCGCAGGCCGCCGAAGTGCCGTAGCAGCGGCTCACCCACCTGGGCCTCAGGATGGGCGTCACTCAGATCCGT
The DNA here is from genome assembly GCA_937120965.1 of uncultured Chloroflexota bacterium. Taxonomy (GTDB): domain Bacteria; phylum Chloroflexota; class Chloroflexia; order Chloroflexales; family Chloroflexaceae; genus JACAEO01. The sequence goes on from CAKZKA010000018.1 coordinate 10,309, forward strand.
AGTTTTGAAGCTCATCGTGGCCCTCCTTGACGCATCAGTGCGATTACGCGGTACAAGTCACGTTGGCTCGGATGTGCTGTCCGCCCTTGAACCCTGAGCGGAGAGGGGGGATACGAGGTTACTCGGGAGAGCGCGTCCTCCCAAACCCTTCCCGCAGGAAGAGGGAAACCGGGCTTCCCACGGTCCCCTCGGTGGTTTCTCATGATAGCACCTGTGTTTTTGAAAGGGAGGACCCTCCCAGGTCCCCCCGCAGGGCAGACGCGCGGTCCTTGAGCGTATGCGGACCTCACCCCCGGCCCCCTTCATCAGATCGCCGGTCGTCGGCGCCAGAATCCGGTGGCCTGTTCATACGCATAGCCCAACCGCAAGAGGCCCAGTTCATTGCGTGGGGAGGCGACGATCTGCAGGCCGACCGGCAAGCCCTCAGGCGTGAAGCCCGCGGGTACGGCCAGGGCCGGCGCGCCGGTGACGCTGATCCAGTAACACGAGCGCATCCATTCCAGGTAACTGCCCATAGCCACAGCGTTGATGCTGGTGACGTAGGGTTGCTCAACCGGAAAGGGCGGCACCTGGCTTACCGGGAGCACCAGATAATCGTAGCGCTCGAAAAAGACGCGCACACGGGCCAGCAACTCGCCGTGCAGGCGCATGGCCCGCGCCACCTGGGGGCCGGTGAGTCGGCGTCCCTGCTCGATGTTCCAGATCACCGTGTCCTTAAGCTGGTCGCGATGCGTGTCGAGCAGCTCGCCGAGGTTCAGCTCGAAGCTCAAGGCGCGCAGGGTGAGGAAGATCTCATCGGCGGCGCTCAGATCGGGCGTGGCATCTGCAACGCTGCAACCCAGGGCCGTGAAGGTCGACCGTTGGGCCTCGACTACCGCGGTCACGCGTGGATCGACGGGCAACCCGCCAAGATCAGGGCTCCAGGCCACGCGCGCGCCCCGCAGGTCATGCTCAAGGGGCTGCGCGAAGACGTGGCTCGCTGCATCGAAGGAGAGCGGATCGCGAGGATCAGCCCCGGCAATGGCCGCCAGCATCAGGGCCACATCGCCCACTGTGCGCGCCATCGGTCCATCCACCGCCAGAGGCAGGTAGGGCGCGCGGTTGGGCCATACCGGTACCCGCCCGGGGGTAGGACGCAACCCCACCACGTTGCAGAAGCTCGCCGGATTGCGCAGGCTGCCGCCCATGTCCGAGCCATCGGCGAGGGCGACAAAGCCACAGGCCAGGGCCACTGCCGCGCCGCCGCTGCTACCCCCGCAGGTTCTGGTCAGATCGTAGGGATTGCGCGTCGCGCCGAAGACGGGATTGAAGGTCTGCGAACCGGCGCCGAACTCGGGCGTGTTCGTCTTGCCGAGGGTAATGGCCCCGGCCGCCTTGAGGCGCGCGACGATCAGCGCGTCGGCATCGGGAACGTGGTTGGCGAAGATCGGTGAGCCGTAGGTGGTGCGCACGCCGCGGGTATCCATCAGGTCCTTGTGCGCCACAGGCAGGCCGTAGAGTGGCGCCGCGGCGGGATCAGGGGCGGCGCCGGCAGCCAGAGCCGCGTCGCAGGCCCGCGCGGTGACCATGGCCTGCTCTGCGGTCAGTGTGACGATAGCGTTAACCAGCGGACTCAGGCGCTCGATGCGCCTCAGATGCGCCTCCAGCACCTCGACGCAGGCGACCTGGCGCGCGCGAATAGCCGCCGCCAGCTCGCGAGCGGGAGCAAAACACAGCTCTTCGGACACGAGGAACCTCCAGACTACCTCCCCCTTCAGGACTCTGTTGGTTAAAGAGTTTCTTAACCACCGTGCCAGGCTGCTGCAGCGGTCTTCGTACCTGTTAGCCGGG
>CAKZKA010000019.1 GCA_937120965.1 uncultured Chloroflexota bacterium
TGGAGAGCCTGCGCTGAGCCTGTCGAAGCGGGGAGACCAGAGCCATGCGCGGGGGCGTTCCAATGCGGTATAAGCCAGGTTAGCCCGGATGTTCTGTCCGCCCTTAAACCGCAGCGGGGGAGGGTGTGGGAGGGCGCAGCCCTTCAAAGGATTTCACCGGCTCCAGGATAGGCTTCCTGATGCAGCAAAACGCCTGAATGCGCCAACGAAACGAATAAACGAATGCCAGAGGCGCGCCTGGCTCTTCCAGGGATGCGCGCCAACCCATCAGCTATGTTCATTCTGGCGTTGTGCGCCCCGCGAATGGCACGTGATAGGAGCAAGGGCCTTTGTGAGTGACCCGATCGAAGATACGGCCCGGCGACAGCGCCTGCTCGAGGGCTGGCTGCCCCTGGCCCAGGAGGCCAACCAGCGCTACGGGTGGGACCTCGACGCAGCCGCGCTGGAACACCTGGTCATCAGCGCGGCCCCGTCGCTCGCCCTGGCGCGCAGCGCGTTCGAGGCGTGTGCTATACTCTGGGGAGTGTATGCCCGCCTGCAACGTGACGAACGATACCCGAGGCTATGAGTCACCCCACCGGCGGTACGAAGCGCAGTTCCTGGCTGACCTTTCGGCGGCGCTTGCTGCTGGTGCGCGCTCTCTTACGCGGCCCGGCCACCAGCGCCGAACTGGTGGCGCGGATCAACGATGAACTGGGCGAACAGGGCTACCCGGCGGCAGCAGCAGCGGCGCTCAAGCACGACTTCGACGCGCTGAAGGGCGAGTACGGGTGCCAGATCCGCTACGACCGCCGCATGCGCCACTACGTACTCGAAGATCTCGGGGAGCTGGCCCTGCTCGACCTGCCAGATACGTGTATGGAGGCCCTGGCCTTCCTCGATGCCAGCTTTCCGTCGGGAAGCGGGCTGCCCGAGCATACCCACGTGCGGGCGCTGCTGGAGCGCGTGCAACTGCTGCTCCCCCCGGCGCGGCAGGCGCAGTTGCGTCGCCAGCGCCCGGCCCTGCGCCTGCCCGTCAACCCTGGCGCGCGACCGATTGACCCGCAGGTGCTCGACCTGGTGAAGCGCGCCTGTGAGCAGCGCCGCGAACTGGCCTTCGACTACCTGAGCACCTACGATCTCGACAGGCCACGCCGTCACCGCGTAGCACCCTACGGGGTCGTCTTCCGCCCCGAGGGTCACGGCTACCTGGATGCCACCCTGCTCGAAGTGACGCCCCGCGGCGGAGAGACGATCCACGCCGCCATTGACTACCGGCTGGACCGGATCATGCCGGGAACGGTAGAGATTCTGCCCGCGGTCCTGCCCCCGGAGCGTATCCCCGCACCCCGCTACCACATCCGTTACACCCTGGCCCCGCAGATCGCCCGTCGCCGCGATGTTGCCAGCTACTTCCCCGACACGCGGATCACCTACCATGCCGACGGCAGCGCCACTGTCACCGCCACGGTCACCAACCTGTGGCAGACGCGGCAGATTCTGCTGCGCTACGGCGACGGCTGCACTGTGCTGGAGCCGCCGGAGTTGATCGAGTTGTTCGCGCAGACCGCCCGTGGCCTGCACGCGATCTACGGATCACCGCCCGAGTAGAGCCGGCCCACCGGGCCGGCTTCGCCACCCCCACCACCCCACGACCCGTGCCAGCCCGCCACGTCGCGACCGGCGCCGCCACGCACCACGACCGCCGCGCCGCGAGCCGGCCCACCGACCCACCACGCCACGACCCGTGCCGGCCCGCCGCGCCGGGAGCCGGCGCCGCCACACGCCACGACCGCCGCGCCGGCCCGCCGGGCCGGGAGCCGGCCCGCCGGGCCGGCTCTACCATCCCCTGGCTTCACGCTGGGCCAGGAACGCCTCGCCCTGCATTTCGCCATCGGCGATCAGCTCGTTGAGCAGGGCCGGATCACGGCTCATCTTCGAGACGAAGGTCAGTTTCCGCATCAATCCTTCACTCATCCAGATCGAGTGGATGTCCACCGGCTTCAGTTGGGGCAGCTTGTTGCGAATGACACTATCGGCGAGGAAGCGATTAATCTTGTTAATGACGTCAATCTCGTGGTTGAGGGAGAGGTTGCCAGCCAGAGCATTGCGACGGTCCTCGATCTCTTCCACACTGGTCGGTTCCTCGCTGATCTCCTGGGGGTTGATCCGGATGATCCAGATCTCGTCCGGCTTGAGGCTTACATCAATATTGACCAGGAACTCGCGGATAGGCGGGTTCTGAGAAAACAGCCCGTCCCAGTACACTTCGTCGCCGATGCGAATACCCTGGAACAACGTCGGCAGGGTGGTAGAGGCGAGGATCGAGTCAATCGAAATCTCGGAGATCATAGAGTCAAAGGCCTTGAAGCGACCCGAGAGCACGGCCACGGCGCCGATCAGCAGGCGCGGCTCGATTGCCGGCTGAACAACTTCGTCGAGCTTGAGGTACTTCTCGAGCAACAGGCGCAGATCGAAGAACTCCTGGCGCGGAGCCATACGTTTGGTCAGTTCCGTCGCCACGACGATCTCGGGCCGGTAGGGGCTTGTTTTCAACTCGGGAAGCTTTCCCGAAGCGTGCAGCCTGACCAGGCTGACGGTCCAGGCGTTCCAGATCTGCTCCCAGAGGGACCGGGCCATGTTGTCGTTCCAGAAGTTCTCGATGATCGCGATGACCTGATCGCGATTCCAGTCGCCCCGGGCCTGTTTCATGAGGCCGAACCAGGCCAGGGCAGCGCAAATTGCGCCGCCGGAGGTGCCGCTCAGCCCGACAATCTTGTAGCTCCCAGCTTCCTCGGCGCGAAGCAGTGGCTTGAGGGCCCCGGCGGTAAAGGCCGTGTGGCTCCCGCCGCCCTGGCAGGCAATCGCGACCCGCCGTGGCCCCGTCGGCTTTGATGTGGACATAGGAGTTGCTCCTTTTTCGAACGATGCGCGAACCTGCTGCTGCCTATCATACCCTGAGGTGAACATACGGGGAAACCGGATTTCCCCACCTGCGGTGAGCCTGTCGAACCGCACCCCTGCCTGTGGGGGACGCCAGCCGCTCTCCACACCGGTTGGAATATGGGGAAACCGGGTTGCACCATCCCCCTGCCTGTAGGGCGCCAGCCGCTCCCCACACCGGTTGGGACATGGGGAAACCGGATTTCCCCATCCCCCTGCCTGTGGGGCGCCAGCCGCTCCCCACACCGGTTGGAATATGGGGAAACCGGGTTGCCCCATCCCCCTGCCTGTGGGGGACGCCAGCCGCTCCCCACACCGGTTGGAATATGGGGAAACCGGGTTGCCCCATCCCCCTGCCTGTGGGGCGCCAGCCGCTCCCCACCAGCGGTTGGGACATGGGGAAACCGGGTTACCCCATCCCCCTGCCTGTGGGGCGCCAGCCGCTCCCCACACCGGTTGGGACATGGGGAAACCGGATTTCCCCATCCCCCTGCCTGTGGGGCGCCAGCCGCTCCCCACACCGGTTGGGACATGGGGGAAACCGGGTTGCCCCATCCCCCTGCCTGTGGGGCGCCAGCCGCCTCCACCAGCGGTTGGGACATGGGGAAACCGGGTTGCCCCATCCCCCTGCCTGTGGGACGCCAGCCGCTCCCAACGGCGGTTGGGGTGTGGGGAAACCGGGTTTCCCCACGCCCCTCCCTGAGCGGTGCATCTCCCCGCGCCTACCGGCGCAGGTAATAGGCCCCGATCGCCGCCGCCAGGGTCAGGGTCAGGCCCACCCATAGCAGGGCGGCCAGGCCACCGATGCGCAGCAGACGCATCCCCAGCACCACGAGCGCGCCGGTGGCCGCGCCAGCGAGCATCGCCAGCCACAGGCTCCCCATCTGGCCCGACAGGCGTCCAACCAGGGCCGCGCCCAGGCCCGCGCCGGCCCCGAAACCGATGATGGCCAGGAAGACCTGTACCGACAGGAGACCCATGCCCAGTTGCGCGGCAATGCCCAGGGTCATGAGGAGCACGCTCGCCAGATATGCCAGCAGTACCCCCATGAGAAGCCCGACAATGACCGCGCCGATGAGTTGGAACAGGAGTGTGAGCAGCGAGGGTGGTGATGGGGGCAATGCGTTGCGCATGGTCCTGACTTTCACTCTGGTCGCCAGAGGTGAACGTGGGGAAACTACGGTGAGCCGGTTGTCCCGCGCCCCTCCCGGCAGATAGGGGCGCGGGGCAGGCAGGTTATACCATTTCTGGTTTTAGATTTTGGATTGTGGATTGCCACACTGGGCAGCACAACGCCTAAAACCGCTTTAAGCAATGCGGCATCATCAACGGTAATTGGTATTACCCGAATGTTACACCGGCTGCACAATCACCTCAACCCTGGTCGGGCGACCGCGGGTGATCACTTCGTAGCGCTGGGTGGAGATGAAGCGTAGCTGCCCGTTAACGGTGATGCGCGCCTGCACGGCATAGGTGTTGCGTTCCTCGATCCGGGCCGGGTCGTAGGGTAAAGCAAAGGGGAAAGGCGCCTGCCGGCCCCCGGCCTGGAAACTGCTGGTCGCCAGCACGATCGCCGGCGCATCGGCCCGCGAGACATCTACCGGTTGCACCTGGATCAGCGCCTCGGGAGGCAGCGCGCTGCGCTGGAGGTAGGTGACGGTACCGGTAACTGCGCTGGCCGGCACGCTGGCGGCGCGGTAGGTAAGCTGCTTGCGGCCCCCATCGTAGCTGATCCGGAGCCGGTCGCCCTCGATCCGGTAGGGCGCCGCGCCGGTCAGCGCCGTGAAGATCGCCTGCTCCTGGCGCGTCAGGACCTCATCGGTACACGCCGCCAGCGTGGTCCGCAGAGGGCCGAAGGTGAGAGTATCGGCAGTGGCCTGATACGAACCGCCAAAGTTGTTGCAGCCACTGAAGCCATTGACCTGATCAGCCTCGAACGTCAGCGTGGCGGGGCGTTCGGTGCGGGCAACTTCAGGCGCCTCGAGCGGACCGAACGTTTCGAGTTGCCACGGCTCGCGTCGCAACTGGTCAATCGGGTTCTGGGCGGCACGGTAGGTGAGCATGCTGCGTCCTTCGTTGTAACGGATCTGGAGCCGGTTTCCAGCCAGGGTGTACGGAACCGTGCCCGTGAGCGCGCTGAGGATCTCGCTTTCCTGGCGCCCGAGCGCCTCGTCGGTGCAGGCGACCAGGGTTGAGATCAGCGGGCCGAAGGTGATTGCGGCGGCAGTGGCCTGGTAGGGGCCGCTAAAGGCGTTGCAGCCGCTGAAGCCGTTCACCCGCTCCGCCTCGAAGGTGAGGGTGGCGGGCCGTTCGGTGCGCGCGGCCAGGGGCGCCTCGATTGGGCCGAAGCTTTCCAGTTGCCAGGTCGTGCCGCGCAAAGGCCCGCCAGCGCCGCGGTTGGCGAAGATTTCGGCCCCCAGGCGGCCAAACAGCACGTTGAACGGCGGGCGATTCTCGGGGTGGAGTTCAAAGCGCGCCCGCTCGAACCACTGTACGGTGTACTCCTTGCCCTCGATGACCTCGGTGAGCGGCTCCGAAATCGGCAGCCCGAAGAGGGCCAGACTCTCCTCAAACCTGATCCCCGGCGTGTTGGGGAAGTTGAGGCCGAAGCTGCGGAAGGCCCGCAGGAACTCATCACAAACCTGGTGGTTCGTCGCCGCGAAGAAGACGCAGCGCTCGGCATCGGCGTTGTTGGGATCCAGCGGCGGGAAGGCGCGCCAGTCGCGGCCCTGCTGGCTCAGGCGCTCAATACCCAGACGGCCCAGTTGCACAGTGTAGGGCGCGGGATTCTCGGGGTGCAATTCGAGCCGGTGACGCTCGAACCACTGGACCTGACGCGGCTTGCCGTCTTCGCCGATCGCCTCTTGTTGCGGACCGATCGGCAGCCCGAAGACCGCCAGACCGCCGTTGCCTTCCCAGAAGGCGCGGATCGGACCACTGATGCAGTAACCCGTCTCCGCAAAACAGCGCTCCGCCGGTTGCGCGTGGGCGACGGTGGCGCCGGGCATCAGCCCGATTGGAAGCAGGACCAGGCAGAGGAACAGCGACCCAAGGAACTTGCTCCGTTGCATCGTTCTCTCCAACAAACGGGCGCCAGGCCAGTCCGTGTGTCAGGACGCCTGCGCTCGTAGCGAATGGGACGCGACGCGCGACCGTGCTGGGCGCGGCCCCGCGGTCGCGCGCGCCTCCTCTACGATAGCATATGCCTGCCTGCAACGACCTAGCCCATAGGACAGAGCGCAGCGCAAACAATAGCCAGGCCCTCCCCTGGAAGAGAGCCTGTTTCTTAATGTTTATTTTACTCAAGTTTAATACCTATCTCAACGCTGATTAACACGACACCGCTAAGATGCGTGAGCAGTTCTGTTGTGGGATAGCACAGCGCCACGGTGTGCGCGAAGCGAGCGACTGAGCTCAGGCTCGGCGGTGCACATGTGACAGCAACTGGCATCGGGTCGCTATCTATGCGTCACAGCCAGAGCGCGCCGGAAGGCCATCGCGGCCGATCTGCAACGCGAAATCTGCGCTCTGTACTATTGTGAGCCGTCATTCTGACTTATGGCCAGCCTGCACCAACGTGTCTCGACATCGGCGCGCCAGGGGCGCGAATGGCTCCTGTTCGTCGCGTTGATCGGTCCCAATTTGCTCCTCTTCGGCATTTTCACGTACTGGCCGCTCATCTACAACGGCTACCTGAGCTTCGTGCGCTGGAACTTCCTGCGCCCGGTCAGGCCTTTCGTCTGGTTCGACAATTACATCAGCGTGTTCAGTAGCCGGCTGTTCTGGGAGGTTGTGCTGAACACGCTCGTGTTCACTGTCTGGTCGGTGGGGCTGACCCTGACGCTCGGGCTGGCGCTGGCGCTGTTGATCAACCAGCCCCTGCGCTACCGCAACGCTGCCCGGGCGGTGCTCTTCTCTCCGGTGGTGATGTCGGGGGCGGTGGTGGCCGTGGTCTGGAGCTACATTTTCGACCCGCGCTACGGCCTGATTGACCAGCTCCTGGGCCTGATCGGTCTCAACTCGCCCGACTGGCTGGGAACGACCCAGTGGGCTATGCCCGCGGTGATCATCGTGTACGTCTGGAAGAACCTGGGCTACGCAGTGGTGATCTACCTGGCAGGGCTACAGGGCATTCCCCGCGAGCTGTATGACGCGGCCCTGGTTGATGGCGCGGGGCCGTGGGCGCGTTTCCGCCACGTGACCCTGCCAGGGCTGTCGCCGGTGGCGTTCTTCCTCTCGGTCACCAGTGTGCTGGCAACGTTCCAGGCCTTTGACATTATTAAAGTATTGACCGACGGCGGGCCGGTGACCGCCACCACCACGCTGGTCTTCTACCTCTACGAACTCGGCTTCGTGACCTATGACGCAGGCAAAGCCGGGGTCGTCGCGGTGGTGCTGTTCGGGATCATGCTCGTGTTGACGCTGATCCAGTTGCGCTATCTAGAGCGCCGCGTCTCCTATGGATGATCGTATGACCTTGAGTGACGAACTGGTCCTGACTCAACCGGTCGAGAGCGCAGCGGCCCGGCGGCGCGGGCGACGCTGGCGCATCGCCGGCTATGCGGCTATGCTCCTGGCGATGCTGGTGATTGGTCTGCCGGTGTACTGGACGCTGATTGCAGCGTTCAAAACCTCGGCGGAGATCTACGGCCCGCCGACCTGGTTCCCCCAGGCGCCGACGCTGGTGAACTTCCCGGCAGCCTGGAACGCCGCCCCCTTCGAACGCTTTTACCTCAACAGCTTCATCACCACGCTGGGGGGCATGGGGCTGGAGGTGCTCTTCGCCGTTACCTCGGCCTACGCGCTGGCCTACCTGCGCTTTCCACGCAAGGATCTGGTCTTTCTGCTCCTCCTGGCCGCGTTGATGGTGCCGGTGGAGATCACCATCGTGCCCAACTACCTGACCATCGCCCGGCTCGGCTGGATCAACACTTACGCTGGCATTATCATTCCCGGCGCGGCGATTGCCTACGGCACCTTTCTGCTGCGGCAAGCCTTCCTGGCCCTCCCCTACGAGGTGATCGAGGCCGCGCGCGTAGACGGCGCGGGACACCTGCGCATCCTGGTCAGCGTCGTCGTGCCGATGGCCCAGCCAGCGATTGTGACTATGGCCCTGCTCTCGCTGGTGGCGAAGTGGAACGATTTTCTCTGGCCGCTAATCGTCACCAACACCGCCAATATGCGTACGCTGCCAATTGGCATCTACTGGCTACGGAACAGCGAAGGAACCATTAACTGGGGTGTCGTGATGGCCGGATCGCTGTTCCTGATCATCCCGGTGATGATCGTCTTCCTGTTCGTCCAACGCTACATTGTGGAAGGCATCGCCACCGGCGCGGTCAAAGGATGAGTGGCGCCTCCGGGGGATGAGAGACCCCCGCGCGCATACAGATGCTTCCGAGTAAGGAGAAAGGAGACCTTCGTATGGAGCAGCGCAAGCTGTCTCGACGTCAGATGCTGCGGATGATCATCGCTGGCGGCGGCGCCACGGCCCTGGCGGCCTGTGGCGCGCAGGCGCCGGCTGCCCCAACCACCGCCCCCGCGGCCCCGGCCCCCACGGCGGCGCCCGCCCCCACCACGGCGCCCGCTACCGCGGCTCCCACCGTCGTCAGCCAGACCGGCTCGACCGTCAATATCACCTACTGGGGATCGTTCAGCGGCGTGCTCGGCGAGGCCGAACAGGCCATGGTCAAGCGCTTCAACGAGTCGCAGAACGAAGTGCAGGTCGAGTACCAGTTCCAGGGCAGCTACGAGGAGACCGCCCAGAAGTTCACCGCAGCGTTGCAGGCGCGCACCATCCCCGACGTCATTCTGCTCTCCGATGTCTGGTGGTTCGGCTTCTACCTGGCTGGAGCCATCACCCAGCTTGACGACCTGGCGAAAGAGGTCAAGCTGGATTTCGCCGACTACGAGCCGGTGCTGCTGAACGAGGGCGTGCGCCAGAACAAGCACTTCTGGATCCCCTTCGCCCGTTCGACTCCGCTCTTCTACTACAACAAACAGCTCTGGGCCGAGGCCGGGCTGCCTGACCGCGCCCCCGAGACCTGGGCCGAGTTCGGCGAGTGGGCGCCAAAGCTGGTTGTGAAGGAAGGAGACAAACTGACCCGCGCCGCCTTCCTGCACCCCACCGGGGCGAGCTACATCGCCTGGCTGTTCCAGGGTGTGACCTGGCAGCACGGCGGCCAGTACTCGCTGCCCGATTTTACAATGACTATGACCGATCCGAATACCCTCCGGGCGGGGCAGTTTTACCAGGACACGGCCAACAAGCTCGGCTGGGCCACCCTGGTGCAGGATCTCAACAAGGACTTCATCAGCGGCGTTGGCGCGGCGATGCTGGCTTCCACCGGCGCACTCAGCGGCATCACCCGCGAAGCGCCGTTTGAGGTCGGGGTGGGCTTCCTGCCCAAGGAGACCAACTTCGGTTGCTGCACCGGCGGCGCCGGTCTGGCCATCCCCGCCGACACGCCCGCTGAGAAGCAGCTCGCGGCGATGAAGTACATCGCCTTCGCCACCAACCCCGAGCAGGCCGGCATCTGGGCCCGCGATACGGGCTACATGCCGGTGCGTATCAGCACCAAGCAGTCCCCGGAGATGCAGGCCTTCTTCGCCCAGAACCCCAACTTCAAGACTGCGGTGGAGCAACTTCCACTCACCCGCGCTCAGGATGCCGCGCGCGTCTTCGTACGCAATGGCGACCAGATTATCGGCAAGGGCCTGGAGCGCATCATCGTCAACCGTGAGGATACGGCCCGCGTGTTTGGCGAGGTGAATGCGGAGTTGACCGAGGCCGCCAAGCCAGTCGTCGAAGATCTGAAGGCGGTAGAGGGATAGAGCGGAATGTTGTCTGGGAGGGCACAGCCCTCCCAGACCCTCCCCGGTTCACCGACTTTTTACCCCCCGGTTTCCCGGCCAACAAACTGCACCAGCCCCCAGCGCCCATTGGTCATCCACTGCGGATCGCGCGCGCTTGCTGCTGCAAGGCGCGCCTGGTCCAGGCCGATCGCTACTTCAGACTTGCAGGTGCGCAGGAGCAGGAGCGGCGCCGGGGCATAGCCCAGGACGTCGGCCAGGGGGGTGACGGCAGGCCAGTGGCGATCGCCGAGCCAGCGGCGGTAGTTGGCGTCACCCTTGCTGATCAGCAGCCCCGATGTCGCCAGGGTGCCGAAGAGCGCCTCGGGCAACTCCCAGCCCGCCAGGGGCGAGGTCCAGAACCAGTCGTCGTGCAGGGTCAGGCGGCTCTCGGCCAGCGCAGCAACGAGGCGCGCGGCAGCGGCGGCCACCGGGTCGGGGCGGCCGGCCAGCCAGGCGATGGTGTCGCGCACGTCGCCGACAGTCGCATCAGAGACGAAGGTCGGGTGGGCCTTGGCGTGCAGCCGCACCCGCAGGCCGCGGGCGAGCAGGGCGTCGGTCAGGAGAAGGTCGTGCGCCAGTTCGGCCCCGGCATTGTCGAGGATCACATCAACCGTGGCCGAGCGGGCGATGAGCGCGTCGAGATGCGCCAGAACCGCGGGACCATCGTCGGCCAGCAGGGTGGCCCCGCCGGGGCCGCCTTCGGCGTCCGCCGGCCAGAGGCTCAGGTCGGCCTGGTTGCCCCACAACGCGCCACGGAGCGCCGCGTCGAGCGGCAGCGGCTCAGCGGCCAGCCCTGCCAGCGGGGTGCGTTCGAGGCCCAGGCGCTTCTGCTGGGCGTAGGGGTCGCGGCCAAAGGCGCCGGAGCGGGGACGGAAGTAGCCAATCGCCTCCAGGATGCGCCGGTAGAAGTAGGTCTCGGCGAGAAACCAGGGCACGGCGAGCCAGTCCTGACCGGCGTAGGGGGCCAGATAGTCATGCCAGAGGGCCAGATCGGGCGCTCCAGCGTCGGCCAGGGGACGCAGGGGAGCAGAGGGTATCTCGGCGGCCAGGGCCGCAACGGCATCCGCCGCTTCGGGATCGAGGTCATTCTCGGCGAGCACACGCCCGGCGATGGCCGGTAAACGGCGGATCACCGTATCACGGGCGAACGAGTCTGGATCAGCGCCGCGCAGGGGCGGCGGGAGTGGCAGCAACGGCTGGCGCATGACGAAGTTCAGCGTGGCACCTCGACGCGGGCGAGCATACGCCCGAGGGCCGTATCGGGCGTCAGTCCCTCGATCTCGGCCTCGGGCCGCAGAATGATCCGGTGGCGAAAGACCGGGCGCACAAGGGCCTTGACATCATCAGGCGTCACGAAGGCGCGCCCCTGGATGGCCGCATAGACCCTGGCCGTCAGCAGCAGGGCGATGCTGGCGCGGGTCGAGCCACCCATCAGCAGATCGGGGCTACGCCGGCTCTCCTGGGCAATGCGCCCGATATAGCCGAGCACGCCCTCCTCGACGCTCACTTCGCGGATCTCGGCGCGGCAAGCCTGCAAATCCCCGGGCGCAAGCACCGGGCGCAAGCCGGCTTCGTCGAGGCGGTGAGCGTCGAAGCCGCGCTGGTAGCGCCGCAGAACCTCCAGCTCCACCTCGGAGGACGGGTGGTCCAGGAGCACTTTGAAGAGAAAGCGGTCGAGCTGGGCCTCAGGGAGGGGGTAGGTACCCTCGTATTCGATGGGGTTCTGTGTGGCGACCACGAAGAACGGGTCGGGCAACGGCAGGCGTTCGCCCTCGATGGTCACCTGGCGCTCCTCCATAGCCTCAAGCAGGGCGCTCTGGGTCTTAGCCGGGGCGCGGTTGATCTCATCGCCCAGGAGCAACTGGGTGAAGATCGGCCCGCGTCGCAGGCGAAACTGGCCGGTTGCCATGTCGAACACCTGGGTGCCCAGGACGTCGGAGGGCATCAGATCGGGGGTAAACTGCACGCGCTTGAACTCGGCCTGCACGAGCAAGGCCAGCGTTTTGGCCATCAGCGTCTTGGCGGTTCCAGGGGCGCCTTCGAGCAACACGTGGCCACCGGCCAGCAGGGCAATGAGCATGAGGGTAAACGGCTCATCCTGACCAACCAGCACCTTGCGCGCTTCGCTGCGGATCTGCTCCGCGAGAGCCTGGGTACGCATCGAGGTTCGCTCCACCGGTCATCTCGGACAGAGTGGGCAAGGACGTGTTGGCACATCTTTCCCACATATGTGTTCACACTTCTCCTGGGTGCGCGGGCATCTTGCCCGCATCCAGGCCCTTGCGGGCGGGACGCCCGCGCACCCGGGGTGACGCCTTATACCATTTTAGATTTTGGATTTTGGATTGTGGATTGCCACGCTGGGCAGCACAACGCCTGAAACCGCTTCAAGCAATGCGGCAGCATC
>CAKZKA010000020.1 GCA_937120965.1 uncultured Chloroflexota bacterium
CCCCCACAGGGAGGGGTGCGGTTCGACAGGCTCACCGCAGGTGGGGAAGCCCGGTTTCCCCGTATGTTCACCTCAGCTACCCAGCCGCCAACTGTAAGACTCGCGCCGATAAATCATAGACACCTGCAAGGGTGGTGTCCACGCCAGGCGGTAAGATGCGATCATCGGGCGGGCAGCTACGGTGGCGCAGAGAGGAGGTGCAGCCATGCTGCGCAGGGTTCGACGACAGCGGGATACGGAGATAGTGTTTCGTCGCTTTCTGCCCTGGGTGCTGGCAGACATGGGGCTCTACGCCGGGGTGCTGATCGGCTTGCTGGCGGCGGCGATTATCTTCAGCAACCCCCTGATTGGTCTGAGCGCCCTTGTGCCGCTCTTGATGGCCGGCAGGGTACTGCTCCGCTACCACACCGAAGCGGTGATTGTGCGCGGGGCGCTCCTGGTTATGCGCTACGGGACGCTGGCGATGGATGAATACAGCGTGCCGCTGTGGGGCGCGGCGCCCACGTACCAGTATGGCCTGGTGGCGCGTTTGCTCAACTATGGCACCATCCAGGTGATCTGCGAGGGCCGCCTCTTGCGTATGCGCCAGGTGGCCAGCTTTCGGACCCTGCGCACCCTGATCGCCTCACGCCAGGCCACATTGATGACGCCGGACACGCGGCTGCTGGTCGTTTCGCGCTAGACGCCCACGCGGCTGCGCCGCACACTACAAACATGAAAAGAGATTCTCCTGGGAAGGCGCAGCCCTCCCAGGCCCTCCCCGTGGGCAGGGGCCTGGGGAAACGCGGTTTTCCCTGCGTTCACATCAGGGGATAGAAGGATATGGACCCCTATCGCACAACGCCGTTACGCGGCCATCTGCGCGCCGACACCCTGCCCCCTGGCACGCTTCTGGGGGAGCGCTTCCTTCTGGAGCGACGGCTGGCGCGCACTGCGATGAGCGCAGTCTATAAGGCCTACGATGCGCTTGACGACACCCCCTGCATCGTCAAGTGCCTGGCGCCTACCCCGCGGGGGCCATCGCCCGCCGTGGCCCGCGACGCCTTCATCCGCGAGGCCTGCATTCTCGCCCGTCTCAACGGTCCCTTTCCCTCCCTGATCTGGCTCGAATGCGACAGCTTCGGCTGGTATCTGGTCGAAACCTGCTTCGAAGGTCCTACGCTGGCGCAGATCCTTGCCGGCGGCCAGCCCTCCCTCGCCACAGGACTGGCTGTCGCCGCGGGACTGGTCGAGGCGGTTGCCGTCATTCACCGCGCCGGTCTGATCCACGCGGATCTGCATCCGGGCATTATCATTGTGCAGGACGAGAACCAGGTGAACGTGATCGATCTGGGCCTGGCGCGGCCAATCGGGGTCAGCCTGCCGGAGTTGCAGGGCGTGGGCGTGCCGGGGTACGCTCCACCCGAACAGATCACGGGAGAACCGCTCGACGAGTCGGCTGATGTCTACGCTCTGAGCGTTGTTCTGACAGAACTCCTGGACCTCAGCCAGCTCCCCGCTTACCTGCGCGTCGTTCTCGACGAGGCGCAGGCGCCGTTGCGGGCCGAGCGGCGCGTCAGTCTGGCCGATGTGGGTCGCGCGATCCGCCTCAGCCGCGCCAGGCTCGCAACTACCCACGCGCCACCCCGCGACAGGCTCAGCGCGATGCACGCCACCCGGCGTCAACGCGCCATCCAGGGCGCCGCGGTCCTGGCGCTGGCAATCGGGTTGGTGCTCATTGCTCTGCTGGCCCTGGGCCTGGTCATTGCGACGCTGACCGGAGCCTGATGACGCGATGGGGGCAGGAGACGGAGCACTGGCCGGGCCACTGCACCGGCCCTGCTTACGACCGACGCGCAAAAAACTGGTGCACCATCTCGGTATGCAGGGGAAAGGCCAGTTCGGTGGGCGCGGTGATGATGACGCGCGCCTCTGCCTCACGGTTGGGCACGAACGGCTCCAGGTCCGCCTCGTAGACCTGCGGGCCGAGACCAAACACCAGCAGGTAGCCATCGGGCGTCGAACGAGCGCCAAAATCGGTGATGAGTTCAGGGGCCACGATCACGCCCGCCTCTTCGCGCAACTCCCGCGCCGCGGCGTGCTGCCAGCTTTCGTGCATCTCCACAAAGCCGCCGGGGAGGGCCAACTGGCCCTGCCTGGGCGCAGCAGCGCGGCGGATCACCAGCAACCCATCATCAACCGGCAGGAGCACCAGCGCAACCGGGAGGGGGTTGCGGTAGGTCGTGCTGCCGCAATAACCACAGATCCGCGGCCAGCGCTGGCCTTCCTGGAAGGGACGTCCACAGAACGAGCAGTACGTATGCTGGCGATACATGCGCAAGGCTCCAAGTCACAGCCGGCGGGCGAATACGTTTGTGCATTATACGGTATTCTGTCGCAGCCCGGCACAGCCATGGGCATGCGCCGGAGCCGATACAACGCCCTTGCCCCAACCGCTGTTGGGTTCGCCTGACGTCCCGGGTGTGCTCCGGGGAGGGCGTAGCCCTCCCAAACTCTCCCGGTATGGAGGGCTTGCCACGCCGCCGGACAGGTGGTGGCGTCGTTCGCGGGGGCGAGGATGTGGTATCGTACCAGAGAAGGATCACGCATCAGCGGGTTGCAGCAATGCCATCGTGCAACCGGGCGATGCAAACGCTCGTCGTATCGCCGATACTGACCGCAGCGCAGGCATCCATGCGGCTGCGCCGCACAACGCCGGAATGAAAATATTTGTTCTTGGGAGGGCGAAGCCCTCCCAAACCCTCCCCTCAGGGAGGGGGTTGGGGAAACCCGGTTTCCCCGAATTTTCACATCAGGAGTTGACAGCTATGACATCCGGGGAAAGCCCCCGCAAGCGAACGCGCAACCGCCGGCGCGCCCTGTGGATCATTGGTGGTGGCGCGCTGGCGCTGGCCCTCGCCATCGGGCTGATCTTCGTGTTGCAACCGCGGGGCCCGGCGCCGGGCGCGCTGCCCGAGGGGTGGCAGCGCGTTGCGGTTGTCACCGGCCCCATCGCCGCCAGCGTGAGCGCCACGGGCAACGTGGAGCCGGCTGCCGAGGCTCAGGTGCGCTTCGAGACCAGCGGCGCCGTCCGCGAGATCCTGGTTCGGGCGGGCGACCAGGTAGAACAGGGACAACCCCTGGCACGGGTTGATCTCGCTGATCTCCAGTTGCAGGTGGAGCGCGCCCAGGCCGATCTGCGGCAGGCGCAGGCCGACCTGGAGGCCCTGCTGGATGGCGCGAGCGAGCAGGAGGTTGCCGAAGCTCGCGCCCGCGTCGCCCAGGCCCGCAGCCAGTTAGCGCAAACGCAGAGCAGCGTTACCCAGGCTGACATTGACGCTGCGCGCGCCGATCTGGAGAGCGCCCGCGCGCGCCTGGCGCGCCTCGAGGCCGGCCCGGCCACCGACGAGGTAAGCAGCGCCAACCAGCGTGTCCAGAGCGCCCAGACGGCCCTTGAGCAGGCCCGTGTGAGCCTCGCGGCAGCCAAGGAGCGCGCGCGGATCGACCTAGAGACCCGCGCGAATGCGCTACGGAACGTTCAAGATGAGTACAGCCGCATCTACTGGGAGAACCGGGAACTCGAAAAACTCCCCGGCGAACTGCCCCGCGAGCGCGTCGATCGCGAGACCGCGGCCCTCCGGGCGGTTGCCGACGCCGAGGCGGCGCTGGAGGCGGCGCGGATCGCCTACGAACAGGCTCGCGCCGACGAGATCAGCGTGCTCGCCGCCCGCGAGGCCGACCTGACCAGCGCCCTCGATGCGCGCGATAAGCTTCTCGCCGGCGCCAGGCCCGAAGAGCTTGCCAGCGCCCGCGCCGAGGTGCAGCGGGCCCAGGCGCGCCTCGACCAGCTTACCGGCGCTAATCGCGCCAGCAGCCTGGCCGCCCAGCAGGCCAACGTTGCCATTGCCCAGTCTGCTCTCGACCGTCTGCTGGCCGATCCCTCCACCAGCGCCCTGACCGCCCGCGAGGCCGCAGTCGTGCGCGCCGAGGTGGCCCTGCGCCAGGCCCAGCGCAACCTGGAGCTGGGCACCCTCCGGGCGCCCTTTGCCGCCAGCGTGGGCCGGGTGGGCATGCGGGTGGGCGAGCCGGCTGGCGCCAATGCGTTTATCACCCTGGTAGATGTGAGCAGCTATCATGTAGACGTGCCGGTTGATGAACTCGACATCGCGCAGGTGGAGATCGGCCAGCGGGCCGAGATCAGCCTCGATGCCCTGCCCGGCCAGACGATCGGCGGACGGGTGACGACCATCGCTCCCCAGGCGACGCGCAGTGAGACCGGCACCACCAGCTATACGGTGACGGTGACACTCGACGGCGGCAACCCCGACGTGCGGCCGGGGATGACCGCCGTGGTGGAGATTATCACCGCCGAGAAAAACAACGCGCTGCTGGCGCCACGGCGGGCGCTGCGGGTCGAAGGCGGGCGCAGCTATGTTTATGTGCCCGACCCGACCCTGCGCCCCCAGCCGGCCCTGCCTGGCCAGCCGGCCCCGCCTCCCGGCATCCGACGCGAGGTCGAGGTTGGCCTGAGCAACAGTGAGTTCATCGAGATCCTCAGCGGCCTCAACCCCGGCGATGAGGTGCTGGTGCAGGATGTCGTCAGTACGTTTGTGCCAACCGGGCGACCGAACCGCTGACAGGACAATGGGGAACCCCGGGTTCCCCATCTCCCAACCGGTGATGGGGGCGCCGGGCGCCCCAGCAGGCGGGGGCGTGGGGAACCCCGGGTTCCTCATCTCAACCCGCCCCCCGGGCGGGGGCATGGGGAAAGCCGGGTTCCTCATTTCCCAACCGGTGGTGGGGGCGCCGGGCGCCCCAGCAGGTGGGGGCGTGGGGAATCCCGGTTTCCCCATCTCAACCCCCCCCAGGCAGGGGCATGGGGAACCCCGGGTTCCTCATCTCAACCCGCCCCCCAGGCGGGGGCATGGGGAACCCCGGGTTCCCCGTATGTTCACATCAACTAGACCAGAGGGATCGCGCATGTCCGATTTGATCGTCGTAAAAGATCTGACCAGGGTCTACCGTATGGGCGACGTGGAGGTTCACGCGCTGCGAGGGATTACGCTGAGCATCCGCGAGGGCGAGTTCGTGGCGATTATGGGGCCATCGGGCAGCGGCAAATCCACTCTGATGAACATCATTGGCTGCCTGGATCAGCCCACCAGCGGCGAGTATTACCTCGACGGCATCAATGTCGCCGAGCTGAACGATAACCAGCTAGCCGAGATCCGCAACCAGAAGATCGGCTTTGTCTTTCAGCAGTACATGCTGTTGCCGCGAACGACGGCTCTGCGGAACGTCGAGTTGCCCATGCTCTACGGCAGCAAGGGCGGTAGCCGCCACGAGCGGGCGCGGGCGGCGCTGGCCGCGGTGGGGATGCAGGATCGGATGCACCACAAGCCCAACGAGCTGTCGGGCGGCCAGCAGCAGCGTGTCGCCATCGCCCGCGCGCTGGTGAACGAGCCGCGCATCATTATGGCCGATGAGCCGACCGGCGCGCTCGACACCCGCACTGGCGAGGAGATTATGGGCATCTTTCAGAAGCTCAACCGTGAACAGGGCATTACGGTGATCATCGTCACCCACGAGCACGATGTCGCCCACCATGCCGAGCGGATCATCAGCATGCGCGACGGTTTGATCGCCGGTGATGAGCCGGTAGTTGAGCGTATCATCACCGAAACGGTCCGCGCTGTGGAACCCGCGCCGGCGGGTTGAGGGGCTGCGATGTACCTGATCGAGTCCTTCCGCGTCGCTCTGCGGGCGCTGTCCAGCAACAAACTCCGTTCGGCGCTCACGATGCTGGGCATTGTTATCGGTGTTGGCGCCGTTATCGGGATGCTGGCCCTGGGCAACGGCTTTCAGCAGTTCCTGAACGACCAGTTCGCCCAGCTCGGGGCGGGCAACTTCTACGTTGCGCCCTTTGTTGACAGTAACCGGGTAGATGCGATCACGGCCGCGCGCCTGAGCGCTGCCGATGCTGAGGCCATTATGGCCCCGGGGCGGGCGCCGGCGGTGGCGCAGGTCGCCATCGAGTTCAGCGGCGAGGCACAGGCCAGCACAGGCCAGCGACGCGGCAGCTACAGCGTGCGCGCGGTGAGCCCTTCCTGGTTCGACGTTACGCCGCAGGACCTTGCTGGCGGGCGTCTCTTCACTGCCGATGAAGATCGCGAACGCGCCAGGGTCGCGGTGATCGGCAGACAGGTGGCCGAACAGCTCTACGGGGACGCGACGAGCGGTGTCGGACAACGCCTGGCCCTCAATGGGGTCGGCTTCGAGGTCATTGGCGTCCTTGCTACCGAGCCGGGGTCGGTCTCCGTTGGCGCCGACCCGGCTGAGGCCATCTTCGTGCCCTACACGACCGGCGTCACTCGCCTCTACCGCAACCAGGTCAACGACCGGGTCAACGTGTTTATCATGACTGTACGGGCGCGCAGTGTGGCCGAGATTGACGAGGCCATCCGCCAGGTAACCCTGGTCCTGCGTGACCAGCACCGGCTCACCTATCAGGATAACGATTTCACGATCATCAACCCGGAGCAGATCGCTGCCCAGCTTAACGTGGTGGTGGGCGGCTTTAACGCCTTCCTGGGTATCGTTGCAGGGATCTCGCTGCTGGTGGGTGGCATCGGCATTATGAATATTATGCTGGTGAGTATTACCGAGCGCACCAGGGAGATCGGGCTGCGCAAGGCCGTGGGCGCAAAGCGCCGCGATATCCTGCTCCAGTTCCTGATTGAGGCCCTTACCCTCTGCCTGATCGGTGGCGCAGTGGGGATCGTCCTGGGGTTCGGGCTTTCACTGCTCGGCACTTTCATTCTGGTGAACGTGTTTGAGGCGGAGGGCGCCGTCGCCGCGGTGCGACTGGAGAATATCCTGCTCGCCACCGGCATTGCCGCCGCTGTGGGGATCGCCTTCGGCTTCTTCCCGGCGTTCCAGGCTTCGCGGCTTAACCCGATCGAGGCCCTGCGGACAGAGTAGGGCGCTCCTGTCCCGGGGCAGGAGTTCAGGGCAATCGGAATGACGTCTTCCTGGGAGGGCGTAGCCCTCCCAGACCCTCCCCACCAGGGAGAGAGAATGGGGAAACCGGGTTCCCCATATGTTCACATCAGGGCGATACTATGTCCCTTGCTGAAGCCTTTCGCGTGGCCTGGGAGGCCATGACCAGCCATAAGCTGCGCTCACTGCTCACCATGCTGGGCATTATTATCGGCGTGGGCGCGGTGGTAGGGATGCTGGCCATTGGCGATGGCTACTCCCGCTGGATCGACGCCGAGTTCGAGCGCCTCGGATTGGGCACATTTTATATCAATCCACAGGTTGACAGCCCCGATCCCGAGGAGCCGTTACAGCCACGGCTGACCGCCGCCGACGCCGAGGCGATTATGCAACCGGGGCGCGCGCCGGCAGTGGAGTTCGTCGTGGTGGAACTGAGCCGCAGCGGGGTGATCAGCGCTGGCGGCGAACGTTACCTCTTCGGCATCAAAGGTGTGACGCCCACCTACTTTGCCGTAGGGGCCCAGGAACTGGGCGATGGGCGCTGGTTCGACGCTCAGGAAGAGCATACCGCAGCGCGCGTAGCGGTCATCGGCCAGTTTGTGGCCGAAACGCTCTTCGGCGGCATCGAGGGCGCCGTGGGCCGGCGCATCACCGTCAACGGCGTGCAGTTCGAGGTTGTCGGCGTTGCCACGACCAGACAGAGCCAGGCCGCGGGCGCCGTCGGGCGCTTCGGCGACCCGCGCGAGCAGGTCTATATCCCCTATAGCACGGCGCGTAGCCGGCTCTTTCGCAACGATGTGACCGAGCGGGTGGATGTATCAACGATGACGGTCAAGGCCCGCGACCTGCTGAACGTGGATGAGACCATTCGTCAGGTCACCGCGGTGCTGCGTGAGGAGCATCGCCTGACCTACCAGCCCAACGATTTCTCAATTACCAATCCCGCCCAGCTTGCCAACCAGTTCCGCGCCGTGACCGTGGGCTTCAGCGCGTTTCTGGGCACCATCGGCGGCATCTCGCTGCTGGTGGGCGGCATCGGGATTATGAACATTATGCTGGTCTCAGTAGCCCAGAGAACTCGCGAGATCGGGTTACGCAAGGCAGTGGGCGCCAAACGGCGCGATATCCTGCTCCAGTTTCTGATCGAGGCCATTGTGCTCTGTCTCTTTGGCGGATTGCTCGGCATCGGGCTGGGTTATCTGCTGTCGCTCCTCGGTAACGTCTTTCTGACCAGCCTGTCGCCCAACGGCGGGTTGCGCGCCACGGTGTCGCTCTTCTCGGTGCTCCTGGCAACCTCGATTTCAGCGGGCGTCGGGCTGTTCTTCGGCCTCTTCCCCGCAATGCGCGCGGCGCGCCTCGACCCGATCCGGGCGCTCCGCAATGAGTAGCATGGTCCGCCGTGGGCAGGGCTATGGGCAAACCAGGTTTCCCCATCCTCTGACACCTGGTTGGTCCTCACCCCCTCCCCCTCTCCAGCGAAGCTGGAGAGGGGAGACCAGAGCCGTGCGCTGGGGCGTTCCAATGCGGTACAAGGCACGTTGGCTCAGATGTTCTGTCCGCTCGTGAACCCGCTGGGGGAGGGAACCGGGCGCCTCCCCGCAGGGAGGGGGTTGGGGAAACCCGGTTTCCCCGCATTTTCACCTCAGACGGTCATGCGCATGGCGCACAACGCCGGAATGAAAATAATTATTCTTGGGAGGGCGTAGCCCTCCCAAACCCTCCCGCGGGCGGGCTATTTTCACCTCAGAATGCCATGAAACTACAAGTCATCTGCGACTGCGACAACACCATGCCCCTGCCGGGCATGCCGGTGGACGACGGGCAGACCCTGCTCTACCTGCTCGGGCGGCCGGACGTGGAACTACTCGGCGTCACCACCACCTTTGGCAACGGCAGCATTGACCAGGTGTACGCGGCGACGCAACGGCTGCTGCGCGCCGTGGGTCGCGCCGATCTGCCCCTGCTGCGCGGCGCGGAGCGACGGGGCGCGCCACCGACCGAGGCGGCCCGCTTTCTGGCCACGATGGCCGCCGAGCGGCCTGGTGAGATCAGCTTGCTGGTGCTGGGCCCCCACGGCAACCTGCGCGGCGCGGCGACCCTTGACCCGGCTTTCTACGCCAATCTGCGCCAGGTAGCCTGTATGGGCGGCTACCTGCGCCCCCTCCCCGGCCCGTTCTGGAGCACCGTCCGCGAACTCAACCTCTCGGCTGACCCCGAGGGCGCCTGGATGACCCTCAATGCCCCCTGCCCGGTGACACTGATGAACGCCCAGGTGTGCCTCAATGCGCCCTTCGACGCCGCCGAACTGGCGCCACTGGCGGCCTTTGACCCGCAGATCTACGCCGCGCTGGCCGACTTTGTGCGCCGCGGCGCCGCTCAGGGCCGCGTACCCGCCGACTATCTCTGGGACCTGCTGCCGGCGGTGTTCCTCTCACACCCCGAACTCTTTTCTAACGAGCGCGTCTGGCTGCGCTCCAGCGTTGCCGACCTCGAAACGGGGCAACTCATCCTCGGCGCCCCGGGTGAGGGCGCGGAGATCACTATGCCCGAGCGCATCCGCGACCGCGAGCGCTTCTACCAGGTGCTCTACGCCGCCTGGGAGCGGGTCACCACCGTCGCTCCGCTACTTTAAACATTGGGGTAACCGGGTTTTCCCGGGCCCCTGCCTGAGGGGAGGGTTGGGGAGGGCTGCGCCCTCCCAGAAACGATCCCCCAGGGGGAGGGTTTGGGAGGGCGTAGCCCTCCCAAGAACCAGTATTTTCATTCTGGCGTTGTGCGGCGCAGCCGCATGGACGGCTGAGGTGAAAAGATGGGGAAACCAGGTTTCCCCATGCCCCTGCCTGCCGGAGTGCCAGGCGCCCCCGCCACCGGTTGGGGGATGGGGAAACCAGGTTTCCCCAGGCTCCTGCCTGACGGGGCGCCAGGCGCCCGCGCTACCGGTTGGGGGATGGGGAAACCAGGTTTCCCCATGCCCCTGCCTGCCGGGGCGCCAGGCGCCCCCGCCACCGGTTGGGGGATGGGGAAACCGGGTTTCCCCGTCCCCCTGCCTGAGGGGAGGGTTGGGGAGGGCTGCGCCCAGGCGCCTAGATTCCCTCCATCCACGCTGGAAACAACCTTGCCAGTTCCTCGGGTTGGAGATACTCCTCGATCCGCGCCAGCGTATCCACGTGCTGGATCGCCCGTCCGGGGCCGGTGTAGTCTACCCAGGCGCCAGCGCACCAGCTCACGGCGCGCAGCAGAATAAAGGGGCGGCGGATGGCCAGTCGCTCGCGCAGGTCCACCGGGTCAAGATCCGGGCGAGCGGTAGTGTAGGCAGCCAGAAAGTCATCGATCTGCGCCGGGCCGAGGGTCAGCCCGGTCTTCCAGCGGGTAGTGGTGGGAATGGTAAAGTGGGCCAGGTCGTAGGTGGGGTCGTCCAGGAGCGGGCGCTCCCAGTCTACCAGCCGGCAGCGTGGGCCGCCGGGCAGCTCTTCGACCACAAAGTTGTGCGCCTGTACGTCAGTGTGGACGAGGGCGAAGGGCGCGGGGAAGCGCTGAGCATAGCGCGCGGCATCGTCTGCGGCGCGTTCAAGCAGGCGCGCCAGGCACTCGCGCACCGCCGCTGGAGCGCGCGGGCAGGCCAGATAGGGCGCCAGCCAGCCGCGGGCCTCTTCCAGGTCGTCAACCAGGGCGCGGCGGACGATAAAGGTGGCGTGGGTCGCGGGTGTCTGGTGCAGGCGGGCGAGGGTGCGCGCCGCGGCCACGAGGTGCGTGGCATCATCGTAGCGGAGAGGCCCGCCGGGCAGGTACTCCATCACCAGCAGGCCGTAGGGCAGCAGCGCGAGGGTATCGTCCACGTAGTGCAGCCGGGGGGCCACGTCCACCTGTTCGAGCAGGCGCAGGGCCGCCGCCTCATAGGCGATCTGGGCGCCACCCGGCTTGCCGATCTGCGACCCGGTGTTGATCCGCGCCACCAGGGGTGGGCCGGTGTCGCGCTCCAGCAGGTAGTTGATGTTGTACTCGCCCTGGGCCAGAAAACGCAGTGCCCAGTCGCCGGTCAGATCCAGCCCGGGATGCCCGGCCACCTCTGGCCGACGCAGGTAGCTCTCGACAAGTGGAAGAAGATCGGCTGCGAGCATTGGCGCCAGACCTGGTTAATCAGCAGATGCCCGTGCGGATGCGCCGCACCCCACCGGCATAATACCAATTACCGTTGATGATGCCGCATTGCCTGAACCGATTTCAGGCGTTGTGCTGCCCAGCGTGGCAATCCACAATCCAAAATGGTATAATTCTTCTGGGAGGGCTGTGCCTTCCCAAACTCCCGCGCACAGCCCATCCACACCACAACCCGAAGCTGTTCCCTACTCGTCACGCGCCACCACCCACAGCCGTTCTGGCGGCAAAGTCAGATTTACCGGGCTGCCAGGGTGGTAGGGCGTGGCGGCATCGGCCAGGGCCTCGAGGGCCAGCGGGCCGGCCTGGATCTGGTAGCGCATCCGGGCGCCCAGGTAACGCGCCGCCGTCACCATGCCGCGGAGGCGGTTAATCGGGCCATCGCAGCCGAGCACAAGCGCTTCGGGGCGAATGGTCAGGGTGGCCGCGCCCTGCACTGGCGGTTCCGTCGCAAGTTCAAAAGCGCCCAGGTCGCTCAAGAAGCGCCGACCTGCGACGCGCCCGGGGATAAAGTTGCGCCCGCCGAGGAAGCGCGCAACGGCGAGACTGGCCGGGCGCTCGTAGAGACCCCGCGGGGTGTCGTACTGCAACAGACGCCCCTGGTCGAGCAGCGCGATGCGGTCGGCCAGGAGCAGGGCCTCTTCCTGGTCGTGGGTCACCAGGAGCGTGGTGATGCCCAGGCGTCGCTGCAAGCCGGCGACCAGTTCGCGCATCTCGGCTCGCAGCCCGGCGTCGAGCTGACTGAAGGGTTCATCGAGCAGGAGTACCCGCGGCTCAACGATGAGCGCCCGCGCCAGGGCCACCCGCTGCTCCTGCCCGCCCGAGAGCTGACCCGGACGACGGGCGGCGATTCCCGGCAACTGCACCAGCTCGAGCAGCTCGTCTACCCGGCGCCGGATGCGCGCCGGGCGTTCGCCGCGCACCCGCAGCCCGAAGCCCACATTCTCGCCGACGCTCATATGCGGCAGCAGCAGCGGCTTCTGAAAGACCATCGCCACACCCCGACGCTCAGGCGGCGTTGCCAGCACCGATTGTCCATCGAAGCGCACATCCCCGCGACAGGGTATGAGCAGCCCGGCCACCAGGCGCAGCGTGGTGCTCTTGCCGCATCCCGAAGCGCCCAGCAACGCGACCAGCTCGCCCGGGGCCACATCGAGCGACAGATCGCGCAGCGCCGGAGCAGACGCGCCAGGGTAAGTCTTGGTGAGGTTGGCAAGCTGCAATGCGGTCATAGGTCAGCGGTTACAAACCTCGAATACCGCCGGCAGCCGGGGCAGCGCCGAGAAAACGCGCGATCAGCGCCAGCAGTAGCACCGCCGGGGCAATGAACACGAGACTGAGGGCGGCAGTGACAGCGTTGTCGCCGCTCCGGGCAAAGGCGAAGAGCAGCATCGGCAGCGTCACCAGCCGTCCACCGCCAATGATCAGCGTCAGCGCGTACTGGCTCCACGAGATCAGAAAGACGAACAGCGCGCCCACCACCAGCCCCGGCAGCACCGCCGGCATGGTCACCAGGCGCCAGACCTGCGTCGGGCGCGCGCCCAGGGTGCGCGCCAGATCTTCGTACTGCCGGTCGAAATTGGCGAATACGCTTGCCATCACCAGGGCCATGTACGGCGTGGCAGGCACAAGATGCACCAGGGTAACCCCGAGAAAGGTATCGGCCAGGCCGTAGCGGATGAACACGATCTGAATGCCGAGGGACACAGCAAACGGCGGGACGATCAGGGGCGCCAGGATAAGCATCTCGACCAGGGCGCGCCCCCGGAAGCGATACATGCCCAGCGCGCGCCCGGCGGGAACACCGATCAGCGTAGCGAGCAGGGTTACGGCCCCGGCGAGCAACAGGCTGTCGCGCAGCGCCGGCAGCACCTGCGACTCGGGGGCAACCAGGTAGCGCCAGGCCCGCAGGCTCCAGCGTTCCGGCAGCAGGTCGGGAAAGCTCCAGCGAAAGGCAAATGACCAGAGCGCCAGCGGCACAATGGGGAGGAGCATACCAACCACCATCGCCGCCAGAAGGCACCAGCGCAGCAGGGGCGGGCGCGGGGCGAGCCTGGAGGGAGCACCACCGATGGGCATTGCTAGTCTGACTCGCGGCGCAAGTAACGCCGGCTCACGTGCAAATAGGCGACAATTGCGGCGCCGGCAACCAGGGTGATGATCACACACAGGGCCATCGCTTCGGCGCGCGCGGCCAGATCCACTGCGGTGTAGCGCTTGTAGGCCAGCACCGGCAGCGCTTGCGGATAACTGGCGCCGAGCAGGTAGGGCACCTCGAAGGCGCCGAAGGAAAACGCGAAGGCGATCACCGAGGCCGCCAGTACCCCCGGCAGCATCAGCGGCAGCAGCACCAGGCGCAAGCGCTGCCAGCGGTTAGCCCCCAGCGAGCGGGCCAGTTCCTCATACTCCGGTCCGATAGCGTGGAGCACGGCCAGCACCGTCACGCCGATAAAGGCAGTCTCTTTCCAGACATACTCGGCAATGATCCCTGCGCCCCAGCGGTCGAAGACCAGCACGGGAAACTGGCCCGGATCGTCAATCAGCCCGAAGGCCGCCGCGACACGGGCGAGCAGCCCGCTCTGGCTCAACAGGTCGGCGACGGCTATCGCCCCGACGAGGTGGGGAATGGGCAGGTTGAACTGGAATATGAAACTCAGCGCCTGGCGGCCCCGCGTCGTGGCGCGGATGGCCAGGGCTACCGCCACTGCCAGCACCGTGGCGACGACCGTCGAGGCAGCAGCGATATACAGCGTCAGCGCCAGCGAGGCCAGAAACGAAGGTTGCCGCACGACCGTGGCATAGGCCCCGAGACTGACACTTGTCTGGCCGATCAGCGGCAGATACCCGAACGACTGAATCAGGGCGAAGAACAAACCACCGCCGAAGAGCAAGATCACCACCACCAGCATCGGGGCGAGCATCAGCCAGATCCGGGGGCGTTCCGGGTCAGCGCTCCAGAACATTGGCGATCCAGTCCTCCTCGATGCGCGTCAGCCAGGGCGCCTGCAACTCGGAGAGTTGCCGCGCAGCGAGTTCATCGGCGGGCAGCACCGCCTCCGGGCGGGGCAGGGCATAGAACTTCTCGACCCACTCCCGGGGTAGCTTGGCGAAGGAGAGCGGCGTGCTCCAGCCCACCACTTCAGGCTTTGCCGCTTCATACTGCGCCTCTGGCGAGAGCAAGAAATTCGCCACCACCATGGCTGCGGCCTTATTTGGCGAATTGTACGGGATGGTCACGTAATTCGTATTGGCGATAGTGCCAGTATCGAAGACCCAGGTACGGGCAGTGGCAGGGTACACCCCCCGGGCAATCTGGTTCGCCGCGTGGGTCGGGCTGTAGTTCATCGCGATCCAGACCTCGCCGCGGGAGAACAGGTCGTAGAGCGCGGTACTGGTCTGGGGGTAGGTTTCACCACCGCGCCACAGGCAAGGTTCCAGCGTATTGAGCATCTGCCAGGTCTTTTCGGCGATGGGGGCGTAGAGCGTCTCATCGAAGGGACCAAGGAGTTGCGTATAATCGCCAGCGGCGGCGTAGAAGACGTGGCGCACAAAGACACTGCCGGTGAAATCGGGCGGCGCCGGGTAGGTAAACTTGCCGGGATTGGCGCAGGCCCACTCCAGCAGCGCCTCGATGGTACGGGGCGGTTCAGGCACCCGGGCGCTGTCGTACTCCATCACAAACTGCGCCGAACCCCACGGCGACTCATCGTACTCAACCGGAAAGCCGAAGTCGTAGGCAATCGCCGGATTCTCCCAATCCACAAACTGATTGCTCGGCAGCAGGTCGGCCCAGTTGCGGAACACCGCGCCAGCTTCCTTCAGGGTACGGAAGTTCTCGCCATTGATCCAGATCAGATCCACCGAGCCGTCGCGATCCTTACCGGCCTGCTTCTCGGCCAGCACCTTGTTGATCGTCTCAACGATATCGGTGACCGGCACCTGCCTGAGCGTAATATCATAGCGTTCCTTGAGCGTACCGGCCACATAGCCGTTGACATAGGCATTGATCGCGTCCGAACCGCCCCACATAAACCAGTTCACAGTCTGGCCGCGGGCGGCTTCGACGATCTGCTCAAAGCTCATCGAGCGATAGCGCTGCTCGAAGGGCTGGTTGTCGGCAGTGGCTGCGCCGGAGGGCGCGCCGGGCCGGCCACCACAGGCGACCAGCACGAGCAGCGCAAGAATCACGGTCAACGATATGTGTCCTGCGCGCACAGCTACTCCTTTCACCGGGGCCGTCATGGGGAGTATAGCACGACTCGAACGCGCGGAGGTGAACATAGCCGGCGCGCCGGAGGGTTGGGCGTAGAGGCGCGGCGCCGCCGCGCCTACGCCTTCTCAGGAAACAACCCGCCAGCAGGTGAGGGGTGTGGGGAAATCCGGTTTCCCCATTTCCCAACCGCTGTTGGGAACGGCTGGCGCCCCCACAGGCAGGGGTGCGGTTCGACAGGCTCACCGCCTGCGGTGAACCTGTCGAACCGCAGGTGGGGAAACCCGGT
>CAKZKA010000021.1 GCA_937120965.1 uncultured Chloroflexota bacterium
TGGGAGGGCTGCGCCCTCCCACACCCTCCCGCTGGCGGGTTGGTTCCTGGGAGGGCTGCGCCCTCCCACACCCTCCCACCAGGGAGGGGCGTGGGGAAACCGGGTTTCCCCATACCCCAACCGCTGTCGGGGGCGCCTGGCACCCCCACAGGCAGGGGTGCGGTTCGACAGGCTCACCGCAGGTGGGGAACCCCGGTTGCCCCATATGCTCATCTCAGGCGAGCGACCGTACAGGCACATCACACGGACATGACGCCACCGCCAGCGCATGTGTCACCGTCCGCCGCGGCGCAAGACCTGCTTTGCATCAACCCTGCGACGCGTTCTGTGGTACGTTTGAATAAGTAACCTCAGTGCTATAATGTTCAGGGCATAGCAGCAGTACTGGCACCAAGGAGCGAGGTATGACCAACGAGACGGGCGCGGAGGAACTGGGGCAGGCAGAAATTGACCGGCTCTGCGCAAATGCGATCCGCGCCCTGGCGATCGACGCGATCGAGGCGGCAAAGAGCGGCCATCCAGGGCTGCCGCTGGGAATGGCCGACGCCGCGTATGTGCTGTGGACCCGCTTTTTGAAGCATAATCCGGGCGATCCTGCCTGGCCGGACCGGGATCGTTTCGTGCTCTCGGCAGGGCACGGTTCGATGCTCCTGTATGCGCTGCTGCACCTCAGCGGCTACGAGCTGAGCCTCGACGACCTGCGCGCCTTTCGCCAGTGGGAGAGCAAAACGCCCGGTCATCCCGAATACGGCCTGACCCCCGGCGTGGAGACGACGACCGGCCCGCTGGGGCAGGGGTTCGGCATCGCGGTCGGCATGGCGATGGCCGAACGCTGGCTCGCCGAGCGCTTCAATCGGCCTGGCTTTCCAATTGTTGACCACTACACCTATGCGCTGTGTTCCGATGGCGACCTTATGGAGGGTATCAGCCACGAGGCGGCGAGTCTGGCCGGGCACCTGCAACTGGGCAAGTTGATCGTGCTCTACGACTCGAACCTGGTTTCGCTTGATGGTCCGACCGAGTTGACCTACACCGAAGACGTGGCGATGCGCTTCACGGCCTACGGCTGGCAGGTGCTGCACGTGGACGGGCACCAGATGGCCGAGGTGGCCGAGGCGCTGGCTACGGCGCGGGCGGAACGCAGCCGGCCCTCGATTATCATCGCTCGCACGGTGATCGGCTACGGCAGCCCCAACAAGGCCGGCAAGCACATCGCTCACGGTGAACCGCTGGGGGCGGAGGAGGCCCGGCTTACCAAGGCCAACCTGGGCTGGCCGCTCGAGCCGGCTTTCTACGTGCCCGAGGCGGTGTACGAGCACATGCATCTGGTGCTCGAAGTGGGTGACCGGCGCCAGCGCGAATGGAAGGCCCTGCTGGCGCGCTACCAGACAAGTTACCCGGAACTGGCGGCCTTGTGGGAGCAGATGCAGACCCGCGCGCTACCCGCCGATTGGGAGGCGCTGTTCCCGACCCTGGCGCCCGATCCCCAGGCGAAGGGAACGCGGGTGGCTTCGGGGCAGGTGTTGAACGCCCTGGCGCCGGTGCTGCCGGGGTTGCTCGGCGGCTCAGCCGATCTGGGCGGCTCGAACCATACGCCGATCAAGGGCGCGGCGCCGCTCAGCGGCGCGAGCTTTGCCGGGCGCAACATCTACTTCGGGGTGCGCGAGCATGCTATGGCCGCGGCGCTGAACGGTATGGCGCTCCACGGCGGGATTATCCCCTACGGCGGCACCTTCCTGGTCTTCAGCGACTATATGCGCCCGGCGATCCGCCTGGCGGCGTTGATGCACTTGCAGGTGGTGTTCGTCTTCACCCACGACAGCATCGGGGTGGGTGAAGATGGTCCGACTCACCAGCCTGTTGAGCATGTGATGTCACTGCGGCTCATCCCCAATCTGCATGTCTTTCGGCCCGCTGATGCCAACGAGGTGCGTATGGCCTGGCGGCATGCTCTCGAGCGGCGCGACGGGCCGACGGCGCTGGTGCTCACCCGGCAGAATGTGCCCACGTTTGACCGCGAGCGCCTGGCGCCAGCGGAGGGGGCGCTGCGCGGCGGGTATGTGCTCCGCGACGCCGAGGGAGCGCAGGCGCTCTTACTGGCATCAGGCTCCGAGGTTGCGGTGGCGCTCGAGGCCGCTGATCTGCTGGCGGCCAGGGGGGTGCCGGTGCGGGTGGTGAGCCTGCCCTGCTGGGAACTGTTCGAGGCCCAGGAGCGCGCCTATCGCGAGAGTGTGCTGCCGCCCGCCATCACCGCGCGGGTGGCAATCGAGGCGGGGCGCACAATGGGTTGGGAACGCTACCTCGGGCCGCGCGGTGTGGCCCTTGGCGTGGATCGCTTCGGGGCCTCGGCGCCCTTCGCAGAGTTGTTCAGGCGCTACGGCCTGACGGCCCAGCGCGTGGTCGAGGCCACCCTGGAAACGCTCCAACGGGCCTGAGCGCCCTGGTCTGATCTCTCACCGCTGATGCCAATTCTGCTTGATGACATCGCCCTGGCTCAGCTCCACACCTCCACAGCTCTACAGCTCCACAACGGCCTGTGGGGCGGTGGAGGAATGTGGAGCTGCGCTGGACTATGCGGCGTCCCCGGCTCCATCGGCTATGCAGCCCTGTCGCCAGGACGGATCCGCTTCCTCCGGCGCAGGCGCCGCCGCCTGGATGGCGGCAGTGTAGACCTGCGCCAGGGGGACGTTGTGGGCGCGGGCCAGGGCGGCGCAATCTTCGTACTCCGGCGCCAGACCCGCAACTGCGCCGTCCAGAAACTTCCGTTTGACCCGCACCGCCCCCCAGGGGGTAGCCACCGTTATCCGGTCGCGGGCGGCGGCCTGCCGTTCCACTGGCGACCAGCGCACCCCCAGGCTCGGCGTCTCGCGGAGCATCAGACTGGCGAGGTCCGCTACCTGAGCCGGACGGACCAGGCAGGCGAGTTGCAGGGCCGGGCGACCTTTCTTCATCACCAGCGGCGCGGCCCAGGCATCGAGGGCGCCCGCGGCGAGCAACCGTTCGATGGCATAGGCGACCACTTCGCCAGTGGCGTCGTCGAGGTTGCAGCGCAGTTCGTAGAGCGCTTCGGTTGTGGCCGGGGACGCAGACCGGGCCACTTCCGGGAGCGGCTGTGCGGCCCCCGCTGGCGGCCCGGCGCTGGTGTCCGGCTGCAACTCGCCGATCCAGACGCGCAGGGCGTTGAGCCGGGGATACTCCCGTTGCCCCAGGCCATAACCAATCTGGCGCACGACCATCGGAGGTTGCTCGAAGCAGGCAAGTTCGGCCAGGAGCGCCGCGGCGGTGGGAGTAACCAGTTCGCCATCGCTGCCCGGTGGAGCGGGAAGCAGCGGCGCGCCGGCCTCGGCCAGCAGCGCCAGGGTTGCCGGAGCCGGCACGGGCAGAGGACCGTGCCGGGTCAGCACCCAGCCGCGCCCAGGAGGCAGCGGCGAGGCGTAAACCCGCTCGACCCCGAGGAGGGCCAGCCCAGCGCAGACGCCTACGGTATCAAGGATACTGTCAACCGCGCCGACCTCGTGGAAGTGGACCTGCTCCACCGGCACGCCGTGAATGGCGGCCTCGACGCGGGCGAGGCGCGCGAACGCGCCCCCGGCCCAGGCTTGCGCCGGAGGGGGCAGCGCCGCTGCCGCGATCAGGGCGCGGATCTGCGCCCAGTCGCGCTGCGGCTGGTCGGCGTGCATCGTGACATCGAGCCGGGTGCCCATGATGCCATGGCTGCGCACCCGCCGGGGCACGAGCGTGTACCCATCGAGGCCAAGCCCATCCAGAGCCGCCTGCAGCGCGGATAGATCCAGCCCCGCGTCAAGCAACGCCGCCAGGAGCATATCACCGGCAGCGCCGTGAAAACAATCGAAATAGGCGATCTTCATGGCGCCAACCCGTGCTCGTGAAGAAAACGGCGCACCCGTTCACGAAACGCCGCTGGATTGCGCCAGGCAATCAGATGCCCGGCCTCCGGTTCGTAGACCAGCCGCGCGCCCCGGATACCCGAAACGATGACCCGTGCCTGGGTGTCGGGAACGAAAGGATCCCTGCCGCCCTGAAACACAATCACCGGGACATGGATCGTATCCAGACAGGGCGCGACGATGGTCCGGGCAGCGGCCATCAGCTCGATGGCCTGCTCAACCCCAGCGTTGAGACGCGGCCACCAGTCGTCGCCGTGCTGCGCGCGCATGTAGCGATGCCACGATGGTGACATACTGGCGGTACTATGGTGGTGCGCGTCAACCGTGGCAGTCGTCACCTGGCGAAAGACGCCATCGAGGATCAACGCCGCGATCCGGTCGGGGCGATGGCAGATGGCGTTGAGGGCGGTGATGCCCCCGGCGCTCATACCGAAGACCGGCACGGGCGCGTCGAACATCGCACCGAGGAAATCGGCCAGCGCTTCACCCTGCATGGCAAAATAGCGGGTGGAGAACAGCCCTTCGGGACGCGCCGAGCGGCCATGGCCCAGCAGATCAACACTGATGACCCGGTGCTCATCGGTAAAACGGGCCGCGAGACGGGTCTGCGTTGCTGCCGTGTAGGTATTGCCGTGCAGTAAGACCAGCGGCGCCCCCGATCCCGCTTCCAGGTAATGCAGCGGGCCGTGACGGGTCGGAACCAGGTTCAAGCCTTCTCCTTCTGGACGGTGAGATGATCGATTCGGCAGCTAACATGAACATATGGGGAAACCAGGTTTCCCCATACCCCTGCCTGGGGGGCGGCAAGCCCTCCCAAGAAAAACCCATTGTTCATCTTGTCGTTGTGCGGCCCAGCCGCATGGACAGCTGAATAGAGATCATCCTACGCCGGAGCATCCTCGCCGTCAAGGCGCCCCGAATGGCGCCAGCCGCGGCAACCCGGGAGAAGGCGATGACCCTGCCGCACTGCGTGACTATGGTTGCACAGCAGCCGTCTAAATCAAGAGGGTTTTTCTTTTGAGAGCCTCGTCAGGCACCATTCGCGGGGCGCACAACGCCAGAATGAAAATATTATATTGTTCTTGGGAGGGCGAAGCCCTCCCAAAACCTCCCGCGGGCGGGCTATTTTCAACAGGGTGTGTTACGATAGGGCAGCGTACGGGGCTGCGTCCGTTGTTTCCAGTAGTACGCACACGGATCCTTTACCAGCGCTAGGAGTCAACAATGAAGGCTGCACCGGGGCGAGCGCTACTGCTCCTCATCGGGGTCCTGCTCGTCGGATGGGGGCTGCTGCCGCGTCAGAGCATACCTGCTATGGCGGCGCCATTGTTGCTCATTACCGAAACCGCCACAGGTGAGCCGCCCACCCGCACGCCGGAACCGCCGACTGCAACCGTTCCTCTCGCGACGGCGACGCTCCCGGCGGCGACGGCGACGCTCCCGGCGGCGACGGCAACGCCCCCGCCAGCAACGGCAACGCCCCCGCCGGCAACTCCGACCACGCCTCCGCCGCCGGAAGAGGAGGAACAACCTCGCGACACGCCGACGCCAACTGCAACGCCAACTGCGACCCCTACAGCGACGCCGACGCTGACGCCCACGCCGGCGATCCTGGCCGATCCGGCAATCAGCAAGTCGGTGGATCCCCGGGTCGGTGTGGTGGGGGCCAGTGTCACCTACACGATTGTTGTTTCGAACATTGGCGGCAGTGTAGCCACCGGAGTGGTGGTTGAGGATACGCTGCCAGCCTTTCTGGCGGTCGTTTCGGCAACGGCCGATCGAGGCGAGGTTGTGGTAAGCGGTAATACGGTCCGGGTGACAATTGGCGATCTGGCGCCGGGCGAGTCGGTCACTGTTCGCGTCGTGGCGCGGGTGACGCAAGTCCCGAGTCCGCCGAACAAT
This sequence comes from uncultured Chloroflexota bacterium, assembly GCA_937120965.1. Classification (GTDB taxonomy): domain Bacteria; phylum Chloroflexota; class Chloroflexia; order Chloroflexales; family Chloroflexaceae; genus JACAEO01. The sequence continues at coordinate 5,811 of CAKZKA010000021.1, forward strand.
CAGAACCTGGCGCTTGTGTCGAGTGACAGCCCTGATGCCAATCTGGATAACAACCGGGCCTCGGTGCCGCTGGATAGCCCGCTGCCCGTGACGCTCCCGGCCACATCGGCAACCGGCCTCGGGGTGCTACCGGCGCTGGCGACCGCGCTCGGCCTGATGTTGATTGCCGGGAGCCTGCTGGTGCGCCGCAGGACGCGCCGCTGATGTGAGCATATGGGGAAACCCGGTTTCCCCATACCCCCACCCACGGGGTGGCAAGCCCTCCCTACAGGCAGGGGCGTGGGAAAACCCGGGTTCACGTTAGTGGCCTGGAAAACACATGAAAGCATTCGTCTCCGCCCTCGTTTTGATCGTCCTGGCTCTGGTGCTCGTGGCCCCGGCGCCTGCCCCGGTCACGGCGCAGCCCGAGCCGCCGGGCCTGCGCGCCGATGTGCAGGTTGCCACCGATGGCGTTGTGCTGCGCCTGGAGTGGCCAGGGGTCGGGCCGGCGTCGGATGCCCTGCCCGGTTCAACGCTGGTGGCGCTGCTCCTGCCCCCCGAGGGCGACGCGGCGCCCCGTCTCACCAGGCTGCAACAGATGCCGTGGACGGGCGAGGCGCCCGCTCCGACCCCCCTGCCCGCCCAGGCCCATCCTGACGGCGAGGTGTACTCGCCCCTGCCGATGTTTACAGCCCCCCCGGCGCCCGATGCGCCGATCACCTTGCTCCGTGAGGGGCGGCTGCGCGATCAGCGGCTGGGTGTGTATGCCCTCAACCCGGTCTATGTGGCAGGTGAGGCTGTGTTCCGGGTGGAAGTGGCCGAAGCGCTCGTTCCCGGCGCGCGCCCGGCCGATGTCAGCGCGCTGGCCCGACTGGAGGCGTCGCCCTTCGCGACCGGGGCGACTGCGCCCGACCCGGTGGCTGCTGGGCCGGCCTGGAAGATCACCGTGGCCGATCCTGGTATCCAGGAACTCACCGCGGAAGATCTGGTCGCCGCCGGGCTGACGCAAGTCAACCCCGCCACACTGCGCCTCCGCCACCAGGGTCGCGATGTTCCCCTGGAGATTCTGCGCGATGCCGGTGGCGCCCTGGTAGCCTTGCGCTTCTACGCCGAGCCGGGCGATCGCTGGAACGCCACGGCCATCTACTGGCTGACCGCGGATCAGGGCTCCGGGACGGCAATGGCCGTTCGCGAGGCCGCCGCCACCGATGCGCCGCTGCGCTCCACCGCGATTGAACAGGGGATCTGGCGCTCCAACCAGATCCTCGAGAGCCGCCTTCCCGGTCCCGACGGCGATCACTTCTTCAGCGCCGATCTGCGCGTGATCCCGCCCCCGAACCCGCCGGATAGCGTGGCTGCGACGATCGCCCCGGTGCTCCCGGCGAATGGGCCACTTACCCTTACGCTTCAGGGCGCGACCTTGCGGCGCGGTGATTTCACGCTCTGCGTGCGAGCCGGCGCGCCTCCATCTACCCCTTCGTACCGACCGTGCGAGACGTCGGGGGAGCCAGAGCGCGTTGTGCGCTGGAGCGGCCAGGGTCTGTGGTCGCAACGAGTCAATCTGCCTGCCTTTGCCAGCCGGGTGACAATCTCGTTGTTACCCACCCCCGGCGCCGATCGGGTACACCTCGATGGCGTCGCCTGGGAAGCGCCCGTGGCCCTGAACCTCGGTGGAAACGGCGCCCGCTTTGTTGGTAGCGCCGGCCGCTTCCGCTACCAGCTCGACGGCCTGGCCGAGGGCGCGGCAGTGTACGATGTGAGCGACCCGCTCGCCCCCGTGCGCCTGAGCTTTACCGGCGCCACGTTCGAGGATAATGCCCCTGTCCCGCGAACCTACCTGGTGACCGGGCCGGGTACGTTGCATCGGCCTGCCGTGGCCGCGCACGCGCCCGCAGCGTTGCCCCGTAACGCCCGGGCGGTATACATTGCGCCCCGGGCCTTCCTCGAAGCCCTGGAACCGCTCATCACCCACCGCCGCGCCCAGGGCTGGACCGTGGCCGCCGTGGCGGTTGAGGCCCTCTACGATGCCTGGAGTGGCGGGCAGGTTCACCCGGAGGCCATCCGCAGCTTCTTGCGGTATGCTGCCGCTACCTGGGAGACCGCGCCCGTTGCCGTCGTACTGGTTGGCGATGGCACCTCCGACCCGCGCAACTACCTCGGGCGCAATAACCGTACCTGGATTCCACCATACCTGGCGATGGTTGACCCCTGGCTCGGCGAAACCGCCTGTGAAACCTGTTTCGTGCGGCTCCAGGGCGATGATCCCCTCCAGGACCGCGCGCCGGATATGTGGCTCGGTCGCCTGCCCTCCAGGAGCATGGAGGAAACCGCGGCCCTGGTGGCGAAGATCCTGGCCTATGAGCAGAGCGGGCTGCTGGGCGCCTGGCGGGCGCGCCTGGCCTACATCGCCGACAACCCCGATATTGGCGGCAATTTTGTCCTCGCAGCAGAAGAGAGCATCGCCCTGCACCCGCGGCAGGCGCGGATCGAACGGGTCTACTACGACCCTGAGGCGCAGACGGGCGACCCGTGGCGCGAGCGTGACCCGCTCGTGGCGCTGGACCGCACGATGCGCGCCTTTGACAACGGCGCGGCGTTCATCAACTTCCTGGGCCATGGCTTGCAGTTCCAGTGGGCCTACACCGGGCCGCCCCTGCAACCCAACGCTCCCCAGGATCGGCAGTACCTCCTGGGCCTGTTTGAGGTTGATGATTTGCGGAACCGCGGGCGTTTGCCCGTCGTGCTGGCGCTATCCTGCCTGACGGGCGCGTTTCAGACCCCGGCCTTCGTCGGCACGTCAATTGATGAGCGAATGGTCGTGCGGGCGGATGGTGGAGCGATTGCCACATGGAGTTCGACCGGGTTGGGGGTGCTCTACGGTCACGACGCGCTGCAGCGGGGCTTCTACCGGGCGCTGTGGGCGGAGTCGCGCTCCCCGCCGCTGGGTGCGCTCACACTGGCGGGACACCTGGAGCTGTTTGCGGCATCGGCGTGTTGCCAGGAAACCGGCAGCGCCTTCACCCTGCTCGGTGATCCCCTTACGGCCCCCCGGGTCAACCTGGCGGGAGCGAGCCTGTACTTGCCAATCACCCGGCGGTAAGCAGCGCAGGGGCAAGGGCCTGCCACCTCCGCAGGGAGGGGCGTGGGGAAACCTGGTTTCCCCATGTTAGCAGCCAGGCCTCGCCGCGCTCCCTACGGATTCGTGGGCGTTGGGAACACGGGTTGCTCGTCCGTAGCGATGAGTTCGTCCTCGCGCACCCAACCGACCACCCGCGCATCACCGGCGCGCACGAACGCCTGATAATAACCCCCGAGCTTATCAAAGGGCACGATACGCGCATCCCCCTCGGCGCGCAGCACGATCCGGGCATCGTCGCGGGGCGCCGCGCGCACCAGCGCCCCCGTGGCCACGGCGCGCATAACCGGATAGTCCGGCGGTAGCAATGCCGCGCCATCGTTCGGATCTCGCTGGCGCAGGTAGGCCAGCACACCGTCGGCGATCCCGCGGGCGACCCGATCGGGCTGTCCGAAGAGCACGCTACGGTCGGCGGCGCTGGTCATAAAACCCATTTCGACGATGATTGCCGGCGTGGTGCGGGCAATCGCGTGCTGGTAGCGGCGGTAGCTGAAGGCGTAGTAGCCCTTCATGTTGAAGGTAACGCCGCCGCGGTCTTCGGGGAGACCGGTAGCGGGGCCATAGGCGGCGGCTACGGCGGCCATCAGCGCCCGCGAGGCAGCGGAGGTCCGCCACGGCGTGGCCAGTTTCCAGCCACGGGCGGCAGGGTTGCTCGACCCGTCGGCGTGAATGGCGATGAAGGCATCGGCGTCGTAGCCCGGCGGTACGGTGGCCGGCAGCAGGTCAACAACGACCCCCTGGGCTTCGAGCAAGGGCTTGATACGGTTGGCAATCGCAAGGTTCAGTTCAGCCTCGGTCGTATTGCCCCAGCGTGCCCCGGTAGATGTGCGCAGGCGCGCCAGCTCCTCGGGAAGTTCCTCGGAGCGCAAGTGGCCCACCTGTAGGCCAACCCGTGGCGGCGTGCCCGGAGGACGCGGGGTTGGGGTGGCGACGATGGAGGTCGCGCTCGTCGTCGGCGCAGGTCCGGCCGTAGGTGGCGCGACGTCGATAGGGGCAGGCTGCGCCTGGGTAGTCACACTGTCCGGGGTCGAGGCCGCGGCGGGCGTGGCAGTGAGGGCCGACGGGGTTGGCGCGGGCGGGGCGGCGCGCGCCGCGGCGCAGGCCGCGAGGAGCAGCGCCAGTGCCAGCAGCAGCAGCGTCGCGGGGAGCCGGTTTGAGCGTTTGGACATGTCAAGTTTCCTCGGATATGATGTAGACGTGGCCCTGCGCCCTCCCAAACTCTACCGCCAGGGAGAGCTTGCTGCCCGCGCAGGCAGAGGGTTGGGGAAACCCGGTTTTCCCACTTTATCATATAAACCGTCCATGCGGCTGCGCCGCGCAACGCCAGAATATAACGTGTAGAGACGAAGCGCCGCTGCGTCTCTGCGCCCAAACCCTCCCGCGTGCGGGTTATGTTCACATCAGCTCCACACCTCCACAGCTCAACAGCTCCACCGGGCCACCGGGCCACACAGCCCTGTGCGGCCCGGTGGAGCGACGGTAACGTTGATATGACGTTCTTACACCCTGTTTGAGGCCCACAATGAACGTGATCAAAGTCGGCGGCAGCGCCGGCAATAACTACGATGCCCTCTGCGACGACCTGGCTGCTCTCCATGCCCGGGGTGAGCGGCTGGTGCTGGTCCACGGCGGCTCGGATGAGACCAATCGGCTTGGTGAGGCTCTGGGCCATCCCCCGCGCTTCGTGACTTCGCCCAGCGGCTACACCAGCCGCTACACCGACCGACGCACGCTGGAGTTGTTCATGATGGCCACGGGCGGCCTGGTCAATAAGGGTCTGGTCGAGCGACTGCAGATCCGCGGCTGTAATGCCGTTGGCCTGAGCGGTCTTGACGGGCGGTTGCTGGAGGGCAAGCGCAAGGCCACCATTCGCATCATAGAGGATGGCCGCCAGAAGTTGCTCCGCGACGACTGGACCGGCACGATCGAGCGGGTGAACACAGCGCTGCTCCAGATGTTGCTCGAGGGCGGCTACCTGCCGGTGGTGGCGCCTCTGGCCTGCTCGGAGGCGGGCGAGGCGCTGAATGTTGATGGGGACCGCGCGGCGGCGGCGATTGCGGCGGCGCTCGGGGCCGAGACGCTGCTGTTGCTCTCCAATGTGCCGGGACTGCTGCGGAGCTTCCCTGACGAGGGTACCTTGATCACCCGTATTCCCCGCGGCGAGGTTGACGCCTACCTGGCCTTCGCCGAGGGCCGCATGCGTAAGAAGATCCTCGGCGCGCAGGAGGCCCTGGAGCAGGGGGTGCGCCAGGTGGTGCTCGGCGACGCGCGCCGCCCTGGCTGCGTGAGCGCGGCCCTGGCCGGCCAGGGAACGGTGATTGCGTAGGGTGTGGCGCACATTCCGCCTGCCCGACGCGCGGGTTTGGGCGGGCTGGGCCTTTCCCAGAAAGCCGTTCCCGATCCCGGTGTGATAAACGGGACGTGTTTACGGTTGGGGTGATCATGTAATACCAATTACCGTTGATGATGCCGCATTGCTTGAAGTGGTTTCAGGGGTTGTGCTGCCCAGCGTGGCAATCTACAATCCAAAATCCAAAATCTAAAATCTCCAGCTTCGCTGGAGAGTGGGCCGGGGGTGAGGGCCAACCAGCGCATCCCAATGCCCTGACGCCCGTCGGCGCCCATATGTTCTGTCCGCTTTTCAATGTACCCGGGGCAGCGCCTCACCCCGAACGTGAACCGGTGCGATGAACCAGACAGTTGCCATCTGGTACGCACCATCACTATAATGGTTGCCAGCGTAGCAATGCGCGTCGTTTTTTTCCCTCCTGTCATTCGTAGTGCAGGCTTGCCGACCCGGAGAGGTTTAGATGGGTCTGATTAAGAAAGCTGGTACGAAGGCCTTTAGCGTTCCGCCTGCCGAGAGTGCCTCCACTGCACCGTCTGAGGAGGGAACGCGAACCTTTGACGGCGACGCTGCCAACGCGGGTGCCAGTACCATCGCGGCCAGCGCCGCGGAGGAGGGCACCCGCACCATCGCCGCCGCTGGCGCTGCCGAGGAGGGTACCCGCACCATCGCCGCCGCTGGCGCTGCCGATGCAGGCGCCCGCGCTGGCGCCGCCAACCCGGCTACCCCCGGCACGCAGCGAAGCGCCGCCTCAATGCCCCTCCTTCCCACCGGTACCGTGCTCCAGGGGCGCTACCAGATCGAAGAGGCGATCGGTATCGGCGGTATGAGCCTCGTCTACCGCGGACGGGACCTGCGCTTCAAGGACGTGGTGCGTTTCTGCGCGGTGAAGGAGATGGCGCAGAGTGCCCCCGACTCGCATACGCGCCTGCTCAACCTGAAAAACTTCGAGCGCGAGGCAGGTCTGCTGGCGACCTTGCAACATCCGGCCATCCCCAGGGTCTACGACTTCTTCGAAGAACAGGGGCGCGTCTACCTGGTGATGGAACTGGTCAAAGGCAAGGACCTGGAGACGGTGCTCGAAGAAGCCGGCAAGCCCCTTGATGAGGCGCGTGTGGGACGCTGGGCAGTGCAGATCTGCGATGTGCTGACCTACCTCCACAACCACAAGCCCCAGCCGATCGTGTTCCGTGACATGAAGCCGTCCAACATTATGGTCCTGGACGACGATCGGATCGTGCTGATTGACTTCGGCATTGCGCGCGCCCTCAACCGGAGCGACCGCAAGGGCACGATGATCGGCACCGAGGGCTACTCGCCCCCCGAGCAGTACCGCGGTATTGCCGAGCCAGTGGGCGACATCTACGCTCTCGGCGCAACGCTGCACCATCTGCTCACCAATACCGACCCGCGCCTGGAAACGCCCTTCACCTTCCACGAGCGGCCGGTGCGCCAGCTTAATCCCGCCGTTTCGCCCGAGATGGAAGCGCTTATCGTCAAGGCGATCGAATACGATATGGAGGCTCGCTGGCAGAGCGCCGCGGAGTTGAAACAGGCTTTGCTGGCCGTACCGGGCATCGGTGAGACGCCGGCCGGTCCGCGCGCCGCACCGCTGGCGGTGATCAAAGGCGCCTCCAGCACCAGCCTGGTCTGGAGCTTTGCCTGTGAAGACGAGGTGCGTTCGTCGCCCTGCGTCGCCGGCGGGATGCTCTTTGTTGGTTCGTATGACCATAATCTCTATGCGCTGGACGCCGGGCGCGGCGAGTTCCGCTGGAAGTACGCGACCGAGGGCGGCATCAGTTCCTCGCCCGCTGTCTGGCAGGATAACGTGATCGTCGGTTCCGAAGACGGCGCGGTCTACTGCTGCGACATTCGCCGCGGCGGTCTGCGATGGACCTTTCGCACCCCTAAGCCGGTGCGCTCGTCGCCGCGGATCGAGGATCGAGTGGTCTTTATCGGCTCCGATGACCAGCACATCTATGCCCTGGATGGCCTGCGCGGCACGTTGATCTGGAAATACCGCACCTGGAACCCCATCCGCTCATCGGCCTGCATCGCCGGCCAGACGATCTTCATCGGCGGCGATGATGGGCACGTCTACTGTCTCGATGTGCGCAGCGGCGGGGTGAAGTGGAAACAGCGCACGCAGATGCCGGTGCGCTCCTCGCCGGCTATGGGCGAGGGGCTGGTCTACGTCGGGTCGCTCGACCAGAACCTCTACGCTCTGGACGCCGAGGGTGGCTGGCCGGCCTGGCGCTTCCGCACCGGGCACTACGTCAACTCATCGCCGTGCGTGGTGGGCACCCGCGTTTTTGTCGGCGGTGTCGACGGATTTTTCTATGCCCTCGATGCCAAGACGGGCCGCCTGGCCTGGAAGTATGAGGTCGGCAGCCAGATCACGTCCTCGCCGCGGGTGGAGGCCGGTCGGGTATACTTTGGCGCAGTAGATGGATACGTGTATTGCCTCGATGCTGGTCAGGGCAATGTGATCTGGAAGTTCCCCACCGGTGGGGCGGTGGTCTCATCACCGGCGGTTGTCGAGGGGGTCGTATACATTGGCTCGATGGATCAGAAGATCTATGCCTTGAAAGCATAAAAAATCTATGCGATTTCGCCCTTGCTCCTGGGCAGGCTGAGGTTTACGGGCGGACAGAACATCCGAGCCAACGTGGCGTGTATCGCATTGGAACGCCCCGGCGTGCGGCTCTGGTCTCCCCGCTTCGACAGGCTCAGCGCAGGCTCTCCAGCGAAGCTGGAGAGGGGGAGGGGGCGGGAGCCAACCAGCGCATCCCCACGCCATACCGCCCGTCGGCGCTCATACGTTCTGTCCGCTCCTGAAGCAGGCTGAGGGAGGGGGCGGTTCGGCGCCAGACGGCGCCATACGGTTCAGGCGGCTCAAGCTGGCCCACAACCTGTCAAGCCGGAATGGCCGTTTCTGAAAGCAGGCTTTACCCGCCGTGGAGTTGCTATGATCCAGGTCTACAAGCTATTCTACCCCGACGATGCCAACTGCCCCCCCGGCGGGAGCACTGACCCTCAGCCCATCGCCGACCCGCCGCCCGGTGAGCCACCCTGGTGGACCAGCGATGAGGCCCACCCCGCCGGGATCGCCCCGGAGCCTCCCCCTGCGGAGGCCGCTGACGAACCGGAAACGCCCCCCGATCCCGCAACGACCTCGACCAGTCCCCTCCAGCCGCTCGACGATACTGCTGATGCCGGGCCCGAGCCTGCGACCCACTATCTCGATGCCGATAGTGCCCCTGCAGTGTGCGCGCGGCGCTCCCTGCAGGGCCTGGCCGTCGCCGCAGCGCGCGATGTCGGGCGGGTGCGCGAGAATAACCAGGATAGCAGCTTCGCCATGCTGACCTCGCTCCCCCGCGAGAACGGCGATATCTGTGTCGGGCTGTTCATCGTCGCCGACGGTATGGGGGGGCACCAGGGCGGTGAACTGGCCAGCCGGCTGGCGGTGCGTACCGTGGTGAACCACGTTCTCAGCCAGCTCATTCTGCCCGCCCTCGACGACAGCGCCACTGAGGCCCTTCAGCCGCTAATGGTCTCGGCTGTGCAGGCCGCCAACCAGGCGATCTGGGACGCGGCGCAGGCCCTGGGCAGCGATATGGGCACCACCTGCACCGCGGCCCTGCTCGTCGGCCACAGTCTCTACATCGCCCACGTGGGCGACAGCCGGGCCTATCTCTACGAACCGGGCGGCTTGCGGCCCCTCACGACCGACCACTCGACCGTTGGCCGGCTCATCCAGCTCGGCCAGCTCGACCCGCTCGAGGCCCGCGAGCACCCGCTGCGGAACCAGTTGTACCGCACCGTCGGGCAACAGCCGCACGTTCCGGTGGATTTCATCTACCAGCCCGTCGGCCAGAGTTCGCATCTCCTGCTCTGCTCCGATGGCCTGTGGAGCCTGGTGGATGAGGGGGCGATGGAACGGGCCTTGAGCCAGTGCCAGTGGCCCCAGGATGCCTGTGACGAACTGATCGCCCTGGCTAATCTGGCCGGTGGCGATGACAATATCTCGGCCATTGTGGTAACCTTACCGCGCACGGAGTAGTCACCATGGGTCCAGGCATCTCCCTCCGCGTGACCCTCAGTCGTAGCGTGCTCCCTGCGAGCAGTGAGCCGCAACTGGTCTATGCCCTGCTCGAACTGACGGCCCAGGGCCTGCCGATGACCCTGCCGAAGCTGCCGCTGAACCTCTGCCTGGTGCTGGATCGCAGCTCCTCGATGCGCGGCGAACGGCTTCAGCAGGTGAAGGAGGCTGCCGGGCGCATTGTGGAGATGCTCGATGCCGATGACTACTTCTCCCTGGTCGCCTTTAACGACCGGGCCGAAGTGGTTGTGCCGGCGCAGCGGGTGCGCAACCGCAACGACCTGAAGCGCCAGATCGGTATGATCGAGGCTGCTGGCGGCACCGAGATGGCTACCGGCATGGCCCTCGCGCTCCAGGAGATCCAGAAACCGGTGCAGAGCCGCAGCGTGAGCCGTATCCTCCTGCTCACCGATGGGCGCACCTATGGCGATGAGGGCCGCTGCGTCGAGATTGCCCGCCGCGCCCAGAACCGTGGTATCGGCCTGACGGCCCTGGGCATCGGCAACGAGTGGAACGAGGACCTGCTCGAAACCATGGCGGCCCACGAGAGTAGCCGCACCCGGTTCATTACCTCGGCTGCCGAGATTAGCGCCATCTTTACCGATGAAGTCAAGCGCATGTCCTCCACCTTCGCGCAGGATATTGCCCTGCGCTGCGAGGTTCGCCCTGGAGCGCTGCTCCGATCGGTGGATCGGGTGCGCCCGTTCATCGCCAGGGTGCAGGCGGTGGAGGAGCGCGAACTGCTCTGGAACGCGCCCCTCGGCGACTGGTCGGGGGCCGAGCCTCAGGCCCTGTTGCTCGAAGTGGTGGCGCCGGCCCTGGGCATCGGCGATCACCCCCTGCTGCGCCTTAACCTGACCTACAACCTCCCCGGCATGAACCTGATGCACCAGCAGGGCGAACTGGTCCTTCGGGTCGCCGTGCGCTCCGCCGACAGCGTCAGCTATGAAGTAGACCCGACGGTCAAGCACTGGCTGGAGCGGCTGGTGGCCTACCGGCTGCAGGCCAGTGCCTGGCAGGATGTCGCCGACGGGCGGATCGAGGAGGCGACGCGCCGCCTGCAAATGGCCGGAACGCGTCTGTTTGAAGCCGGTGAAACCGAACTGGCGCGCACCGTGCAGGAGGAAGCGACCCGCCTGCTGCGCTCAGGTAACGCCAGCGCCGAAGGCCGTAAGCGCATCAAGTACGGTACTCGCGGGTTGATCGGGCAGGAATGACGACTCCCAGGGAGGCAGTCATGCAGCTTTGTACTCACTGTAATGCGCAGCAACTTGACGGGGCGATTTTCTGCTCGGAGTGTGGCGCAAGTTTGCTGGGCAGCCCGCAGCGTCGTGAGACGACCGCTTCCCTCAATCGGGCTGCGGCCACGGGCGACGCAACGGCCTTTGAGATGAGCGAGCCGCTGGTGATTGACGCGCCACCCGTCAGCGCGGCGCCGACCTTCACCCTGGTGGTGATCAACAGTGGCAGGCGCATCACTCTCGAGGCCAGCGATAACCTGCTCATCGGTCGCAAAGACAACCAGCGTGGCATCTATCCTGATGTGGATCTGGGCCTCGATGGCGGCTACGATGCCGGCGTGTCGCGTCGCCACGCGATGATCTCGTTGCAGAACGGGAGTTACTGCATCGAGGACCTCGCCAGCGCCAATGGCACGTTCGTGAACGGGCGGCGTTTGCCGCCTCAGGAGCCGGTTCCTATCCGTCCCGGCGACGAACTCAAGCTCGGCACGTTGCTGCTACGTTTCGAGATCGGCTAAGCGTGCTCTACCACGCGCCCTTCGCGGCGGTAAGGATGCATAAGCGCGCAGCCTGCCCAACTGAGGTGAACATAGCCCGCCCGCGGGAGGGTGTGGGAGGGCGCAGCCCTCCCAGGAACCAACCCGCCCGCGGGAGGGTGTGGGAGGGCGCAGCCCTCCCAAGAATAATTATTTTCATTCCGGCGTTGTGCGCCATGCGCATGACCGTCTAACGTGAACATAGCTCGCCCGCGGGAGGGTGTGGGAGGGCGCAGCCCTCCCAGGAAAAATCCATGTTCATCTTGTCGTTGTGCGGCGCAGCCGCATGACTGAGGTGAACATAGCCCGCCCGCGGGAGGGTGTGGGAGGGCGCAGCCCTCGCAGGAACCAACCCGCCCGCGGGGAGGGTGTGGGAGGGCGCAGCCCTCGCAGGAACCAACCCGCCCGCGGGGAGGGTGTGGGAGGGCGCAGCCCTCCCAAGAATAATTATTTTCATTCCGGCGTTGTGCGCTATGCGCATGACCGTCTGAGGTGAACATAGCCCGCCCGCGGGAGGGTGTGGGAGGGCGCAGCCCTCCCAGGAATAATTATGTTCATTATAGGCGCCTGACTGCGAGAGGAGTGTTATTCGTGGCCAAGACCGTCATTCTGCATCTCACTGGCGAGGACCCGCTGCTGGCCGAGATCGAGGCCGAACCGCAGCCGGGCGATCAGTTTGTCCGTGTCTTCAATATGCGCAAGCGCGACGGCAAGCCGGTCAGCTACCTGGCTGCCGGTGTGCAGGCGGTGATCTTTCCCTGGCACCGCATCACCTTCATTGAGTTGATGCCCAGCGAGGAAGAGCGCAGTTCGGTGATTGACTTCTTCCGCTCGTGACCGCGCGCCGCGCGTGCCGCGGCCCGGGGCGTGGGGAAACCCGGTTGCTCTGCCATTTCCCCGCAAGCGGACAGGAAACAGCCTATGATCGAGTACCCTGGACACCCCGGCGCTACGGGCCGGCTCCAACGCAGCGAACTGTTCGTGCCAGCGTCGCGCTGGGCCATGATCGAAAAGTCGGCCCGCAGCGCCGCCGATGCGGTGTGCATCGATCTCGAAGATGCCGTCGCTCCCGCGGATAAGGACACGGCGCGGGCCAATGTCGCCCGGGCCTTCCGCGAACTCGACTTCGGGCCGCGCCTGCGCTCCTTCCGCATCAATGGCCTCGATACCCCCTTCGCCTACCGTGATCTCATCGAAGTCATCGAGACAGCGGGCGAGCGTGTGGACCTGGTGATGGTGCCGAAGGTGAGTGGCCCGGAGGATATCACCTTCGTGGACCGGCTGCTCACGCAGATCGAACTGGCGCGCGGTCTGTCGCGGCGGATCGGCATCGAAGCGCAGGTGGAAACGGCGCGGGGCTTTCTCTACATCCGCGAAATCGCCGCGGCCTCCCCCCGGTTGGAGACCCTGATCTTCGGCCCTGGCGACTACGCCGCGGGGCTCCGGGCGCCTCTGGCGAACGTGGGCGAACGCGACGAGTACGATGCGGCCTACCCTGGCCACCGCTGGCATGCGGTGATGCACGCGATTGTCGCCGCGGCGCGGGCCAACGGCCTGCGCTGCCTCGATGGTCCCTTCGCCGGCCTCCAGGCGCCCGAAGAGCTGGAGCAGGCCAGTCGTGCCGCGCGGGCCCTCGGTTTCGATGGCAAGCAGGCCATCCACCCTGGTCAGTTGGAGACCATCAATCGCGTCTTTGCGCCCTCACCTGCGGAGGTGGCGCGCGCCGAGGCGGTGCTGCGCGCCTACGCCCAGGCGGTAGCCCAGGGCCGCGGCGTCGTCAGTCTCGATGGGAAGATGATTGACGCGGTCAATATCCGCATGGCCCAGGTGATCGTCGAACAACATCGCCTCATCCAGCAGCGCGGTGAGGCGTAGAGACGCAGCGCCGCTGCGTCTCTACGCCTCATACCGGCAGGCAGGGGGGATGGGGAAACCGGGTTTCCCCATCCCCTAACCGTCAGGAAGGGTGTGCCGGGTTTCCCCGCGCCTGCCCACCGGCGTTTCAGGCGCTTCTGGCGCCAGTTGGAGTGCGGGAAAACCCGGTTTCCCCGTTGCTACCCTGCTCGTCCGGCAGCAAGCCCAGGGCCCGCCCGACGGACGCGGCCTCGCGGCGGCTGCTTACCCCGAGCTTGCCGTAGATCGTGCTGGTGTGCTTACGCACCGTGTTCAACGTAATTTTCAGGTGATCGGCGATCTCCCGGTTCGACCAGCGTTCGGCCAGCAGGGCCAGGATCTCGCGCTCGCGGCGTGATAGCGCTTCCGGCAGACGCAGGCGCGGCGCCGGACCGGCGACATGGCTCGACCCTGCCGCAGGCGCTTCGATCGCGGTCAGGATGGAACGCACATAGGCCCTGGCAATGCCCTCACGCGCCAGCATCTCCAGCAGTGGCAGCAGCGAGGGCCCGAAATCAACGAAAGCCCGCAGATAGCCTCGCGGGGCGGCCAGTTCCACTGCTCGCTCGATACTCCGGCGCGCTGCGGGAAGATCGCCGCGCGCCTGGAAGAGCAGGGCCTGGCACGTCAGGACACCCACAAGCGGCTGGATATTGTTCAGCGACTCGGTTTGAGCGCGCAGGCGTGTCAGGAGCGCCTCAGCCTCGACCATATCGTCCTGATTGCCGGCAGTGATCAGTGTCCGCGCCCGGATAAGGAGCGGAGGCTGAAGGGCAAACCACGGGTAGATGCCCACAGGCAAATCTGGCTCAATATTGCGTGCGTATTGTAGCGCAGCTTGCCGGTCGTTGCGCCGGAGAGCCAGCCAGGCTGACAGAGCGAGCGCCTGATGACGGGCGTAGCGGTTGCCAAACTCGTGAGCGAAGTTCCAGGTCTCCTGTTGCCAGGCCTCAGCCATTGCGCGATCTCCCTCGATGGCGGCAATCATACTCAGGCTGGTCAGGGCGCCGAGCGCGATTGGCATAATGACACGGTACTTAATCTGGACAATCGCGCGGAAGTGAGAGGCCGCGGCCTTCAGGCGCGACAGCTCGTAGTCCACCTTTCCGGAATAGCCCTCAACATATCCGGTCAGCCCTGGCGGGAGTGCGCCCCCCACTTCGGCCAGTCTGATAGTCTCGCGCTCCAGCTCGGCCATGCTGCCACTCAGGCTGTGCATAGCGCACAGGCCAATATGGCAGTCAACGACCTTTCTGGTGCTGCGCTGTGCCCTGAAGGAAACCAGTTCCTCGCGAATACGTTGCACGCCCTGGTGGTAGCGCTCATCAGCGGCATATGCGAGACTCATAATCAGGAGCGCCTGGCCGAAGAGTAGCGGAACTGGTTCTAAGGAGAGCGCTTCCTGAGTGAGTGCAATGGCCTCGGCGGGCCGGTACTGCCAGTAGCGTAGAGTTCCGCGCAACACTGCCAGATCGCCGAAAAAGTTGGGCCAGGGCGGCGGTGCACTGCTATGTTCCGGCTCTGACAGCAGGGCATCAGCCCGATCCAGGCAGGCGGCGAGCGCGGACGGATTTAACAGGATCGACTCCAGACGCGCCTCCAGCAAGGTAAGGCCGGGGCGACGGTGGATGAGTTCAGTCGGCAACAGGCGGAGCAGATGCCCAACCGGTCCCGTTCTCAGATTTCGGCCCAGTTCCGGCGCCAGGACCTGCTCCATCACGCTGGCCGCCGCGTCGCCATCACCGGCAGCCAGGAAGAGGCGCACCGCCTCTTCCACCTGCCCGTCTGCGGCCAGCCAGGCAGCCGCCCGCTGCTGCAACGTTCGCTCCAGGCCCGCGCCGCCCGTCTGCCGCAGCCGCCGCCGCAACAGGTCGCGGAACAGGGCGTGGAAGCGGTG
>CAKZKA010000022.1 GCA_937120965.1 uncultured Chloroflexota bacterium
CCGGTTTCCCCTTCCCCCAACCGCCCCAGCATGAAACTATTTGCTCTCGGGAGGGCGCAGCCCTCCCAAACCCTCCCTCCAGGGAGGGGCATGGGGAAACCCGGTTTCCCCATATGTTCACATCAGAACATCACTCACTAAAGAGCGCCACAATCAGCAGGGGCGCTCCGTCGGCCAGTGTGGGGGCGTAGCCGATCAGCAACACCTGCTCGCTGGTGTTTGCGCCGTGCAGCCAGCCTGCGCTGCTGAAGGTAGCGCTTTCTTTGCGCAACTCCGTGGCGGCCTTCCAGCCTGCGCCCTCCAGCGCCTCGCGGTAGAAACGTTCCACCTCGGGCCAGGCAGTAGCGGTGGGCAGGCGATAGCGGCGGATCTCGCTCGTCAGATTGGCGCTAACGGCGCCCTCCAGCGACCCGGCCAGGCTATCGGCGGCTGCGCTCGTGCCGGGCGCGATTTCGACAGCTTCGGGAAGAACGGGGATCGTCGCCAATGTGACCGGACGGTTGCCGCACGCGGCCAGCAGCGGCAGAAGTGCGAGGAACAGAAGCACAGGGTGGGCAACATAGCGCATCGGATTGGTTCCTTTGTACGGCTGCACTCTGAACAGAGGGAAACCCCTCCCGGCGTTGTGCGGCGCAGCCCCGCGATGGTATGAGGTGAACACGCCTTGAGTTTACGTATACCAATGAGTTTACGTATACCAATTACCGTTGATGATGCCGCATTGCTTAAAGCGATTTTAGGCGTTGTGCTGCCCAGAGTGGCAATCCACAATCCAAAATCTAAAACCAAAAATGGTATACGTGTTCACACTTCTCCTGGACGCACAGGCATCTTGCCCGCATCCAGGCCCTTGCGGGCGGGACGCCCGCGCTCCCGGGGTGACGCTTTACCCCAAATGTGAACACGTACGGAGTATACCCCGTTTGACGTCTGCGCAGAAGTATGCTATGCTCCCGCCAATGCAACTGAACTGACGAAGAGTTACGGATATGCAGCAACACTGTTCCAAGCAGGTCAAGCGGGCGAAGAAGCCGGACCAACGGTCTGGTTAGCGCCGCTTGCACGCGAGGATCGAGTGTAGGCCCGGAGCACCAGACCAGATGGTGCCCCGGGCTTTCTGTTTTCCCGGAGGTGCGTGATGAAACCGCACGCCAGTGTTCCGACCACCGTGGCCCACACCCCACGGCGCTGTCGTCCGGAGCTGTTTGGCGCCTGCCAGGTGAGAGAAGGATTCTATCGCTATGCCGCTTGAGCGCTTCTTTCTGCTCGACACGACCCTGCGCGAGGGTGAGCAGTTCGCCACTGCGCGCTTTACCAGCGCCCAGCGCCTGGCCGTGGCTGAAGCCCTGGACGCCATTGGGGTCGAGTACATCGAACTGACCTCGCCTGCCGCCTCCCCCCAGAGCGCCCGCGATCTGGAAACCATCGCCGGCCGCGGGCTGCGCGCCCGCGTCGTCACCCACGTTCGCTGCCATCCCGATGACGCCCGCCTGGCCGTCGAGTGCGGCGCCCAGGGCGTGAACCTGCTCTACGCCACCTCCGAACCCCTGCGCCGCGCCAGTCACGGTCGCGACCTTGATCAGATTATCGCCGAAGCCGAGGTCGTCATCGGCTACCTCCGCCAGCACAATGTCGAGATCCGTTTCTCGGCGGAAGACACCTTTCGCACCGATCTCCCCGCTCTGCTCCGCGTGTACCAGGCAGTGGCCGGAATGGGCGTGCATCGGGTAGGATTGGCCGATACGGTGGGCATTGCCACCCCACGGCAGGTGTACGATGTCGTGTCGCAGGTGCGCGCGGCGGTAAGCTGCGACATCGAGTTCCATGGTCACAACGACGCCGGCTGCGCGATTGCCAACGCCTTCTGTGCCCTCGAAGCCGGCGCGACCCACATTGATGTGACGGTGCTCGGCATCGGCGAGCGCAACGGCATCGCCTCCCTCAGCGGGATGATTGCCCGCCTGGCAACCCTTGACCCGGCCCTGGTGGCGCGCTACGATCTGGAGCGCCTGCCTGATCTGGACCGTATGGTGGCCGACCTGGTGGGGGTGCCGGTGCCTTTTGATGCGCCAATCTCGAGCCCCTTCGCCTTCCACCACAAGGCCGGCCTGCACACCAAAGCCGTGCTGCGCGATCCGCGGAGCTACGAAGTGCTCGATCCGGCCCTCTTCGGGCGCAACCGCACCGTGGCGGTCGCCCATCGGCTGGTGGGCTGGCACGCCGTGGCCGAACGCGCCCGGGAACTGGGCATCTACCTGAGCGAGACGGCCGCCCGTAAGGCCGCCGCGCGCATCAAGGCTCTCGGCGACGAGCACGAACTCGATAGCACCACCGTGGACGAGATTCTGTACGAGTTTGCCGAATAACGGCGGTGATACGCAGCGATTGAGGCGCAACGAGCCGCGCCGGGAGATGCGAGCGAGGCGTGAGAAGAGGATTGTTCTTCTCTCCCAAACCCTCCCCTCAGGCAGGGGGACGGGGAACCCCGGTTGCCCCGTGGCCCAACCGCTGCCGGGAGCGGCTGGCGCCCTCTCAGGTAGGGGCATGGGGAACCCTGGGTTCCCCATCTCCCAACCGCTAGCAGGAGCGGCTGGCGCCCTCTCAGGCAGGGGCATGGGGAACCCCGGGTTCCCC
>CAKZKA010000023.1 GCA_937120965.1 uncultured Chloroflexota bacterium
GATGGCGTCCTGATGCGCTGCTGGTCCTCACCCCCCTGCCCCCCCTTCGGCTCCGCTCAGGGCAGGCCTCTCCCTGATCGGGAGAGGGGGGTATGTGGTTGGCGTTGCGATGCACTAGCTCCGCTGATGTACTGCAACGACAGATTCTGCCCCCCTCCCCTGGCAGGGTTCAGGGGCGGACAGAACGTATGAGCGCCGACCGGCGTTATAGCGTTGGGATGCGCTACTCCCGCCCACGGGGTGGCAAGCCATCCCCACTGGGAGAGTTTGGGAGGGCGTAGCCCTCCCAGGAAACACCCCGCTAGCGGGGAGGGTTTGGGAGGGCGCAGCCCTCCCAGGAACATATGTTCATTCGGGCTTGCGCGCCATGCGCACGACCGTCTGAGGTGAAAATACGGGGAAACCGGGTTTCCCCATCCTCCTGCCTGTGGGGGCGCCAGCCGCTCCCAACAGTGGTCGGGAAATGGGGAAACCGGGTTTCCCCAACCCTCTCCCTGAGGGGAGGGTTTGGGAGGGCGCAGCCCTCCCAAGAACAATAATATTTTCATTCTGGCGTTGTGCGCCCTGCGCATGGGGCCTGACGTGAAGACAGGGTGATAAGTTCGCGCTTCTCAATTCCAGGCGGGTTGTTCATTTACTGAAATTGACTTATATGAACAGGTGCGGAGGTAAGCAGAGGGAACGTCAGGTTTCCCGTGCCCCGGTCTACCAGGATGCCAGGTCCCAACGCCGGTGGAAAGGTGATGAACCCGGGTGTGCTTCCGCCCCGGTCTGCCGGGTGGGAATGACGCGGCGGTGTCGGAACAACTCGCGTGGGCGACTCCTGACCCCGCGGGGCACACGCCGATGGCTGAGTATCCCGGTTGCGGCCGGATCGTTGAAAGACCGTGTATGGGTGCATGTTTCATCGGGATCGATGTTGGCTCGACGACGGTTAAAGTCGTTCTGCTTGATCAGGCCGGCGCGTTCGTTACCCATCGCTACCGCCGCTCGAATGGCCAGCCCCGCGCTACCCTGGTTGCCTGCCTGCGCGATCTGGCTGCCGTGTGTGACCCGGCGGCCATTGCCGGGGTGTGCCTGACCGGTTCGGGCGGCGAGGCGATTGCCCGGCTGATCGGTTGTCGCCATGTCAACGAGTTGATCACGCAGACCCGCGCGGTGGGCGCGGTGCATCCCGAGGCGCGCTCGGTGATCGAGATCGGCGGGCAGGATAGTAAGTTCCTCGTGCTCGACTGGGACGCAGCGACGAGCCAGATGCGCCTGGTTGATTTTGCAATGAACTCGCTCTGTGCCGCCGGGACCGGCTCGTTCCTCGACCAGCAGGCCGAGCGCCTGGGTATCGCAATCGAGGACGAGTTTGCGCGGCTGGCTCTGCAATCGAGCAACCCGGCCCGCATCGCCGGGCGCTGCACGGTGTTCGCAAAGTCCGATATGATCCACCTGCAGCAGCAGGGTCGCCCGTTGCCCGACATTCTGGCCGGTCTCTGCCTGGCGCTGGCGCGCAATTTCAAGAGTGTGGTGGCGCGGGGCAAGCGTTTTACGCCGCCCATTCTCTTCCAGGGCGGGGTGGCCTACAACCGGGCCGTGGTGTGGGCCTTCGAGAGGGTGCTGGAGCTGGCGCCCGGCGAGTTGATCGTACCCGAACGCCACGAGGTGATGGCGGCGATGGGCGCAGCGCTGATCGCCCGCGATGATGCCGAACGTGGCCTGACAACGAGTCTGCCCGACCTGGAGCGTCTCGAGGCGGTGTTGCAGGCGCCGGCCCCGCGACGCGCCATGCCGCCCCTGCGCCGGGTTGTCGCCGCTCACGCCGCTTCCGCGCGCTGTTGCGCCGGCGCGCTTGCCGGTCGGCTCCCGGTGTACCTGGGGATCGATGTTGGCTCGATCAGCACCAACCTGGTGCTGGTGGATGCCGCTGGTCAGGTGGTGGCCCGGCGCTACTTGCTGACTGCCGGGCGGCCGCTGGAGGCGGTGCGGCAGGGGTTGCGCGAGCTGGCGTTCGAAGCGGGCGACCAGGTGGAGGTGCACGGCGTCGGCACGACTGGGTCCGGGCGCTACCTGACGGCCGATTTTGTGGGCGCCGATGTGGTGCGCAACGAGATCGCCGCGCAGGCCCGCGCCGCGATGGC
>CAKZKA010000024.1 GCA_937120965.1 uncultured Chloroflexota bacterium
CCGGCCTCCTCCACAGGCGGCCTTTCTCAGATCGTCGCAGCCCCTGCAACCCCCAAATGTTTTGGGTACGGGTATGCGTAGGGGAGGTGGGGAGGCCGGAGTTCCCGCTCGCTCCTCCGGGCCGGGCCCGGGAGGGCGCGACCCTTGCTGCGCTATCCGCAGCCGCTGCTAATCATCGGCGCTTTGCCGCAGCATGTCAAGTGACGGCGCAGAGCCGCGCCCCGTCACCGGGGCGAATGCAACCTCCAGCGCTTGTGGCCCTTACCCCCCGCTCCGCTTGTTTAAGGGCAAACAGAAGGTATGGACGCCGATGGGCGTGATGGCGTCGGGATGCGCTGGTTGGCTCCCGCCCCCTTCCCCTCTCCAGCTTCGCTGGAGAGCCTGCGCTGAGCCTGTCGAAGCGGGGAGACCTGAGCCGCGCGTGGGGGCGTTCCAAGGCGGTACAAGCCACGCTGGCGCGGATGTTCTGTCCGCCCTTAAACCGTCACCGGGGCGCCCGGGGCAATGGGGCCGCGCCTGTGGTACCATACAGGGCGCCTGGTTGCCCACAGAGACAGCGCCGCAGGAGCTTGCGATGACCCATGTTCGCGCCGCCGCTCGCGTCAGCGGCTTCGGCACGTCGATTTTCGCTGAAATCAGCGCCCTGGCCCTCGAGTGCGGGGCAGTGAACCTGGGCCAGGGCTTCCCCGACTTCGCCGGGCCGGCCTGGGTGAAACAGGCCGCCGCCGAGGCCATCGCCGCCGATCTGAACCAGTACGCTCCCTATCAGGGCCTGCCGCGGTTACGCGAGGCCATTGCCGCAACCTGGCGCGCCCAGGGCTGGCGCGAACTCGACCCGGCCCACGAGGTGACGGTCACCAGCGGCGCGACCGAGGCGCTGTTCGCGGCGATGCAGGCCCTGATTGACCCCGGCGACGAGGCGATTGTCTTTGAGCCCTTCTACGACGCCTACGTGCCCGATATCACCATGGCTGGCGGCGTGCCGCGCCTGGTGCGGCTGCACCCCCCGGCGCCCGGCGCAACCGGGTGGCGCTTCGACCCGGATGAACTGCGCGCCGCCTTTGGCCCCCGAACGCGCCTGCTGCTGCTGAACACGCCCCACAACCCGACCGGCAAGGTCTTCAGCCGGGCCGAACTGGAGCAGATCGCCGCCTTGTGTATTGAACACAACGCGCTGGTCGTCACCGACGAAGTCTACGATCAACTGGTCTTCGACGGCGCCAGTCACCTGCCGATCGCCACCCTGCCCGGCATGTGGGAGCGCACGCTGACGATCAACTCCACCGGTAAGACCTTCAGCGTCACGGGATGGAAGATCGGCTACGCCGTAGGGCCGGCGTGGCTCAACCAGGCGCTGCGCGCCGCCCACCAGTGGGTCACCTTCGCCACAGCCACGCCGCTGCAAGTCGCCGCGGCTGTGGCCCTGGAGGGCGCTCTGAGCAACGGCTACTACAGCGAGTTCCGCGCCGAGTACGCCCGGCGCTACCAGGCGCTGCGCGCAATACTGGACGGCGCCGGCCTGCCGGCGCTCCCCACCGAGGGCAGCTACTTTATTATGGTTGACATCAGTCGAACGGGGTTCGCGAGTGATGCCGACTTCTGCCGCTGGCTCACCCGCGAGGTGGGAGTGGCGGCCATTCCGCCCTCGGCCTTCTACGCCGAACCGGCCTCGGCGCCCCTGCTGGCCCGCTTCTGCTTCGCCAAGCGCCTGGAGACATTGCACGCCGCAGGCAAGCGCCTGGCCCGCCTGGGCCAGAGGTAGAGTAGAGTGTATCGCGACGCTCGTCGTAGGACTGGCTATTCAGGTTGCGCTGAGGTTTGCCGCAAAAGAACACAAAGATCAAAGCATCATCGTTGAGTTCTTTCGCGGCAAACACACGTACTGCAGCGCTGGTCCTGTGAGCTATCGGCAGTTCCCTGCTCACAGCCCACTGGCTGCAGGTAGCCCCGGAGACCGGCCTGCGTTGTCGCGCGCGGCAGACCGGCCACACACCGCGCGGCGCGTTACCGGCGCCCGCGCCGCCGGGCCAGACGCTCACCCTACCGACGGTCAGACTACCTTCTCGATCACAAACAGCAACTGCCCCTCCTGAACGGTGTCGTTCAGTTTGACACAGACCTCGGCAACGCGGCCATTGAAGGGAGCGAGAATGACGTGCTCCATCTTCATCGCCTCGAGGTTCGCCACCTCTTCGCCTTTGTGGACCACATCGCCGACCTTGATCATACCGCGCTTCGGGTTGCCGATCCGCCACACATTGCCATTGATCGGCGCGCCGATATCGTTAGGCCCTTTTGCAAGCCGGATCTCCGCCTTCCTGGCGCGTGGGGTCGCGACGGGGTAGACGCGGGTCACGTTGTTGACCTTCAGCACCACGTGGATCACGCCCTCGTGCTCAGTGCCGATCGACACAAGCTCGATACAGTACGGCTTACCGTCAAGCTCGAAATCGACTTTCTGACCGTTGCGTTGCAGGCCGGAGTGCCAGACATCGGTTGGCAGCACCAGGGGCGCCATGCCGTACCGCTCGCGGAACTCGATGAAGTTGAGGGCGTCCTTAGGATGCATCAGGTAGAGAACGAACTCCTCCTCTGTCGGCGAGCGCCCGATAGCCTCGCTCAGGCTCTGGCGAAGCTCATCGAGGTTGTCGTCCTTGAGCGTCTCGAGGGGAGAGCGATCGGTGCGTTCCTCGATCTTCGCCTGCCACTCATCGCCAAAGGCGCTCTGATAGACCCAGTCGGCCGGCCAGCCGGTCGGCAGCCGCCCGTAGTGCCCGACCAGCAGGTTCTTAAAATCGCCGGGCGCGTTGCGAAAGAGTTGCAGCAGCTCATCGCGCTCCGCCTCGCTCATAGCCGCCAGATCCTGGCCCTGCTCCTCAACAAACTTGCTGAGCAGCGCGACGAGCCATTTGACGCCGGCTTCGCCCTGCTCTTTCGCGTAGCGATTGACGATTCCGCTGCACGTCACCCAGGTGATCTGCGAGCCGGGGGTGACATCGAAGTAGCGCACGATCTGGTTGTAGAGGGCCATAACACGCAGGATCGTCGGCATGAGATGCAGGAAGCCGCCCTTCTCGGCCTGCTCAAACGAGCTTGGAAAGGCCCCGCCGGGCATACGGTGTCTGGTAACGCCGTGATCGTAGCCCTTGAATGGCGACTCGGCCCACTCATAGTGCCCGATCCAGGCGCGCACCTGCTGGTTAGCCTCCTCGGCAGCCGGGCGGTTGAGATGCACGTGCATCCCACCCTCCTCGAAGTAGGCCTGCACCCCCAGGATGGGCGAGTGGCCGTAGAAGCGCACCAGGGCGTCCTCCTGGACATCAACGATCTTTGCGCCGGCCTGAGCGGCGGCGAACAGCGCCGGGACGGCCAGCCCGTCGGTGACGTGGCGGTGGTAGTGGACCAGCAGATCGGGGTAGTGCTCCTTGATCGTCGTCACAAGCTGGCGGATGCGCTCCGGGTTGCCGACGCCGGCCATATCCTTGATGCAGAGGATGATATCATCAACGCCGCCGGCCAGGGCAACGATCTCGCGCACCACCCCGAGATAGTACGCATCGGTGGCCCAATCGGCCACGGTGAACGAAATCGCCGGCTCAAACAACCGTCCGCGTTTCATGACCGTTTCGGCCACTGCGCGCATATTGCGCACATCGTTGAGGAACGAGAAGCAGCGCCAGACATCAATATCCACCTGCGAGACGGCATACTCGATGACATTGCGGGGGTAGGGACGGTAACCCCACAGGTTCGTCTCACGGATCAGGGTCTGGAGCAGGACATTCGGCATCAACTGGCGCAGGATCTGGATCTCCTCGAAGGGACTCTCGCGGCGGTTCATGATCCCGACGTGCCAGCGGGCGCCACCGTGACACTCGGCGCTGAACAGGCCCATCCGGTTGTACATCGGCGCCAGAGTCTTCAGATCGTAGATCCGGAGGCGGTTCTTAAAATCGGACTGCCCGGCGTCGCGCATACTCACCGAGGTGAGGCAGACCCCCCGCAGGTTGCGGACAGCCCGGACGATCTCGCGCGGGCTCATACCGGGCCGCACGAAAATGTAGTCTTCCTGCGTACTGACAGGCTGGGAGAGGGTGCGAGTGTTCATAGCGCTCCTCACATCCACGGTTGCGGGCCCAGGGCGGAGATCTCAGCCACGTACTGGGCGACCCGGAGCATCTCATCCTCACCGGTGCGCTCGCGGAAGCCGGAGACGAGTTCGGGCAGGTGTTGCTCGATGAACCTGGTGGAGAAGTCACCGGCGATGAACTTGGGGTGCCTGATGATACTCAGCAGCAGAGGGGCGAGGGTCTTGATGCCCTCGATCCGCAGATCGGCGGTGAGCGCCCGGTCCATAACCTGCAGCGCATCGGCCCGGTCAGCGCCGGAGGTCATCAGGAGCATGAAGAGCGAATCGTAGTAGGGCGGGATATCCTCGCCCTCTGCGGCGCCAAGCAGGACGCGCACGTTGGGGCCGAGGGGGGTGCGCAGGCGGGTGATCTTACCAAACGAAGGGCCGAAGGTTTTGGGGTCCTCGGCATTCAGGCGCACCTCAAGGGCGCAACGGTTGGGGACGACATCGAGTTGCTTGATGGGCAGGGGCTTACCCTCGGCGACATCGAGCATAATGCCGACGATGTCCAGACCGGTGATCAGCTCGGTGATACCGTGCTCGACCTGGAGGCGGGTATTGACCTCGAGGAAGTAGAAATTCTGCGTGGCGGGGTCGAAGAGAAACTCGACGGTACCCGCCGAGGTATAGCCAATCCGGCGCATCAGGCGCGCCGCGGTGACGCAGATCTCCTGGCGCAGGTCGTTTTCGAGGGTCGAAGGCGCCTCCTCGATAATCTTCTGGTTGCGGCGCTGGAGGGTACACTCGCGCTCGAAGAGGTGAACGACGTGATGGTATTCATCGGCCACCACCTGCACCTCGATATGGCGACCGTGCTCGATATACTTCTCAACAAGCACCATATCGTCGCCGAAGAATTTCCTGGCCTCGGAGCGAGCCTGGGCAAGAGCGACGGGGATCTGCTCGGGCGTGTCAACCCTGACCATACCCTTACCGCCGCCGCCCGCGGCTGCCTTGATTATAATCGGGAAGGTAATGCCTTCGTCGCGCATCCACTCACTGATCTCCTCGGCGCTGGCAACATTCTCGATGCCGGGGATGGTCGGCACATTCGAGCGTCTGGCGACCTCCCTGGCACGGATTTTGTCGCCCATCAGGCGGATGACCTCCGGTTTAGGGCCGATCCAGATCAGGCCGGCATCAATGACCTGCTGGGCAAAGTCGGCATTCTCGGCCAGAAACCCCCAGCCGGGATGGATGGCGTTCGAGCCGCTGCACAGCGCGGCCTCGATGATCCGGTCCGTGTTCAGGTACGAATTGATCGGCGGCGCATCGCCGATGTGAATGGCGGTATCGGCCATAAAGACGTGATAGGCGAGACGATCGGGGGTGCTGTACACCGCGGTTGAGGGGATCTTGCGGTCACGGCAGGTATGAATGATTCTCACGGCCGGGACGCCACGATTGGCCACCAACACTTTCTGGATCGTGCGTTGCATAACGTTCCTGCTTTCTGCATTCGGTGCCACGAACGGAGGGGAAACCGGATTTGCCCATGCTCCTGCCCGCCCACAGGGGTAGCCAGCGTCCCCCGTGCCGGTTGAAGGGCGGACAGACCATCCGAGCCAACGGGCGTGTATCGTATGGGAACGCCCCCGCGCGCGGCTCCGGTCTCCCCGCTTCGACAGGCTCAGCGCAGGCGCTCCAGCGAAGCTGGAGAGGCCCGCCCCTTCGGGCTGAGCCTCAGGGCGAAGCCTGAGCCTGTCGAAGGGGGCCGGGGGTGAGGACCAACCAGCGCATCCCCACGCCATCACGCCCGTCGGCGCCCATACGTTCTCTCCGCCCTTAAACTGGTTGAAGGGCAGGGAAACCGGATGTCCCCACCGTTCTGCCCGACGGGGAGGGTTTCCTATCCTCATCGTGTCGTGATGCGGCGCAGGCGCATGGGCGTCGGAGGTATAATTAGCGACAATTATAGCATATATAGGAATGGCTGCGTCAATGCGCCCACCGAGCTGGCAATTGACGTTGTCTGGCTTTTCCACTCCGCTAACCGGGTCAGAAGGTGGTACTATAGAGCAGTCAACGCGATTCATGGCGTTTCTGGACCAGCGTATGCCCTCTGCTGCCCAACCCGTTCCGGTGCGGCGCGTCGTCTTCTCTGGCGATTCGCGCGCCGACTGGTGGCTGACCCCGGAGGCCCCGGGGTTGGTCTGCATCAATGCCGGTGTTCCCGGGGCCAGCGCTACCTACCTGGCGTGGCGCTTCGCGGCGATGGTTGAGCCGTTGCGCCCGGATGTTGTTGTTCTGCAACTCGGTGTTAACGACCTGGTCAGTTTGTCGCCCGGCCGGGCGACGCAACAGGCGGTGGTTGAAGCTATTACGCGAATAGTGGCCGAGGCGCGCGAATTGGGGGCGCGCGTGGTGGTGACCACGATCTTCCCGCTGGCCCGTGGGCCGTGGGCCGATCCGGCGGCCCAGGCGGCGATTGTCGCGGTGAATGCGCGGCTGAGCGTGCTGGCTGGCGATAATGTGCAGGTGCTTGACAGCGCCGCCGTGCTCTGTGGGCCGGACGGGTATGTCTATGACCACTATGCCACCGACGAGTTGCACCTGAGCGCGGCGGGATACAGGGCCTTGAACGCCGCGCTGCTGCCGCTGCTCAGTGGCGAAGCTGGCGGCTGAGTGTGGCCCGTCGCGATGGAATGGTGCGCTGCCCGGCGCAGTTGCGCAGCGCCTGCGCCGCGAGAGCGGCCCGGTTGCGCCGGTGGACGCGCGCGGATAGGCCGTCGGGTCGCGCACCCTGCCCCCCCAGGTATACCTCATACCAGATGGAACTGGCGACACCGCATGGTCCACCGCGCTCCGCCGCCACACAGGCCGTTGTGGAGCTGGAGCGCGGCGGCGGCGTGGAGCTGCGTGCATGCGATGCCATCAAGCAGAATTGGTATCAGATGGACCTGCACCTCTTCGTTCGCGGGGCCGTGATCGGCCTGGCGATTGCCGCGCCGGTCGGGCCGATCGGGGTCCTGTGCATCAACCGCACGCTGCGCGATGGGCGGATGGCAGGCTTTGTCTCGGGGTTGGGCGCGGCGACTGCAGACCTGTTCTATGGGACGGTGGTGGCGCTGGGGTTAACATCGCTGGCCGGAGCGCTGGTGGGGATCAGCTTCTGGACGCGCCTGCTGGGCGGGTTGTTCCTCTGCTATCTGGGGCTGCGCGCCCTGCGCGCGCCCCCCGCCGCGCCCCCCGCCGCCGGCGCGTCCGGCGGTTTGATGCACGCCTACGCTTCGACCCTTGTCCTGACCCTCACCAACCCGGCGACGGTGATGGCCTTTGCGGCGATCTTCGCCGGCCTCGGGGTGGGGAGTACGGCCCGAGGCTACGGCGAGGGGTTGTTGCTTGCGGCAGGGGTGGCTGCCGGTTCTGCCTCGTGGTGGTTGATGCTCAGCGGGGGCGTGGGGTTGCTGCGGGCGCGGCTGGGCCCCGCGGCGCTGCGCTGGATCAACCGTGGGGCAGGCGTGATCATCCTGGGGTTCGGCGTGGCGGCCCTGTGGTCGCTGCTGCCCTGGTGAGGTCTTAGATTATAGCCAGCAAACTCTTCACGTGCCAGAGCAAGCAACGCGCGTATGGAGCATATATAATACCAATTACCGTTGATGATGCCGCATTTACCCGATCTGCTTAGCACATGCAGTCAACTGTGAGAAAGCCCCATGCCCTTCACCCACGGCCACGCGCTCATCATCGGGGTCGGCAGCTACCAGCACGAGCCTGGTCTGAACGTACCGATCACCGCCGCCGATGCGCAGGCCGTTTCGACCGTCCTGCGCGATTCGCAGTACTGCGACTACCCTGATGCGCAGGTCACGCTGCTCGCCAATGCGAATGCGACCCGCGCTGGTATCCTCGCCGCGCTCACCGACCTCGCAGCGCGCGCGCAGCCCGACGATACGGCGCTGCTCTTCTACAGCGGCCACGGCGAGTATAGCGCCGAGGGCGTGTACCAGTTGACCACCCACGATACCCGGCTGGCGCAGCGTAAGGTCGTGGCGGGCACAGGCATCAGCCAGCCCGAGTTGCTCGATATGCTGCGCGCGATACCTGCCAGGCGGCTCATCCTGCTGATCAACGCCTGCCACGCGGGCGAACTCTCGCCTGTCCTGGGTGACAGCGACCAGCCCTTCACCGGCCAGCCGCTGCCGCAGCAGGCAGCCGATGCGCTGCTCGCTACCGGTAGCGGGCGCATCATTATCACCGCCTGCCGCGAGAACCAGGTCGCGTACATCGGCCCCGGCCAGATCACCATCTTCGCCCAGGCCCTGACCGACGGCCTGCGCGGACGGGGTCTGAGCGGGCGAGCCGGGTATATCAGCATCTTCGACCTCTACACCCACCTCTACTTCGCCGTCGGCGAGGCGGTTGAACAGCGGGTGTCTGCCGCGCTCAAACAGAGGTACGGCGCAACCCAGGAGCCAGAGTTGACCGTGCTGAAGGGGGGCGGTCCGTGCCCGGTCGCGCTCTACCGCGGCGCCACCACGCTCGGTGACTTCCCGACGGACCACACGCCGCCGGATGACACCGCGCTACGCCAGG
The DNA here is from genome assembly GCA_937120965.1 of uncultured Chloroflexota bacterium. Lineage (GTDB taxonomy): Bacteria > Chloroflexota > Chloroflexia > Chloroflexales > Chloroflexaceae > JACAEO01. The sequence goes on from CAKZKA010000024.1 coordinate 8,669, forward strand.
TGAGCCCGGCTCGCAGCCAGTGGGCCTTCCAGCAGTCGATCAGCGGCGCCGGGGCAGTCGGTATCGGTGGATCGGTCAGCAACAGCCCGATTATCACCGGCAGCAACAACACCAGGCGCGCACTCGCTCGATGCGCGACGGCGGTGCGGCGGATTGGGTGGGAAAGGTCATTGGCGGCGGCTCCTGAAATCACTGAGTCACTGAGGGCGTGAGGGCGCTGAGCCGGGCAACACCCC
>CAKZKA010000025.1 GCA_937120965.1 uncultured Chloroflexota bacterium
GGTTGGAGGAAGGGGAAACCCGGTTTCCCCATACCCCTGCCTGGCGGGGGCTGCATGGCATCGGTCCTGCAATTGACGCCAGAAAGGTGTACCCGTATGATGCACCCTGTGCGCGCACGCGTGTGGGAGAGCCACTCTCTCCCGGGAAACAACCCGCCAGCGGGGAGGGTTTGGGAGGGCGCAGCCCTCCCAAGAACAATAGTATTTTCATGCCGGCGTTGTGCGGCGCAGCCAGATGGACTTCTGACAGTCTTGTGAGAGGGAAGCCCCCATGGAGCATCGCGTAGGCTACAAAGTCTACTACGAAGATACGGACAGCCTCGGCGTTGTCTACTACGCCAACTACCTGAAATATCTGGAGCGGGGACGGACGGAGTACGTCGGCGCGCGCGGGCGGCCGATCCAGGAGTGGAATCGGGACGGGTACTACTTTGTGGTCTACGAGGTTCAGATGCGTTTCCGGCGCTCGGCTGCCCTGGGCGACACGGTAGAGGTGGTTTCCACCTTTCAGCGCACCTCGGCCTACCGCGGGCGCTTTTCCCAGCGCATTGAGTGCCGGGGCGAGGTACTGGTGGAAGCCGAGGTGGATGTGGTCTGTGTGGACCCCCAACAGCAACTGCGGGAGTTTCCGCCGCTATGAGCGTGGGCTTGCGCGACGAGGGTTGGGAGGGCCAGGCCCCCCGGAAGGCAGGGCCGCGGGGACGGCCGGGTGCTCCCTCTTTTCACATCCAGTAATAATGAGAAAGAATCTATGCAAGAATTCCGCAATAAAGCCGTACTGATCACCGGAGGTGGCGGAGGCATCGGGCGCGCTACGGCGCTGGCCTTCGCTCGGGCCGGTGCGCGCCTGCTGCTGGGCGATCTCGACCTGGAAGCGGCAGAGGAGACGGCCCGGCAGGCAACCGCAGCCGGCGCTGAGGCCCACGCCCTGCGCTGCGATGTCTCGCGCCCTGAGGAGGCCGAAGCGCTGGTGCAGGAAGCGCTGACGCGCCTCGGTCGCCTCGACTGCGCGGTGAACAACGCGGGTATCGAGGCCTCGCAGGAGAGCACTGCGCGCCTGCCGGTCGAGACCTGGGAGCGCACGATCGCCATCAATCTGAGTGGCGTCTTCTACTGCATGCGCGCCGAAATCGCGGCCATGCGCGCCAGTGGCGGCGCCATCGTCAATATCGCCTCGGTGCTGGGCCTGGTTGGCTTTGCCGGCGCGGCGGCCTACGTGGCCGCCAAGCACGGCGTGATCGGGCTGACAAAGGTCGCCGCGATCGAGTTTGCTACCCGTGGCATTCGGGTCAATGCCGTGTGCCCGGGGTTTGTCGAGACGCCAATGCTCGACCGCGTTGGCGTAACTGGCGATCCCGACCGGCGCGCGCTGATCGAGGGCCTGCACCCTATCAACCGCCTTGGCCGCCCTGAAGAGATCGCTGGAGCCGTGCTCTACCTCTGCTCCGATGCCGCGTCGTTTGTCACCGGGCATGCCCTGGTGGTGGATGGGGGGTACACGGCGCGGTGATGGGCCTCAGCCCCCCGGCTATGCGGCTGCGTTGCCCACCACAGGCACGATTCTCCTGGGAGGGCTATGCCCTCCCAGACCCTCCCCACAGGCAGGGGCATGGGGAACCCCGGGTTCCCCATATGTTCACCTCAGGTGGCTGGCGTACCCTACCTCACGCAGCGCGCCGAGCAACTCCAGCGAAGCGGCGACCTCATCGGGGTGGCTGGAAACGCTTTCGACGTTGATCCCCAGGGGCAGGTGGTGGGCGGCGTCCTGTTCCAGAATGGCCCGCAGATGGTCGCAGCAGATCTGGATGGAACGCCGGAACGGCGCCGGATCGGCGAGAATGGCGCGTTCCGTCTCGGGCGCGATTGCCACCCCCAGCCAGCGGAGAAACTCCGCCGTCTTCGGGCGTCCACAGGGCGCGAAGGTCAACACAATGCGTTTTGGCGCTGCTCCCTCGCGGGCGCAGGCGGCGAGGTAGTCGTTCAGCAGCCGGATTGTCGGCTCGCTCTGGTACACGATCTGCGAGATGAAGTAGTCGCAGCCGGCTGCGGCCTTGTGCAGCAGGCGCTGGCTCTCGTCGTAGGCTGGCGAGTGGCGCTCGGCGATCACCACGCCGCCTAGAGGCGGCGCGCCGGGTAGCTCCCGCGCCAGTTGCAAGGCCCGATCAACCGCCAGCGCGTCTGGCGGCGGCGTGGGCGTTGCCGCGCCCACCAGAGAGAGACCGGCGACCCGGTAGCCCTTCACCGTTTCGTCGAGCCAGGCCAGCCAGCCGCTTTCATCAAACGGGGTCACACACTTGTAACTGATAGCTGGCAGGCCGGTCAGCGCCTGCAACTGGCAGGCATAGGCCCGTGGGTCGCCGGCAGGGAAGAAGGGAAAGGGCCTCGGCTCAGTGGTGCGGCCGCTTTCGTCCTGTACATCGTAGACAACCACTCCATCAAGAACCTGATCGGCCAGATGCCCCGCCAGTCGCCCGGCCAGTTCGGCGCTGCGCTCCGGCGGCGCGTCCGCCCGGGGTGGTGTGGTGCCGTACAAGACCAGGAATCGCTGCGGATCGCACAACCGTTCGCGGAAGGAAGTGGAGGTCCCCATAGGCGTACTCTCGTCAAGGGCGTCCGTTGTTCGCGCGCAAGCGCGACGGCGATACCAGCTCAGATTGCAGATGTCGGCCTGGAGAGCGCTGCGCCGGTGTTCCCCGTAATTCGGGCCGTGATACGCATGCGGCTGATGCTACGCCGCTCAGACACCGGTGCGGCTTCGCTGCACTGCCCGGCTGACCCGGAAGTTCCGGACAGGGCTGCGTTCGCACATATCCTCCCTCTTGTCGAGATCTTCGCGCATAGGGTAGCGGAGGTTGGGCGCCTGTGGCGTGAACGGATCGCTACGTGAGGTGAACATGCGCCACGGGCCACTTCCCCCCACCCAGCCGAGATGCCCGGCGCCCTCCTCCCGCAGGGGAGTTCAGGATTGGGCAGAACCTCCGCGCCAACGCGGACTGTACCGCATTGGAACACCACTACGCACGGCTCTGGCTTCCCCCCCTCTCGCGCGGGTTCAGGGGCGGACAGAACATTCGAGCCAACATGGCTTGTACCGCATTGGAACGCCCCCCCGCGCGGCTCTGGTCTCCCCGCTTCGACAGGCTCAGCGCAGGCTCTCCAGCTTCGCTGGAGAGGGGGCGGGGGTGAGGACTAACCAGCGCATCCCAACGCCATAACGCTCGTCGGCGCTCATACGTTCTGTCCGCCCTTAAACACGCGCGGGAGAGGGAATGGGGTGAGGGCTTCCAGGGTGTCCCTACGCCCCCCTGCTAGCTCGAACACCGATCCGATCCTCGTCCATGCTATACTGTGCATACGCGCCACCGCCCGGTGGCGCCCTGATGATGCGCGACACCTTGCTGCATAGTAGCTGGATGGCAGCTCTACGACCAAGAGACGACGATGGGAGAGTATCCCCGCGAGTCAACGACGATCCTCCGGCCGTTGCTGATTATAGCAAGCGTGGTACTGCTGCTCGGCGCGATGCGCCTGGCCGCGCCGATCCTCAACCCGCTGCTGCTCGCCCTGGTGATTACCCTCCTGTGTAACCCGATCTACCTGTGGCTTCAGCGACGTGGCCTGCCGGCCTGGGTCGCCCTGCTGATCATGATCGGCGGCTTTCTCTCAACCGCGGCCATCCTGGGGTCGCTTATCGGCATCTCCGTCAGCCGGGCCACCGCGCGCCTGTCGGTCTACCAATCGTTGCTGGCCGAGCAGGAGCGGGCCTTGCGGGCCTGGCTTGCCGGCTACGGCCTGATTGAAGGCGACCTTCAATTGTTCGGTTTGCTCAGCAGCGCCAACCTCACCCGGGTGCTCGGCTTCATTCTTACCAGCATCGGCAATGTGCTTGGCAACGCGCTGCTGGTGGTGGTGCTGGTGATCTTCTTCCTGGTCGAACTGCCGCTCTTCCGGCGCCGCTTTCGCCATGCCCTGGGTGAGGAAAGCCCGCTCCTCCAACGCCTGACGTCGTTTGGCGGAAGCGTGGTGCGCTATTTTATCATTCGCACCTACATTAACCTCGCGGTCGCTGTCGGCTCGACAATCGGGCTGTTCTTTCTGAACGTGCCCTTTGCCATCCTCTGGGGCATCCTGATCTTTGTGTTTGGCTTCATCCCCTACATCGGTATCCCCATAGCTATGGTTCCCGCGGTGTTGCTGGCTCTGGCCGAGCACGGTTTCCTGCGCGCCGGCCTGGTCATCCTGGTCGTTACGCTGGTCAATACCGCCTTTGAGAACCTGGTGGCCCCGGCGCTCATCGGCCATCAGTTGCGTCTCTCCCCTGCAGTGGTGTTCGTTTCGTTCTTTTTCTGGACCTGGCTCCTCGGCCCGCCCGGGACCTTTCTCTCCATGCCCATCACCGTGCTGGTGACGGTGATCCTCGATAATTACGAAGAGACGCGCTGGCTGGCGCGCCTCATGGGCGCCGAGTCGATCGAGGCGCTCAGCGAGACCGTGCCCAAACCGCAGGTCGCCGATTCATCGTCCTCTCAGCGCCTGCCGGAAGTATGATCCCGATGTGAGTGTGTCTCGGCCACAGGAAGCGCAGATCACAGGGGTGATTCCCTTTCAGGGGTACAGTTTTTTGCGGAGCGCATCAGGAAGCCATGGCTGCTCCGCGCCCTCACCCCCCGCCACCTTGTGGAGCGGTAGAGGTGTGGAGCTGATCCAGTGCGATGCCATCAAGCAGAAGGGGGGGCGAGGGGGTGAGGAGGAGAGGCCGTGGCCTCCAACCATCTACCCGTGCAAGGGTAAGGCCCACGCAGAGGCATGGAAAAAAAACCGGCCGCACCGGGGCGCAACCGGCGCCCCGGCGCTCCGCCGCGGGATGTCCAGGGTACGCTCCTGAGCCTTCACGACGCGCTACCCCGGATTGTAGCGGTTCATCGCGGTGGTCAACCCCTCGCGCAGCACCACTTCCACGGCGTCGGCAACAGTGTCAAGCAGCGCCGGCAAGGCCGCTTCCTCCTCCTGCGAGAAGCGCGACAGGACGTAGGCCGCCGGGTCCATTTTGCCTGGCGGCTGGCCGATGCCCACGCGCAGGCGGGGAAACTCTCCGCTTCCTAATTGCTGCACGATGGAACGCATACCGTTATGGGTGCCCGCACTCCCGCGCTCGCGCAGGCGCAGCTTCGCGAAGGGCAGGTCCAGATCGTCGTAGATCACCAGCAATTCGCGCGCCGGGTCAATTTTGTACCAGTTGCGCAGCGCCGACACGGCCTGGCCGCTGAGGTTCATAAAGGTCTGCGGCTTGACCAGGGCCACCCGTTGCCCGGCGATAGCGCCCTCGGCAACGAGGCTGTTGGCCCGCTTCCCGCGAAACTCCAGGCCGTGCCTCCGGGCGAGCGCGTCCACGGCCTCGAAGCCGATGTTGTGGCGCGTTCGCGCATAACGTTCGCCCGGGTTGCCCAGGCCGACGATTAACCACATAGTTGTTCTGATGCTGTGTGTGACGTGCCGCGCGATACGTGTCGCGCCGCACGGCAAGGGCCTACGAGATTCGCAGCCAGGCCCGGAGGGCGCGGCCCACCCACACCCTGCCGGTGCGGAGATTGTGCCGCCCCTCTTCCGGCCTCTCCTTCAAGGGCGGACAGAACATCCGAGCCAGCGCGGCTTGTACCGCATTGGAACGCCCCCGCGCGCGGCTCTGGTCTCCCCGTTTCGACAGGCTCAGCGCAGGCTCTCCAGCTTTGCTGGAGCGGGGGAGGGGGTGAGGACCAACCAGCGCATCCCAACGCCATAACGTTCGTCAGCGCTCATACGTTCTGTTCGCCCCTGAACCGGCCGGGGGGAGGCGCCCGACTCCCTCCCTCGGGCAGGGGTTGGGGAAGCCGGGTTTTCCGATGCCCCTTCCCTCAGGGAGGGCTTGCCGCCCCCCCGGCAGGGGCGTGGGGAAAGCGGGTTTCCCCATACCCCAAGGCGGTGGTGGAGGCGTCTGGCGCCCCCCCGGCAGGGGCGTGGGGAACCCAGGGTTCTCCATACCCCAAGGCGGTGGTGGGGGCGTCTGGCGCCCCCCAGGCAGGGGCGTGGGGAAACCCGGTTTCCCCATGTCCCAACCGCTGTTGGGAGTGGCTGGTACCACCCACAGGCAGGGGGATGGGGAAACCCGGTTTCCCCATGTCCCAACCGCTGTTGGGAGTGGCTGGTACCACCCACAGGCAGGGGGATGGGGAAACCCGCTTTCCCCATGTCCCAACCGCTGTTGGGAGCGGCTGGTACCACCCACAGGCAGGGGGATGGGGAAACCTGGTTTCCCCGTATTTTCACCTCAGCTTATCATACCTCAACGGCAGCGTATAGCGCACATACACCGCCTCGCACGGCGGGCCGTCGGTAATTGAGAGCGCGCAGTCGTGCAGATCCATGATCACCGAAACCACACTCTCGTAGTGCTCTTCGGGAGGTTCGTGGGGATCAATGTGGAAGCAGACCGAGTAGGGGTAGCCCTGGTGGTCGCGCAATGCCGTTTGCACATCGTGCAGGGCCAGGGGCCGCACAGCGAGCAGGTGCTCCAGACGCGCCTGCCGCTGCCACGAGTGGGGGTTGTTCTCCACGTTGCGCTCGGTTACGCCGATGGCGGTGGCGTGCAGGAAGTGATTGGCGTGCACCAGGCAGCCATTCGCGCACGCGCTGACGTGAACGCCCCGTGGCCCGGTTTCCAGGTTGATCACCTGATCGGGGGCCCGGGCCAGCAGAAAGTTGGCCGAACAGGAGCGTTCGTCGCTGGCGACGGCCCGGGCGGCGGCGTCCAGGTCCTGCGCGCGCAGCACCTCGTAGCAGCGGACGTGAAAGGGCCGGTGCAGGCGCGTCCAGTCATCATCGTGGCTGGTCAGGCCGTTGATCACCAGCCCCAACCCCGCCGAGTTCAGGCCGATCTTACCGCCAAAGATGCCCGCCTCGGTGAAGGCCAGGCTCTGGGTGCCGTCAGGCTCAACCACGTGGATCAGGGCGCCCTGCACGCCGGCGATCCAGTCCCAGTTTTCGCCGAGCAGCAGGTGGCCCTCCAGCGTGGCCCCGGGCAGCAAGGCAAAGGCTGTACAACCTTCCGCCAGGGGCCGCTCAACGAACTCGTCGTAGAACAATTCGTAGCGCACATTCAGCGCGGCAATCGCCGCGAGGTCCACGCCTGCGCCGTCAGCGATGCCGCGCATGCCGGCATCGTAGTCGGGGCTTTGCGCGGCAATCGCCGCGGCGTAGCGCGTGGCGCGGCGCAGTGTTTCGGCGCGGGTGAGCTTCAACTCGCGCTCGAAACGCTCGAAGTAGAGGCGCAGGTTATGCGCGATCTGCCTGCGCAAGAGCCTCCCGTGGGCCAGGCCCTGGAGATAGGGCGCGCCTTCCAGGTGGAGCAGCGGCAGCGACATGGCGATGGTATCCTTGCAAGTGAGGCGCCCGGCCTTCTCCGGTTCCCTGTGGGCTTTGCGCGCCTGGGTGGGCCGTTACCCCTCGGAGCGCAGGCGCTTGACGAGGCTCACCCAGGCCGGCTGCTTCACAAAGCCAAGCGCCTCGTTGATGCTGAGCATGGCCCGGTTGTTCGCCTCGTTCCAGGTCTTGAGCGTCCTGATCCCGTGGCTGCGGGCATACTCGATGGTGCGTAGTTTCAGTGCCAGGGCGATCCCGCGCCGCCGGTATTCGCGGCGCACCCCCGTCAAACCGACGTAGAGCGTGTCAGGTTCCTCGTCGCTCTTCCACAGGGCGCTCAATCCCACGTAGCGCTGCCCGTCCAGAGCCACGAAGTAACCCTCCGGCAACAGATCGCGGCTCTCGAACACGCGCCGCTCATAATTCTCCGGCGAGGGCGCCGTCAACGGTTCTGGCGAGGGGACGTCCCTTGTCACACTCACGTCCAGTTCGTAGAGCTTGCGACGGTGCTCGGGATCGCCCGCAATCAGATCGCGCAGCGTGGCGATGGTGATACCGCTGGCAGTGACTCGCTCGATGTGTCCGGCAAAGGGCGTCGGGTTGAACCCCGGCACATTGAGGCGCGACTCCCAGTCGCGCATGTCCTCGACGAAGCCCCGCCCGGCCAGGAAGCGCATCGAACGGGCGTAGTCGCTTCGGCAACGGGCGCGCACCCGTCGCGGGTCGAGGGGCGCCAGGGCCGCCATAACCGTTTCATACAACGCGCGGCCGATCCCCTGGCCCTGTCGTTCCGGGAGCACCGCGGCGAAGAACGTGAAGACCCCCGGGTGGTCCATCCACTCCGACTGCCCGTAACTGGCGTAGCCCACCGCCTGGCCATTGATCTCAGCCAGCCAGCGGCGGCGCTGGAGGTGCGCCGGCCGCTTCTCGTCCTCCTCCTTCCACTCCTCGACCGACTCGGGGTACTCGGGAAAGACCGCATTACACACGTCCACCGCGGCGGCATAGTCTGCCTGGCTGCCGATAAAATCTCGGATGCTCAGCCCTGGCGGCGCCGTAGGGACCCGCGCGGCGTTCGTTGCAGAAGTCTGTGACATAGAGGCACCTTGTTTCGTGGCGGGCGCTGCTCGGTCACTTTCGAGAGGAGGATGGTTGGCGCTGGGCGAGGCCAGCGGTGACGAGCCTTCCCGCTCGCGCCTGCCAGCAGGGCAGCGTTGATAGTCATCGCCCTATTGTAGTTGCCGGCGCCTCTGGCTTCATCGGTCAAAAGACTCGCTTCGGGTGCATGATTTCGTCTGGAAATCGTAGCCTCCGCGTGGTTGCGCCACACCCTGCCGTGATGACTTTAGGGGCGGACAGAATCTATGGGCGCCGACGGGCGTTATGGCGTTGGGATGCGCCGCTGGTTGGTCCTCACCCCCGGCCTCCTTCGACAGGCTCAGGCTTCGCCCTGAGGCTCAGCCCGAAGGGGCGGGCCGCTCCAGCTTCGCTGGAGAGCCTGCG
>CAKZKA010000026.1 GCA_937120965.1 uncultured Chloroflexota bacterium
CTCGACCTTTGCCTGGCCGGTGGTTGCCCGTCAGACGCTCGCGTTGTACCAGGAGCTGCTGGCAGCACGCGCCACCCGTACCAGGAGCACCTTGAGGGCCAGGTGATTGAACACCGGATACTCGTGCCGCTGTGCTGCACAACGCCAGGATCAACCACGGAGCGGCGCGGCGCCGCTCCGCCCAGACTCGCCTGCGCGGGCCAGATTTATATCAGAAGCCCATGCGGATGTGTTGCACAATAACAAGATGAAAATAGGTTTGAGAAGTCTAAGCCCTCCTAAATCCTCCCCGCAGGGAGGGGCATGGGGAACCCCGGGTTCCCCATACGCTGACGCGATAAAGGCAGGTTTTTTTCTTGGGAGGGCTGCGCCCTCCCAGACCCTCCCGGTGGGGAGGGCTTGCCGCCCCGTGGGCGGGGGTATGGGGAAACCCGGTTTCCCCGTATGTTCACATCAGCCGTCTATGCGGCTGCGCCGCACAAAGCCAGAATGAAATATAGTATTGTTCTTGGGAGGGCTTCGCCCTCCCAAACCCTCCCCGCTGGCGGGTTGTTTCCTGGGAGGGCGTAGAGGCGCAGCGGCGCCGCGCCTCTACGTCCAGACCCTCCCGCGGGCGGGCTATTTTCACCTCAGGGGCGTATTGACACCAGGCAGCACCATCGCTACCATACCGGAGAACTTGCCTGCATTGCTCCGATTATGTCGCTCCTATGGGGGGACTATGAACCTTAGCGACTCACCCGCTTCCACGCTCAGACTCGTCGCCATTGGTGGTGGGGGAGGCGTCAGCCAGGTACTTCTGGGGGCGCGGCCCTACTTCGGCGCTCTCACGGCGGCAATCGCCGTGACCGATACCGGGCGCAGCACCGGTACCGCCCGCGCAATTGCCGATATGCCCGCTCCCGGTGATGTCCGTAACACCCTCGCTGCCCTTGCGCGCGATCCCGACTCGCTGCTCGCCCGTCTGATGCAACACCGCCTGCGCTCACCCGCGGTGCCCGTACTCGATGGGATGGCCTTCGGCAACCTGCTGATTGCCGCCCTCACTCAGATGACCGGAGACTTCGCCGAGGCGGTCGAGGCGGCCAGTCTGATGCTGGATTGCACTGCCCGGATCCTACCAATCTCCACCGTCAATACCCACCTCTGCGCCGAGCTCGAAGATGGCAGTACGGCTGAGAACGAACTGGCCGTGCGGGCCCTCAACAAGGCGCCCATCAGCCGGATCTACCTCAGTACGCCCCGTGCCCCTGCCAATCCTGCCGTCATCCAGGCTATCCTCCAGGCTGACGTGGTGACGATTGGCCCCGGCAGCTTCTTCACCTCAGTGCTGGCGACCCTGCTCTTCGATCACGTCAGCGAGGCCCTGCGTGAGACGCGCGCTACGGTGGTCTTCATCTGCAATACGACTACTCAACCCGGCCAGACCGATGGGTTTACCGTAGCTGACCACGTGCGTCACCTGGTCAACCTTCTCGGACCGGGTGTGCTCGATATCGCTTTGCTCAACCGGAGCGACCAGATCGACGCGCGTGTCATCGCTGAGTATGCCGCCGAAGGGTTGCACGTGCTCGAACCCAACGAGAACGAGCTGGCACAGATCGCGAAGCTCGGTGTGCGCCCGCTGGTGCGTAATCTGGCCGAGACCAGTGAGGGGAAGCGCACGCTCTGGAACAAGCAGGATACCATTCGTCATGACCCCACCCTGATCGGGTTGGCGCTCTGGAAGATCGCCCTGGATCGGGATGGGGTATGATACCGGGGTGAAACACGTAGAGGCGCGGCACCGCCGCACCTCTACACCTGAACCCTCCCCGCCAGCGGGTTGCTTCCTGGGAGGGCTGCGCCCTTCCACACCCTCCCCGTGGGCGGGCTGTTTCCTGAGAGGGCGTAGAGGCACGGCGCCGCGCCTCCACCAGTCGGCAGGGTGTGGTTTGCGGTGCAACCGCATTGGTTACACTCGGATGCGCCGAATCGGGTATACTATGTCCTGTCGCATTTTCTGACGCTGCTCAGAGGAGACAGCGCCCTGGTTCAGGTTTTCGATGCCAATGGCACAGCCTTTATTTCCAATTAACGAACCGGCCCCTCCCGTCACGCTCCCGACCAACCCGCTCCCCGTCGCCGCCTCTCGCCCTGACCGGTTCGCTCAACTCACCGCGCACCTCCTGCGCGCCCCGCTGGCCTTCCTGGTCCTGCCCGAGACCTACGGGCAGTGGCGCTGCCCTTCCCTGGCGCTCGCGCCCGCGGCGGCGAACCGCGCTCTGGCGGCCTGCGTCGCCGCCTCCGACGGCGCCCATCCCCTCGTCGTCACCGACCTTGCCCGCCATCCCCGGTTCCGCGCCAGCCCTCTCGCCCAGCCGCCCTTGAGTATGGGCTTTCTGGTCCTCTGGCCGCTTCGCCACGGCGCGGCCAGCCCAGCAGGAACGCTCTGTGTGCTCGACCGCCGACCGCGTCACTTCGGCGCCGGAGAACACGCCATGCTCGAAAGCCTGGCCGCCTTCGCAAGCGGCGAGTTCCTCGCCGCGCAACCCTGGGCGAATGAGGAGCTGTGTCGGCATTTCGCCGCCGAGGTCCACGACGGGGTCGGGCAGGTGGTGCTCAGCCTCTACCACCATCTGCAAGCCCTGGACCGCGACCAGCGCTTCGGCGGGCCGCGGCGCCGCGCCACCCTGCGCCGCCTGCTCGGGATGGCGCGCCGGGCGGTGGGCGAGACGCGCCGGTTGATCGAGGGGCTGCGCCCAACCGCCCTGGAGAGCCTGGGGCTGGCAGGCGCCCTGCGCCTGCTGGCCGAGACGCTGGAGCAGGAGGGCTGGGCCATCGCGCTGGAGGAGGAGCTCGGCGCCGAGCGGCTGCCGCCGCCGGTGGAACTGGCGCTCTTCCGGGTGGCCCACGAGGCGCTGACGAACACGGCAAAGCACGCCGGTCAGCGTCGGGCCGCCGTAACGCTCAGGCGGGAGGGCGAGGCGGTGCGGCTGGAGGTGCGCGACTGGGGGCCGGGGTTCGACGCCGCCCGGCACGTCCCGCCAGCGGGTCTGGGGGAGCGCCTGGGCCTGCGGGTGATGGGGGAGCGCCTGGCGGCGCTCGGGGGCGACCTGCGCGTGCAGAGCTGTCCCGACGCGGGCACGCTGGTGGTGGCGCGCGTTCCGGCGCTCAGCCGGGCACAGGGCAGCGAGGTGGAGAAGATGGGTCAGGCGACGCCGCCTCAGGAACAGCCTTAATAGATACTTCGTTCTGGCGGAGGTTGCTGAGGATGTGATCGCGGTAAGGAGGGTATAGAAGGAAGGGGCGCAGCAGTGCTGTGCCCCTTCGTTTTGCAGATCGGGCGCGGTATGCCCGCACCCGGATCGAGGTCACGCTCATGCACCGTCAGGCTGCCTGGAACTGCGCTAGAAAAAGCCCAACTCCTCGCGAGCCTCCTCGCTCATCAGGCTGGGGTTCCAGAAGGGCGTCCACACCAGGTTGATCCGCACGTCCTCGAGATTCTTGAAAACCTCCTGGAGCGCCAGAACCTCGCGCCGGGCCTGGTCGAGGATCTGCGGCCCGGCCGGACAGGCCGGTGTGGTCAGGGTCATGTCAATATCAACCACGCGCCCCTCTTCCAGCACGTCAATACGGTACACCAGCCCCAGGTTGACGATATCCAGCCCGATCTCGGGATCGACGACGTTTTTAAGCGCGGCTCGCACCATCTCTTCAGTGACCATCGTGTTCCTCGATTTCCGTCAGTCCTGATGTCCACACGAGGAAGCCAGGTTTCCCCGCGCCCCTGCCCATCGGGGCGCCAGGCGACCCGACGCCGGTCAGGATATGGGGAAACCGGGTTTCTCCGCGCCCCTGTCCATCGGCGTGTCAGGCGACCCACCAGCGGTTGAGGTGTGGGAAAACTCCGTTTCCCCACGCCCCTCCCTGACGGGAGGATAGGGGAGGGTTACGCCCTCCCAGGAAAAACCTATGTTTATCCCGGCATTGTGCGGCGTTGCTGCATGGAGGATCTGACTGGTTCCGCGCAGTCGGGTTACAGAGTATCGCATCGCGCAATCAGCACACATTAGTATGATACCATAGCTGAGGTGAAAATACGGGGAAACCGGGTTCCCCCACCTGCGGTGAGCCTGTCGAACCGCACCCCTGCCTGTGGGGGTGCCAGCCGCTCCCAACCCCCTCTCTGAGGGGAGGGTTTGGGAGGGCTACGCCCTCCCAAGAACACGTATTTTCATTCCTCGAATTGAACCATGATAAGTTTGCTGATCAACAATCCGTTCCTGCTGCTCTTCCTGGTAGCAGCCATCGGCTATCTGCTGGGGCGTGTGCAGATCGGGGGCGTAAGCCTCGGCGTTGCCGCGGTACTCTTTGTGGGCCTGGCCTTCGGCGCCCTCGACCCGAACCTGAAGCTCCCCGACATTGTTTACCTGCTCGGCCTGGTGCTGTTTGTCTACACCATCGGGCTGAGCAGTGGTCCGGGCTTTTTTGCCTCGCTGCAGCGCAAGGGGCTGCGCGACAACCTGCTCGTGCTGGGAGTATTGCTCTTCGCCACGGCGCTAACCGTCGCGGCGCATGCGGTGATCGGCACGAGCGCGCCGATCACCGCCGGGATGTTTGCCGGCAGTCTGACCAACACGCCGGCCCTGGCGAGCATTATCGAGCAACTCAAGCGCAGCGCCGGCGATGGGCCGAGCGACGCGCTCCTCGCCGAGCCGGTAGTCGGGTACTCGGTCACTTACCCTATGGGCGTGCTGGGTATGATCCTGGCGATCTATCTGCTCCAGCGTCTCTGGCGGGTTGATTACGCCGCCGAGGCGCGCTCCTCGCCCGAGCTGAGCCTGGGGGTTGAGAACCTGGTCAGTCGCACGGTGCGTGTCACCCGGCCAGAAATGGATGGACGCAACCTGGGTGAGCTGATGCGGACCAATCGCTGGGATGTGGTCTTCAGCCGTTTGCAGCACGAGGGGCATGTCACTATCGCGATCAGCGACGCCTATCTCCGGCTCAACGATCTGGTGAACGTTATTGGCGCGCCCGAGGAGGTCGAGCGGGTGGTGGCGAGCCTGGGCGAACCGGCCCCCGAGCCGCTGGAACTGGACCGCCATACGCTCGACTTTCGGCGCGTCTTCGTATCAAACCCCGAGGTGGTCGGGAAGCGGTTGCGCGATCTCGACCTGCCACATACGCAGGGGGCAATTATCACCCGGGTGCGACGGGGTGATGTGGATATTTTGCCCCACGGCGACACGATGCTCGAACTCGGCGACCGGGTGCGCGTGGTAACGCGACGCGAAAACCTGGACAATATAAGCAAGTACTTCGGCGACTCATACCGCCGCCTTTCCGAGATCGACGTGGTCTCGCTGGGTCTGGGGATGACGATGGGCCTGCTGGTGGGGATGATCCCCTTTCCGCTGCCCGGCGGCGGCACGTTCACCCTGGGCTTTGCCGGCGGGCCGCTGATCGTCGCGTTGATCCTCGGCTGGCTGGAGCGCAGCGGGTCGATCGTCTGGAGCCTGCCCTACAGCGCCAACCTGACCCTGCGGCAGGTCGGGTTGACACTCTTCCTGGCGGGGGTGGGGCTACGCTCGGGCTACAGCTTCGTGCGCACCCTGGTCGAAGGCGGAGGGCTGGCCATCTTCGTTGCCGGCGCCCTCGTCACCGCCGCAGCCGCCCTGGCACTGCTCGTTGTGGGCCACCGGCTGCTGAAGATTCCGATGGGTCTGTGCATTGGTTTGCTGGCCGGGATGCAGACCCAACCGGCGGTGCTGGCCTTTGCCGCCGAACAGACCCGCAACGATATGCCCAATATCGGCTACGCGACTGTCTATCCGCTGGCGACCATCGCCAAGATCATTCTGGCCCAGGCGCTGGTGATCTGGCTGCGTTGATAACCAGAGGTCGGGGATGAGGGCCTCCAGGGCGTAGGGACGCCCCGGAGGCCCTCGCCACCGCCCCATCTCCCCCGCCCTTAAACCCCACCAGGAGAAGGCCAGGGAGGAGGCCCCCCCAACGAACCCCTTGTTTATCCCGGCAGTGTGCGGCGAAGCTGCGCGCCTAATACTTCGCTACCGTGGGATCAACATCATCGCTCCAGCGGAGCACGCCGCCCTCCAGATTCTTGACCTTGCGGAATCCGGCCTGCTTGAGCAATTCGACGGCCCGCCCGCTCCGCACGCCACTCCGGCAGTAGACCACCATCTCGCGGGCGCTGTCGAGTTCGTGGATGCGCTCGGGCAACTGGTCAATAGGAATGAGCTTGTCGGTGCCGGGGATGCTGGCGATGGCCACCTCGTAGGGATTGCGCACATCGAGGAGGAAGGGCCGATCGTCGCGCTGGAGCCAGTCGGCCAGCTCAAGCGGCGTAATCACATACTGGCCGCCTATGGCAGGGGCTTCGGGAGCGATGCCGCAGAACTGCTCATAGTCAATCAGGGTGGTGACCGACGGATTCTCGCCACAGACCGGGCAGTTGGGGTTGCGACGCAGCTTCAGCTCGCGGAAGCGCATGCCCAGAGCATCGTAGAGCATCAGCCGGCCAATCAGCGGCTCGCCGATGCCGGTGAGCAACTTGATCGTTTCGGTGGCCTGAATAGTGCCGATCACTCCCGGTAACACCCCCAGCACGCCACCCTCGGCGCACGAGGGCACCAGGCCTGGAGGCGGCGGCTCGGGATAGAGGCAGCGATAGCACGGCCCACCCTGTTGCGGCGCGAACACCGTCGCCTGGCCCTCGAAGCGGAAAATGCTGCCGTAGACGTTGGGCTTCCCCAGCAGCACCGAGGCATCGTTGGTCAGGTAGCGGGTGGGGAAGTTATCGGTGCCATCCACGATCACATCGTAGCCACGCATCAACTCAAAGGCGTTCGCCGAGGTGATCTGCGTCTCATAGACGGTAATCTCGATATGGGGATTGAGATCGCGCAGGCGTCGGCGGGCCGACTCGGTCTTGGGCATGCCCACCGTGCTGGTGCCGTGGACAATCTGCCGCTGCAGGTTGCTGGCATCGACCACGTCGAAGTCAACCAGGCCAATGTGGCCCACACCCGCGGCGGCGAGGTAGAGGGCCAGCGGCGAACCCAGACCACCGCTGCCGATCAGCAGCACACTGCCCTGCTTCAGGCGCCGCTGGCCTTCCATACCCACCTCGGGCATAATCAGGTGACGGCTGTAACGGGCGATCTCTTCATTTGAAAGTGACACTTTGCTCATCGGCGCCCTCCGGCGATGGCAGGAATAATCGACACGGTATCACCGGCGCTGAGGGGGGTGTCTTCACCCTGCAAGAAGCGAATGTCCTCATCGCCGACATAGAGATTCACGAAGCTGCGCAACCGGCCATCCTCGGCAAAGAGGTGCCGGCCAAGGGCGGGGTAGAGTTCGACCAGACCGCGCAGCAGCGCGCCGACCGTGTCGGCTTCCAGGTGCACCTGGGCGTTGCCGCCAGCGTACTCGCGCAGCGCGGTGGGGATGGTTATAGTTACGGCCATAGGATTGCTCCTTCTCATTACCATACCAGTCGTCCATGCGGCTGCGCCGCACAACGCCGGAATGAAAATAATTATTCTTGGGAGGGCGTAGCCCTCCCAAACCCTCCCCGCGGGCGGGTTGTTTCCTGGGAGGGCGTAGCCCTCCCAAACCCTCCCCGCGGGCGGGTTGTTTCCTGGGAGGGCGTAGCCCTCCCAAACCCTCCCCGCGGGCGGGTTGTTTCCTGGGAGGGCGTAGCCCTCCCAAACCCTCCCCGCGGGCGGGTTGTTTCCTGGGAGGGCGTAGCCCTCCCAAACCCTCCCCGCGGGCGGGTTGTTTCCTGGGAGGGCGTAGCCCTCCCAAACCCTCTCCGCGGGCCGCCTATTTTCAGTTAGCATACCGTGAAGCCAATCCCAGCGACAGCAAGGTCTGGACAGCAGATCAGCCCGGCTCGGATTCGTTCAGGTCATCGGCAATGGCAACGACCTCTGCCTCAAAGCGCGCACCGGAGTCGACCAGCAGCCAGCTCGTCACTTCGGCGGCATGGCCCTGACGCACAGCCTGAATGACAAAGGCGAAAGCCGACCCGCCGATAGCCTGGGCGCCGACCCGATCGCGCTCGGAGGGCGTGGCGGGCGCATCGGGATGCGAGTGATAGCAGCCGACGATCTCCAGGCCCCGCGCCATCGCCGCGCGGTCGGCGCGCAGATAGTCGCGCGGGTCGAGGTAGAAGCGATCGCGCCGCGAGGTTGGATCATCATTCGGGCTGAGCTGGACCTGACCGTTCCAGCGGTTCTCCACTGGAAACGCCTCCACAACCAGTTTCCGGGTGCCCTCCAACCGCCCCAGGAGCAGACCGACGCACTCGTCGGGGTAGGTGGCCTCAGCGTGAGCCGCGATCGCCGCCGCCGCAGAGGGCACAAGCGTAAGGGAAGCGCGCTTCATTCTCATTTCCTGATGTGAACATATGGGGAAACCGGGTTTCCCCCCGCCCCTGCCGGTGGGAGGATGGGGAAAGTGGCTTTCTCCCCGCCCCTGCCGGTGGGGTATCGGGAAACCGGGTTTCCCCGCGCCCCTGCCGGTGGGGTATCGGGAAACCGGGTTTCCCCGCGCCCCTGCCGGTGAGAGTATCGGGAAACCGAGTTTCCTCACGCCCCTGACCGTCGGGGCGCTTGAGCGGCATTTGCGCCATCAAATCCCGCTGCCCTGCTCGAAGCCCGGCTCCTCCCAGAAGCGTTCGCTGAGGTAGCGATTGGCACTATCGCAGAGGATGGTCACCACCACGCCGGCGTGCAGATCGCGCGCCACCTGAAGCGCGGCGGTGACATTGGCAGCCGCCGAGATGCCGACCAGCAACCCCTCTTCGCGGGCCAGGCGCCGGGCTGTGGCAAAGGCAGCCTCGCTGCTTACCTCCAGGATGGCGTCAGGCGCCGCCGGGTCATAGATCGGCGGAACGAGACGGGTCGAGGCCATGTGCTTGACGCCTTCCAGGGCATGGTAAGGGCTATCGGGTTGCACGGCAATAGCCCGCACGGCGGGGTTCAGTTCCCGCAGGCGCCGCGTCACCCCCATGAAGGTGCCGCTGGTGCCCAGGGCAGCGACGAAGTGCGTCACCCGGCCCCCCGTCTGACGCCAGATCTCCGGCCCGGTGGTCTCATAGTGAGCCTGGGGATTGGCGGGGTTGCTGTACTGGTCGGGGTAGAAGTACCGTTCAGGCTCGCGGGCGACAAGCTGACGAATGGTGGCAATCGCCAGGTCCATCCCCTCGGCGGGGTCGGTGAGGATCAGGCTGGCGCCAAGGGCGCGCAGGGTGCGCCGGCGCTCGGGGCTGGCATTGGCGGGGAGGGCCAGAGTCACGCCGTAGCCCAGGGCCGCGCCGATTGTGGCGTAGGCGATGCCGGTATTGCCGCTGGTGGCGTCGGCGATGCGCATCCCGGGGCGCAACAAGCCCCTGCGCTCGCCATCGCGGATCATCCACAGCGCCGGGCGATCCTTCACCGAGCCGCCGAGGTTGCACCACTCCGCCTTGGCGTAGAGTTCCACGCCGGGCGCCAGGTCCGCACCCAGACGGGTGAGCCGGACGAGCGGGGTCTCGCCGATCAGATCGAGGGCCGTGGTCATCGCGTCTCCTGGTAAGGCGCCTGGCGCTGCCGGCGCCGGTAGGCCTGCACGGCGGCCTGGAGGGTGTGCAGGGCCAGAGTGGCGCAGCGCGGCCGGGCGCGGACGACTTCGTAGCCGACCAGATCCAGCGCCGCGGCGTCGTCAAGTGTCTCGATGGCCGCCAGTGGGGCGCCTTGCAGGGCCTCGGCCAGGATGGAGGCGGCGGCCTGGCTCACGCTGCAACCCTGGCCCTCGAAGCGCAGTGCCGCCACCTGCTCATGCTCGGGATCAACCTTGAGATAGATCGTCACCTGGTCGCCACAATCAGGAATACCGCCAGGCACGACCACGTCGGCGTCGGCCAGAGGGCCGTGGTAGCGAGGATGTTCGTAGTGGTCGAGCAATCGCTCGATGATCGCCTGGCGGTCCATAGCTGCGATGCGCGGGCGGGGCCTGGCGCAACCCGGTTCGGGCCGGGCCTGCGGCAGCCCGTAGCGCTACCCTTTCTCAATCGGCAACCCGACACTGTTGCCCCACTCGGTCCAACTCCCATCGTAGTTACGCACCCTGGGATAGCCGAGCAGGTAGGTGAGCACGAACCAGGTATGGCTGGACCGCTCACCAATACGGCAATAGGCAATCACGTCCTTATCGGGCGTAATACCCTTACTCTCATACAGCGCGCGCAACTCCTCGGCGCTCTTGAAGGTGCTATCGTCACGCACGGCCTGGGCCCAGGGGATATTGACGGCGGTGGGGATGTGTCCACCGCGCAGGGCGCCTTCCTGGGGGTACTCCGGCATGTGGGTGCGCTCGCCACTGAACTCCTGGGGGCTGCGCACGTCCACCAGCGCGGCGCCGGCGGATTGCTTGATGTGCGCGAGCACCTGGTCGCGGAAGGCGCGAATGGTGGCGTCATCGCGCGGCGGGGCGACGTAGACGCCGCGGGGGTAGGTAGGGACCTCCCGCGTCAATTCGCGACCCTCGGCGATCCACTTTGCCCGTCCGCCGTTAAGGATACGCGCGTCCTTGTGGCCAAAGAGCTTGAACACCCAGAAGGCGTATGTCGCCCACCAGTTGTGCTTATCGCCGTAGAACACCACCGTCGTATCATTGGAGATACCCTTGCTGGCCAGAAGCTCGGCAAAGCGCTCCGAGTCAAGATAATCGCGCACCACCGGGTCGTTCAGATCGGTCACCCAGTCGATCTTGACTGCACCGGGAATATGGCCAGTCTCGTAGAGCAGCACATCCTCGTCGCTCTCGACGATCCGCACGTTCGGGTCATTCAGATGGTCGGCGACCCAGGCCGTATCAACCAGCACCTCGGAATGGGCGTAGCCGCTCATCACACGCTCCTTTGCACTCGAAGCTGTTATCGGCACGTTCCCATTGTAGTCCTGGCGCCCGGTTTAGTCAAGTTGTTACGCTGGATACTCAACAAAAACCCTGTCACCCTCGATGAAGGCGCGGTAGGAAGCGACGGGTTCAAAAGCGGGGAAGGTGCGGGGCACACCGGTGCGCACATCGAACAGTGAGCCGTGCAGCGGACACTCGACGCACAACTCGTCGGGATCGAACTCGCCGGCGCTGAGGGAGGCCTCGGCGTGGGAGCAGGTGTCATCGATGGCGTACACCTCATCGGCGACACGAAACACGGCGATCCGCCGCCCGTTGATCTCAAAGGCCCGTCCCGTTCCATCAGGAAGGTCGGCCAGGGTTCCGATGTTGATGGTTGGCATAGGTGTCTGCTGATGGCGCGTCTGATATAAACATATGGGGAAACCGGGTTTCCCCAACCCTCCCCGAGGGGAGGAGCCAGGTTCCCTCCCCCAGCGGGGGAGGGAAACCGGGTTTCCCCAGGCCCCTGCCTGTGGGGGCGCCAGCCGGTCCAAACCGCGGTTGGGGAATGGGGAAACCGGGTTTCCCCAACCCCCTCCCTGGTGGGAGAAGCCCGGTTCCCTCCCCCAGCGGGGGAGGGGCAGGGAGGGGGCAACCCTCCCAGAGATACCCCATGGTCATCGCGGCGTTGGGCGTCCCGGACATGGGGCCTGATGTGAACACCGGGGGAGTATGTTTCCCTGCGACGAACATCGGGGAGGGCAAGCCCTCCCCGCCATCGCCACCTGATCAGTATTCACCCCCGCAACTCACCCGACCGATCCCTCCATCTCCATCTGGATGAGCCGGTTGAGTTCGACCGCGTACTCCATGGGCAATTCGCGGGTAAACGGCTCCATAAAGCCAAGCACGATCATCGAGAGCGCATCGGCCTCGGGCAGACCACGGCTCATCAGATAGAAGAGCTGCTCCTCGCCGATGCGGCCCACTGTGGCCTCGTGGGCCAGGGTGCAGCGGTCCTCCTCGATCTCGATGAAGGGGATGGTATCGGAGGCCGAACGCTCATCGAGGATCAGCGCGTCGCAGTTCACATTGATCTTCGCACCGTAGGCGCCGGGCGCCACCTTGGCCAGGCCACGGTAGGTAGTCTTCCCGCCATCTTTGCTCACCGACTTATTGGTGATACGGCTGGTGGTTTCGGGGGCGACGTGGACCATCTTCGCCCCGGCGTCCTGGTGCTGGCCCTTGCCGGCGTAGGCCACGCTCAGCACTTCGCCGCGAGCCTTGCGCCCCATCAGGTAGACCGAGGGGTACTTCATCGTCAGCTTCGAGCCGATGTTACCGTCCACCCACTCCATACTGGCCTCTTCATAAGCCACGGCGCGCTTGGTCACCAGGTTGAAGATGTTGTTGGCCCAGTTCTGGATGGTCGTGTAGCGGAACTTACCGCCCTTCTTCACGATCACCTCCACCACCGCCGAGTGCAGCGAGTTGGTGGAGTAGATCGGCGCGGTGCAACCCTCGATGTAGTGAGCCTCGGCGCCCTCTTCGATGATGATCAGCGTGCGCTCGAACTGGCCCATGTTTTCCGCATTGATACGGAAGTAGGCCTGGAGGGGAATATCCACTTTGACGCCGGCGGGCACATAGACAAACGAGCCGCCCGACCAGACCGCGGTGTTGAGCGCGGCGTACTTGTTATCGGCAGCCGGCACAATCGTGCCGAAGTACTGCTTGAACAGTTCCGGATACTCCTTGAGGGCCGTATCGGTATCGAGGAAGACTACCCCCAGTTTCGACCACTCCTCGCGCAACGAGTGGTAGACCACCTCCGACTCATACTGCGCCCCCACGCCGGCGAGGAACTTGCGCTCAGCCTCGGGAATGCCCAGGCGCTCGAAGGTATTCTTGATCTCCTGGGGCACAGCGTCCCAGTCGGTCTGCGGGCGCTCGCCGGCGCGCACGTAGTAGTGGATCTCGTCGTAGTTCAATTCCGCCAGCTCCGGGTTGGCCCACATGCCACTGAGCGGGGTCGGCTTCTGGTTAAAGATCTCGAGCGCCTTCAGCCGGCGCTTGAGCATCCACTCCGGCTCGCCCTTCATACCCGAAAGCTCACGCACAATCTTCTCGTTCAGACCCTTCGGGGCCTTGTAGAGGTAGTTCTCTTCGTTGCGGAACCCATACTTGCTATAGTCAAACTGGAGATTGACTGCCTCAGCGACCATGCACGTCCTCCTCGTAGGTGTTTTCTGATGTGAAAATACGGAGAAACCTGGTTTCCCCACTCCCCTGCCTGGCGGGAGGGTTTGGGAGGGCTGCGCCCTCCCAGGAAAAATCCATCCAACCGGAGGAGCCAGCGCTCCTAGAGTTCATCGTCAACATCAACCGATCCAACTCCGTACAGCCCTGCCTTGAGCGCCTTGAGCGAGAGCAGGGCGCACTTCAGGCGAGTGGGGTTCTTGCTGAGCGGGATGCCGATCAGCGCGAGCAAATCGTCTTTGCTGAAGGTTTTTGCCGTTTCAACGGCCATGCCCTTGATCTCATCGGTGAGCATCGAGGCCGACGCCTGACTGATGGCGCAACCCCTGCCACTGAAGCGCACATCGGCGATGACGCCGTTCTCGATCAGCAGATCGATACGCACACGGTCGCCGCAAAGCGGGTTGTACTCCTCGTGGCTGATCGTCGCGTGTTCGAGCGTGCCGTAATTATGCGGGTAGCGGGCATGCTCCAGGATCTGTTCGCGATAGATATCATCCATACCCACCCCTCAGGCGAACAGGCGCTTTGCCTTCTCCAGACCCGCAACCAGCCGGTCGATCTCTTCCGCTGTGTTATAGATGTAGAAACTGGCCCTGGTGGTGGCGGGCACATCGAGGCGCCGATGGAGCGGCTGGGTGCAGTGATGGCCTGCGCGCACCGCCACGCCCTCACTATCGAGCACCGCCGCCACATCGTGGGGATGGACGCCGGCCAGGGTAAAGCTGATCACCCCGCCGCGCTGCTCGGTGCCGTGCGGCCCGTGGATCGTCAACCCCGTGACCTCGGCCAGGCGCTCCAGGGCGTAGCTCAGCAACTCAAACTCGTGCCAGCGGATGGCGCTCATCCCCACGCGGTTGAGGAAATCCACCGCTTCACCCAGGGCGATCGCCTCGGCAATTGCCGGCGTTCCGGCCTCGAAGCGCGCCGGCACATCGGCGTAGGTGCTGTGGTCGAGTTCAACGACCTTGATCATCGAGCCGCCGCCGAGGAAGGGCGGCATAGCTTCGAGGATCTCGCGCCGCGCCCACAGCCCGCCGATCCCGGTTGGCCCGCACATCTTATGGCCGCTGAAGACCAGGAAGTCACACCCCAGTTCCTGCACATTCACCGGCATGTGGGGCACGCTTTGCGCCCCATCAACCAGCACCTTCGCGCCGACAGCGTGGGCCCGTTCAGCCAGGTAGGACACCGGGTTGATCGTGCCCAGCACGTTTGACTGGTGTGTCACTGCCAGCAGGCGAGTGCGCTCGGTGAGCTTCGTATCCAGTTCCTCCAGCACCAGCCGGCCCTCGTCATCGAGACTCAGGTAATCAAGGCCCGCGCCCACCCGCGCAGCGAGCATCTGCCAGGGAACAATATTGGAGTGGTGCTCCATAAGCGTGAGCAGAATGCGGTCACCGGGGCGTAGGTTGGCATCGCCCCAGGCGCGGGCCACCAGGTTCACCGCCTCGGTCGCGTTGCGGGTAAAGACCAGTTCGCGCGGCGAGGCGGCGCCGATGAAGCGCGCCACTTTGCCACGGGCGCGCTCGTAGGCAAAGGTGGCCTCTTCGCTGAACTTGTAGACGCCCCGGTGCACGTTGGCGTTGTAGCGCCGGTAGTAATCTTCGAGGCAGTCAAGCACCTGGCGGGGCTTTTGCGACGAAGCCGCGCTGTCGAGGAAGGCCACGAACTTGCCGTTGACCTCCTGCTGGAGGATGGGAAACTCGCGCCGGAGGGCGAGCACATCAAACTGGGAGAGTGTAGACATAGCCAACCTGCTAGCCGGTACGGGCCGGATCTTGCGCCGAGGGCATCCCCGGTCGGCGCAGGGGCCGCGGGTCAGAGGGAGGTTCGCGGAAGGGGTTTACCCTCCCCGAGCCCTCCCGCGTTCATCTCAGATTTTCGCCTCAATCGCCGCCTCCAGCTCCGCGCGCAGCGCCTCGACCGGGATGGTATCGAGGGCCGGACCGAAGAAGCCCATAACGATCATGCGCTTGGCCTCGGTCTTGCTGATACCGCGGGACTGCATGTAGAAGAGCTGCTCCTCGTCCACATCACCGCTGGTCGAGGCGTGGCCGCCTTTGAGCACACTGTTGGTGTCGATCTTGAGGCCGGGGATCGAGTCGTTGCGGGCGCCGGGGTTGAGGTGGAGGGCGTGCTCCTCCAGCCGCGTGCTGGTAGCAGTCGACTCGCGCTCGATCTTGATCATACCATCGAAGACCGAATAGCCAGTATCATTGACCACCGTGCGGAACTCCATGTAGCTCTCGGCGTGGTGGCCAACGTGCCGGAGCCAGGGCGCGGTGAGCAACTTTTGCGCATCACCGGCAAAGGTAGCCCCGAGCCAGTTCACCTGTGAGCCATCGCCCTTCAGTGTCGTCTCGGCCTCAATGTGCTGAACCTTCGCGCCAATGGCCACGCTGGTCCACTCCAGAGCGGCGTCGCGATCGAGGAGGACCTTCTGCCCGCCGATGTGGTACACCCCGTTGCCCCAACGCTGGATGCTCACGAAGCGCACCCGGCTACCGGGGCCGGCGAAGATCTCGGTGACCGGCGCGGCCAGAGCGGTCGCAGGCTGATCCTCCGAGATAAACTCCTCGATCAGCGTCACCTGGGCATTGTCTTCGACAACCACCAGCGTGCGGGGGAAGGTGGCGCGGCTGCCGTCGGGCAGGCTGTAGCGCACCCGGATGGGCGTCTCGGCGGCCACGTTCTTCGGCACGTAGAGAAACACGCCATCCTGCCACAGGGCAGCACGCAGGGCGCTGAACTTATGCTCCAGCGGAGCCACTGCCGTATCCATGCGCGCCTTGATCAACTCCTCGTGGCTGGCAAGGGCCGCGCCCAGCGGCTTGAGCACCACACCCTGGCCGGCGAGACCCTCGTCCCACTCCAGGGTCACCGCAGCCCGGGTCGTGGGCGCCAGCTCCTCCGGCCGCAGGCCGCTCAGGTCAGTGCGGCGCCACTCGGGCGGACCGGCCTGGGCAAAGAAGTTCCAGGCCTCACGGCGGCGCTCGGTGAGCCAGCCCGGCTCGCCAAGCTGCCGCGAGGTGGCGGCAATCGACTCGGCGCTCAGTTCTTTCAGAGTAAGTGCTGTCATATGCAAGCTCTGATCCTTCAATCTATCACGCCGTTCCCGCCAGTTCCTCGCGCAGCCAGTCGTAACCCTTCTCTTCCAGTTCCAGAGCCAGTTCGGGGCCGCCTTCGCGCACGATCCGCCCATCCATCATCACCGAGACGAACTGGGGCTTGATATAGTTGAGCAGCCGCTGGTAATGGGTAATGACCAGGACGCCCATGTTCGGACCGGCGAGGCGGTTGACGCCCTCGGCGACAATGCGCAGTGCATCAATATCGAGGCCCGAGTCGGTTTCATCCATCACCGCCATACTCGGCTTGAGCATGGTCATCTGGAGGATTTCCAGGCGCTTCTTCTCACCGCCGCTGAAGCCCTCGTTCAGGTAGCGCCGGGCAAAGCTCTCGTCCATTTCAAGGAGCTTCATGCCTTCGCGCAGTTGCTTGCGGAACTCGGCCACGGGAATGGCAGTCTCTTTCGGGTCCTTACCTTCCTCAGCGCGATGGGCATTGATCGCGGCACGCAGAAAGTTAGCGACTGTCACCCCCGGCACCGACACCGGATACTGGAAGGCCAGGAACAGCCCGAGCTTGCTGCGCTCGTCAGGCTCCAATTCAAGAATGTTCTGACCCTTGTACCAGATCTCGCCGCCGGTGACCTCGTAGCCCGGGTGGCCGGCGATCACGCTGGCCAGGGTGCTCTTGCCACTGCCATTAGGCCCCATGATCGCATGGATGGTGCCGCCCTGAACGGTCAGATTGACACCTTTAAGGATCTCCTTGTCGCCGATCTGCGCGCGCAAATCCTTGATGACCAGGTCGTTGCTCATGTGCTCCTCTGTTATTGCTGGTAATGCTTAGCGATCTATCCGACAGATTCCGTTACACGCATAGGTCAGAAAAGAGGATTTCCGAGAGAACTGAAAGCCTGTCCGGGTAACCAGATTATGTGATTACGTTCCGGGAGGGCTTCGCCCTCCCAGATCCTCCCGAAAGAGTTACCTGCAGAGGCTCTCAGGGGTCACCGCTCCTCGCGCGCCCCTGTGCCGACAGGCTCGGAGGGACGCGCGGGGGTGAGGGCAATGTCTCCGTTCTTCAGCACGAAGCGGCAGGTATGGGCGCCCTCGCGAATGGTGCTCTCCAGGGCCAGCTTTTCGCCCAGCGCATACTCGATCATCTGCCGCTCCATCGAGCAGACTTGCGGGTGATCCTGGGCCACATCGTAGAACGGGCAGGCAAAGAGGCGGATGCCATCGCCACCTTCAGCCACTTCGGCAGGCACGCCGCGCTGTTCGAGCAGACGCCGCAGCTCATTGAGGCGCTCGCTCACGTCGGTGCCGGCCATGCGATCGGCATATTCATCGGCGAGGCGCCGGCTGACCCGTTCGAGCAGCAGCTCGACCTTATCAGCCCCCTCCAGGGCGATCAGCTCGCGGAGCAGACCGGTGATCAAGCGATCGTACTGCTTGGGGAAGCGGCTGCGCGCCTCGTCGCTGAGCGTGTAGACCAGGCGCGGGCGGCCCGGGCCGTGACGCTCGGCACGCACCGACACCAGACCCTCCGCCTGGAGATGGATCAGGTGATCGCGCGCGGCAGTTGTGCTGACGCCGAGGAGGGTTGCCAGATCCTTAACCGTGGCTTCACCGACTCGCTGGAGATGTTGCAGTATCTGCCCTGCTGCGCTGCTGGCGGAGTAGCCGATCACAAGCATAGTCGCAATCCTCCGAACTACTAGGGTGTAGTCTACCAGCGTTTGCGGGTTTTGTCAATAAAAAAGGAAAATACTTGGTTTATTCCCCGGGGGCTGCGCCGCACACTGACAGGACGCAGATAGCTTTTTTCCTGGGAGGGGGCGAAACGCTCCAAACCCTCCCCACAGGGAGAGGCGTGGTACAACCCGGAAGAACAGGCAGGTACTCTGTGCCGCCCAACCCGGTCAAATGGCCCGTGAATCCACCCGACGCTCCGTGCTACACTCACCCCGTGACGCCCACAGTGACGCTACGGCGGCAGGGCCGGTTGCCGCGGCCCTGCCGCCAGGCACAGGGAGGGTCTGGGAGGGCTACGCCCTCCCAGGAGAATCTCTTTTCATTCCGGTGTTGTGCGGCGCAGCCGCATGGACGGCTGAGGTGAAACTAGGGAAACCCGGTTTCCCCAACCCCCTCCCTGGTGGGAGGGTTTGGGTGTGACGGCGCGGCGGCGCTGCGCCGCTACGCCCTCCCAAGAACAACCCATGTTCATCGTGTCGTTGTGCGGCGCAGCCGCGTGGATGGCTGAGGTAAACTTACACGTAGCTTGAGGAGGTGTCCAGTGAGGACCAAATGGGAATACAAAGTCGCATTTGTCGAGCAGTGGGAGCGGGTGTCGGTGGAGGGGCATGAGACGCGCCCGGAGAAGGGCGAGCGTCGGAGCGCATTCGGGCGGCGCTTTCTGAACACTCTTGGCGCCGACGGGTGGGAACTGAGCGGCGTACAGCACACGATGCCGGGGCGGGTCTACCTGATCTTCAAGCGGCCCCTGGAGGGGAGCGCTGAACCGGACCTCTCGGTCGTCCGGCACGAGCAGGCAGCGCAGTCGGCAGGCCAGCCGACGCAGCCGTTGCAGCCACCCGAAGCGGGGAGCGGGCCACAGGTTGTAACACTGTAGCCCGGGAGGAGAGCGCCTGGGAGGGCGAGGCCCTCCCAGGCTCAGCCGCTCCTACGAGCGGCCCTCGTTACGCCGGGGATGAACACGAGGTCCACGAACGCCGAGCGGACCGACGCCGCCCTCGGCGGTATTCGCCTTTTCGCTGGTCAGGCTGATACTGGGTGGTTGCGGGCCATCACTCGGGCCGATCTGGAGTCGGCCAACCTCCTGCATACGCAGTTCTTCGGCCTGTCGCAGCAGATCCGGCGCCGACTCATAGAAAAACTCCAGCGCCTCGCCGTGCCGGTCTACACCCGTATAGTCAACTACAACGTGGCTGCCGCCGGGGATGCCGCCAGAGGCAATCAAATCGGCCAGAGGAGCGTCAATCAATTTGAGCAGTTGCTGGCGCAACGGGCGGGCGCCGAAGCGCGAGTCAAAGCCCTTGTTCAACAAATACTCGCGCGCCTCGGTGGTAACGCTCACCTGGACGCCCTGGCGCAGGTACTGCTCATTGCACTCGCGCAGCATCCGGTCGAGCACCTGGCGCAGCACATCACTTGAAAGCGGCCGGAAGGCGATAATCTCATCAAGGCGGTTGATCCACTCCGGCTGAAAGACCTTTTGCAGTGCCTCGAAGCCAATCTGATAGATCTGCTGGCCCGTGGCCTCGACATCGCCGTGGGGCGTGCGAAAGCCAATCGTGCGACGATCGAGATAATCCACCATCTCCTTGGCGCCAACGTTGGTGGTAAAAACGACGATGCTGTTATGAAAGCTCACGCGGCGGCCGCCGTTGAGCAGGAGAATCTCGCCGTCCTCCATCACCTGGAGCAGCAAGTTCCACAACTCTGGCTGCCCCTTCTCGATTTCGTCGAAAAGGACCACACTGTTTTCCTGTTCGATGATCTCCGGGTTGAGCAACGGCTTCTGGTCACGCCCGACGTAGCTGGGCGGGGCGCCGACGAGGGCGCTCACCTCGTGGCCCTGGCTGAAGAGCGAACAGTCAATCTTCAAGAACGCCTCGCCGTCGGGGCGCAGCAGTTGCGCCAGGGCACGCGCCGTAGCCGTCTTGCCCACACCGGTGGGACCGAGGAACAGGAGCGTGGCGCGCGGGCGACGGGTGTTCCCCGCTGAAAAGCCAAAACGCGCCCGGTTCAGGACGCGGATCACGCTCTCAATCGCTCGTTCCTGACCAAAGATCTGGTCGCGCAAGCGGCGCTCTACCACATCCAGCGGGTTTGCGTGGCCCCGCACCGCTCGCGTCATATCCCGGTGCTTGTCTGTCATAGAGCCTCTTTGATTGGGTGGCGGGACGCCAGGGTTCCTGGCGCTACCCCGGATTTTCTCCGCCACGATTGTAGCACGCCGGGCGTACGGCGCTGTAGCCTGGAGGTGGAAGCGGGGATAATTAAATAATTGTTTCTGGGAGGGCGCAGCCCTCCCAGACCCTCCCGCGCGCGGGCTATGTTCACGTTAGACGGTCGTGCGCATGGCGCACAACGCCAGAATGAAAATAACTGTTTTTGGGAGGGCGCAGCCCTCCCAAACCCTCCCCGCTGGCGGGTTGTTTCCTGGGAGGGCTGCGCCCTTCCAGACCCTCCCGCATGCGGGCTATGTTCACATTAGAAAAGCCGCCTCCCCTCTCCTAGCGCAAGCGCACCACCGCAGCCACAATCGCAACCACGTTAAACAGGTGCAGGCCCAGCGGCATGCTGAAGAACAGCGCCCCGACGACCCCCAGCGACAGCGCGCCCGTCAGCACCACGGCCAGACCGCTCAACATGAACAGGAAGCCCGCAACATAGCCGATGCCCACCGTCAACTGCATCAGTTGGCCACGCTTACCGCGGGTGAAGCGGTCGGTCAGGCGCACCAGCAGATCGCCGGCCACCGGTCCGAGCAGAAAGGCGACCAGCAGGCCGAAGAAGCCGATGTTGCCCAGGATCAGGAACGCGAAGGTCGAGACTAGAATGCTGTACACCATAGTAGTGGCGCCAGCGATCGCGCTCTCGACGGCGGAGACCTGGTAATTGACCGGGCGACGCGCCCTGGCGCACTCGGGGCAGAGTTGACCTACGGCGGCGGGACGGACACAATCGGCGCAGATGGGCCGATCGCAACTGGTACAACGCAGGCCAGTCTCGCGGTCAGGGTGCAGGTAGCACACCTGGGCGGCCAGCGTGGCCGGAGCGGCGGGGGCGTCGGGCGGCAGCGCGGCAGACGGCTCAGGTGCCGGGGCGGGCTGTTGCTCGGGCGCCTGCACCCCGCCGGGGGCCAGCACCTCGCCAGCGGCGAGGCGCGCTTCGACATGCTCCAGCACAGCGCGGGCACGTTCGTTGTCAGGGTCGATCTCCAGCGCGCGCAGAAGGTGCTCGCGCTTCTCGCGGTAGGGGCGCACACTGCCGGCCATGCCGATCAGCGCGTCCACCCGGCGTGGATCGCGCTCCAGAGCTGCGCGAAAGCGCTGGCGTGCGGTATAGGTATCTCCGGCGATCAGTGCCGCGTTGCCCTCAGCAATCAGCGCGGTCACGTCGTCGGTTATTTCGGTCATATCTGTCATAATGTCCCTCCTGAGATCATTATAACAGACACCCATGCGGCTGCGCCGCACCCTGCGGGAATGAACAGCGATGCTCCTCGAAGGGCTAGGCCCGCCCAAATCCTCCCCTGCCGGGGCAGGGGGTGGGGAAACCGGGTTTCCCCGGCTTAAGAGAGTAACCCCAATTCGACGGCGCGGGCCGCGGCCTGGGTGCGATCGCTTACCCCGAGCTTGGCGAGAATGTGCTCGACGTGGTTCTTGGCGGTGCCGGGGCTAATCCCCAGGCACTGGCCGATCTGTCGGTTGGTGCGCCCCTGGGCCAGCAAACGCAGGACTTCCCGCTCACGCGGTGTCAGACTGCCCGGGGCGCTCGCGGGCGCCGACACGGGCGCGGCCCTCAACTGCTGGAAGGCCTGCGCGATCACCGTCTGGGCCAGCAGTGTCTCACCGCGGCCTACCCGGTGGATGGCAGTCAGCAGATCCTCCCGCGAGGCGTGCTTCAGCACATAGCCCGCGGCGCCGGCCCGCACCGCCTCGATCAGGTATCCGGGATGCGCGTGCAGCGTCACGATCAGCACCTGGATAGCGGGATGGGCCAGTTTCAGGGCGCGGGCCGTGGCCAGGCCGTCCATCCCGGGCATGCACACATCGAGCAAGACAAGATCGGGCCGCTCGAAGCGGCACAATTCCAGGGCCTGCTCACCATCACCTGCCTCGCCCACAATGGCAATCCCCGGCTCGGCAGCGAGCAGCGCGCGCAGTCCCGCCCGGGCCAGCTCGTGGTCGTCCACGATCAGCACGCGCAGGGGCGGCGCGCACACTGGCGCGGGTGGCGTCGTGAAGGGCATAACGGGGCCTCCGTAGGAAAATTTTTGTGAATGGCGTCACCAGGAACCCACCAGGGTGAGTATACGCATCCGGCGAACCAGGGTGTAACCGGTACTGTAACCAGAAGTGAGAGCAAGCAGGTACGATACAGGTATGCAGTTTCCAGATCACCTGCGCAGCACAAAGAAGTAGTACGGCCCGTCCTCGCCGGGCGGGGCCTCGTAGATGCGCCGGAGCAGGGGCTCCCAGAGCAGGTTCGGGGTGCAGGGCGGGGCCAGCAGCCAGCGCCCGGTGAGTCGGCGGGTGAGCAGGGCGGGGGCGCCATAGTAGTGACTGAGGTCGAAGAGCTTCAGAGCGGCGCTGCTCAGGTAGGGCCGGCAGGTCAGCACCTCGAAGCCCGCTCGCTCGAAGCGGGCGCTCCACTCGGCTGCGCTTAGCGTATTAAAATGGTAGGAGATGCGGTTGAACCAGCGCCCGTAGCGCGACCCATCCAGACCCAGCCGGTTCAGTAACCAGGCGCCGAGCAGATCATCGGGGAAGCGGTTGCCTACCACCGAAGCCACGAAGCGTCCGCCGGGGCGCAATACCCGCGCCGTCTCGGCCAGGGTCGCGTCGAGGGGCACGATATGCTCCAGCACGCAGTTTGAAATAGCGCTGGCAAAGCTGGCGTCGGGGAAGGGAAGGGCAGCGCCGCTGGCAACGCTCAGCCCGGCGTAGACGCCCCGCGCCCGGGCTTCGCGCGTGTCGGCCAGCAGCGGATCGATGCCGAAGATGCGTTTGCCGGGCAGGGCGATCTCGACGAAGGTGCCGTCACCGCTACCGATGTCGAGGATCGGCTCCGGCAAATCGGGCGCCAGTTCGGCAAACAACCGCGCCTCGACCGAGCGGATCATAGCCCGGTGGATGGGCAAGGTCAGCAGGTGAGGCCGCAGGTAGTCGCGCTGAGGTTGTGGAGTGAGCATGATCTGGCACTATAGGCGCTATGCGCAGGGCGCACAACACCGCAATGAAAACAGGGGTATCTTTGGGAGGGCGCAGAGGCGCGGCGGCGCCGCGCCTCTACGCCCAAACCCTTCCCACCGGCAGGCGGTTGGGGAACCCCGGGTTCCCCATCTCCCAACTGCTGGTGGGAGCGACCGGCGCCCCCTCAGACAGGCGGTTGGGGAACCCCGGGTTCCCCGTATGTTCACATCAGTCATCCATGCGGCTGCGCCGCACAACGCCAGAATGAAAATATTATTGTTCTTGGGAGAGCTTCGCCCTCCCAAACCCTCCCGCGGGCGGGCTATGTTCACGTTAGGCCCCATGCGCGGGGCGCACAACGTCGGAATGAAAATATTATTGTTCTTGGGAGGGCTTCGCCCTCCCAACCCCTCCCCGCTGGCGGGTTGTTTCCTGGAAGGGCTGCGCCCTCCCAACCCCCCCGCGGGCGGGCTATTTTCACCTCAGACGGTCATGCGCATAGCGCACAACGCCGGAATGAAAATAATTATTCTTGGGAGGGCGCAGCCCTCCCAAACCCTCCCCGCTGGCGGGTTGTTTGCTGGGAGGGCTTCGCCCTCGCAAACCCTCCCGCGGGCGGGCTATGTTCACCTCAGCAGCCGCGCAGCGCTTCAAAGAGCTGTTCATAGGCCGCAGCGGTCCGCTCGGTCGAGAACTTCGCGGCAATCTCGGCGCGGGGGCGCACGTAGCGTTCGCGCAGTTCGATGACCCGCAGGATGGCGGCGGCCAGGGCTTCACTGTCGCCGACCGGCACCACCTCGCCCATACC
Source organism: uncultured Chloroflexota bacterium (assembly GCA_937120965.1). Classification (GTDB taxonomy): domain Bacteria; phylum Chloroflexota; class Chloroflexia; order Chloroflexales; family Chloroflexaceae; genus JACAEO01. The sequence continues at coordinate 23,976 of CAKZKA010000026.1, forward strand.
TGTCTGATGCACTGGCTGCCGCACTCCGGGGAGCGCGCTGGCGATCGAGGGGGTGCCGCACAGCATCGCCTCGACCTGCACCAGGCCAAAGGTTTCGGTCGAGTTCAGGGATGGCACGACGATCACGTCGAGATTAGGGAAAAAAGCAGCCATCTCTCGGGGACCGAGAGTGCCCAGAAAGGTCCAGTGACGACTGAAGCGGGCAAACTCGGGCGCGAGGCGCCGGGCATACGCCTCTTCGCCGAGCACGTTCTCGTGGGGGCCAGCAAACAGCACCCGCGCCTCGGGGTAGACAGCCAGGATGCGGGGCAGGGCCTTGAGGAGCACTTCGACGCCCTTCTCAGCGGCGAGACGGGCGGCCATGCCGATGACCGGGCCGCGCAAGTTCCAGCGTTCGCGAAAGGCGGCGATCTCGTCGGGAGTGGCTTCAGCAACCTCCACCGGGGGCGGGATGACTACGATCTTCTCGCGGAAGCGCCGCAGGTAGGGTGAGTGGTCGGCGAAATCCTGGGTATAGGCGACAATGCGTGTCGCCAGGGCGCCCGCGGCGAGGTTAGCGACGTCCACCACACGGTTGGCGACCGTGTTGAGCATGCTGAAGGGCAGTTGCAGGTCGCTGTGGTAGGTGAGCACCACCGGCTGACGCAAAAGGCGCCCGCGCAGGGCCAGGCCCGGCGCGTCGAACTGGGGCAGGTGCAGGCTCATCGCATCGTGTTGCAGCGCCAGCGAGGTTGCCAGCCAACCGAAGGTGGGCATGATCACGCCCTTGCTCACCCGCGCCGCCACCGGGGCGCGCACGACCCGCACCCCATCCATCCATTCGGTCAGGGGCAAACTGGGGTCGTACTGGGACGTGAGCACCGTAACGGCGTGCCCGCGACGCGCCAGTGCCGTCGCCAGACGCTGGACGTAGATCGTCAGGCCGCTGATGTAGGGGCGGTAGTACGTCAGGGCGCAGAGGATTCGCATTACCGGAACAACTCTCGATGCTCCGCGACCCATTTCCACAGGCGCTGCATGCCCTCTTCAAGACCGACGCGGGGACGCCAGCCCAGGTCACGCTCGGCCTTGCGAATATCGAGGATGCAGACCCGCTGATCTCCGGGCCGCCACTCACCGAAGCGAGCGGCTTCGACCGGATGACCGGCCAGGCGGCTCAACAGCGGCTGAAACTCGGCCCAGATCGAGAGCGTGTTCTCAGGGCCGCCGCCAACGTTGTAGATCTGCCCGGCGATAGTCTCCAGGCGGTTCAGCGCCAGTTCGTAGAGATCCACCAGGTCATCAATGTAGAGCATATCGCGCACCTGCTTGCCATCGCCGTAGATGACAATCGGGCGACCCGTCTGAGCAGCAATCACGAAATGGGCGGCCCAACCCTGGTCCTCCACGCCAAACTGGCGCGGCCCGTAGATCGCCGACTGCCGAAAGACCACCGTGGGCAGACCGTAGATGCGATGGTAATCACGCACGTACTGATCGCCGGCGCCCTTGGAGCAGCCGTAGGGCGAATAGAAATCCAGGGGGTAGGTTTCGGGCACGCCGTAGGGCAGGTCGCGGTAGCGGTAACGGGTTTCTTCTTCAACAATCGGCAGATCGGTCATGCCGCCATACACCTTGTTGGTCGAGGCGTAGATCACCGCCGGGCGGGCGGGGGCGCGCCGGGCGGCTTCGAGCACGTTAAAGGTGCCGAGGGCGTTGATTTCGAAATCGGTGCGCGGATCGAGCACCGAGGTCGTAACAGCGACCTGACTGGCCAGGTGGAAGATGGCTTCGGCGTCGGCGGCGGCCAGCATGACGGCGCGGGCATCGCGCACATCGCCGCGAACAAAATCCAGCGCGCCGGGAGCATCGTCGGCGAACCGGTCCAGCCAGTCGAGGTTGTGGGGCGTGCGGGGCCGCGAAAGGTTATCGAACACTGTCACGCGGTGCCCGCGCATCAGCAGACGATACGCCAGATTACAGCCAATGAACCCGGCGCCGCCGGTGATCAAGATCCGCATAGCTCGACTTCACTCGTTAGACAAGGCTCGACATTATACCGATGTACTCTACCCTTGACAAGCCGCGCCGCAACGTAAAACGCCCCGCTTAGCGGCGGGGCGAACGGGTGGAGGCGACGGCGGGAATCGAACCCGCGAATGGCGGTTTTGCAGACCGCTGCATTACCACTTTGCTACGTCGCCGCCTGTCAACCTCATTTTAGCACAGCGCCCCCGGCGCTGCAACTGCGTACCACGATGCACCAGAGTTTGCTCATCTTCGCCAAGCAGCCCGCTGCCGGCCAGACCAAGACCCGCCTGTGTCCTCCATTGAGCCACGCTGCGGCGGCGGAGCTGTACGCCTGTTTCCTGCGCGACACACTGGTCACAGCGCGCCAGGTACCGGCTTCGACGCGAGTGATCGTCTATCAGCCCGAAGAGGCGGCCGGGTATTTTCGGGCGCTGGCGCCCGATTTCGCCCTGCTGCCCCAGCAGGGTGCCGATCTCGGCGAGCGCCTCGACCGCTGCCTCACCACGGTCCTCAACGCCAGTCCCGGCATGGCCGTCCTGATCGGCGCCGACATCCCCACCCTGCCCGCACCCTACGTTGCCCGCGCCTTCGATCTCCTCGCCACGCACGATCTGGTGCTCGGCCCCAGCGACGACGGCGGCTACTACCTGATCGGCACACGCCGCCCCTATCCCCGCCTGGTGCGCGAGGTGACGATGAGCACGCCCTACGTGCTGCGCGACACCCTGGCAATCGCCGCTGAACTCGGGCTGCGCGTGGCGCTGCTGCCCGGCTGGTACGATGTGGATACCCCCGCCGATCTGGAACGGTTGCGCCAGGAACTGGCCCTTGCCCCGCCGACGGTGGCGCCGCACACCAGAGCCTGGCTAACAACATACGCAGAGACATAACCCATCCCTGATACCGCGTCAGACGCTCGTCGGGTAGGGGGCGTGGGGAAACCGGGTTTCCCCACACCCCCAACCGGTGCTGGGGCGCCTGCCGCCCTCACAGGCAGGGGTGCGGTTCGACAGGCTCACCGCAGGCGGGGAAACCGGGTTTCCCCGTATGTTCAACCCTCCCGCGGGCGGGCCAGGTTCACCTCAGCCATCTATGCGGCTGCGCCGCACAACGACAAGATGAACATGAGTTTTTCCTGGGAGGGCTGCGCCCTCCCAGGAACCAACCCGCCAGCGGGGAGGGTTTGGGAGGGCGCAGCCCTCCCAAACCCTCCCGCGGGCGGGCTATGTTCACGTTAGACAGTCGTGCGCATGGCGCACAACGCCGGAATGAAAATATGTGTTCTTGGAAGGATGTAGGGGCGCGGCGGCGCCGCGCCCCTACTATGCCCAAACCCTCCCGCGGGCGGGCTATGTTCACCTCAGCCATCTATGCGGCTGCGCCGCACAACGCCGCGATGACTATGGGGTATCTCTGGGAGGGCCGCCCCCTCCCCGGCCCTCCCCCGCTGGGGGAGGGAACCGGGCGCCTCCCCGCAGGGAGGGGGTTGGGGAAACCCGGTTGCCCCATTCCCCAACCGCTGGTGGGAGCGGCTGGCGCCCCTCCAGGCAGGGGTATGGGGAAACCCGGTTTCCCCGTATGTTCACCTCAGATCCTTGGATACGTCAGGATCGTGCTCAACCCGTAAACAAGGAGGACCAGCGCAACGACTATGAGCGTCAATCGAACGGGAAGGAGGTTGAAGTTCGACGCCAGACTACTGAAGAAGAGCACGAGGGCGAGGATCACCGTATTGAGCACATAGCGGTCACCGATCTGGTTGGCAGTGACCCCTTCTTGAAAGGTCGCGCTGGCCTCACGTTCAAGCCGATCCGCTTCCTCCTGCGCCGCGAGGCGGTACTCCGGCAATTCGAACGGACTGGAGGCCGCCTGCGGGTTCACGAGGGGGCGGCTGGCCAGCCACGCCTCGAAGGCGGGCACCAATTCGGGCCGGAAGCGTGCCCGGTAGAAATCCGCCAGCGCCTGATCCTCTGCGGCAACGGCCTCCAGCCAGTTGGTAAACAACTGCACGTCAATCTGGACGTTGCGGCTGGCAACTCCGCTGTTTCTGACCGACTCGACACGTAGCGCACCAGCCTGATTGAAGCGGGTCGCCATCTCTCCGTTCCAGCGCCCGGCTTGATAGCCGCTCCAGGATGTCGCCAGCGCCGCGATCGAGAGCAGAACGGCTGAAACGGTTTCGATCACCTTCAACCACTGGCGAGTGCTTAGACCGAAACGCCCTTCCAACCGCTCGGCCATCCGAGTCTTTGAAGACTGGTTGCGCATGGCGTGCCTCCCAAATAACCAGAACAAACCGGCTTGCCCCGGGCCTCTGTGCGCTCACCGGGGCTCCGGGGTGGCCCGGCGCCGGCTGAAGGGTAAAGACCCCGAGGTTCTCCACCCTACCCGAGCGGCGACCCATCAGGGTCGGCAACGTTGATCCGAAACAGCGCCTGACGCAATTCGCCGTTCACCCGGGCGTAGACGGTAACCTCCCACTCGCCGGCCATCTGGTAGATCGAGCGCGCTTCGTACTGCCCCGGACCCACCGGTGTCGCCAGCGGCTGCGCGCCGCTGAGGCAGATCATATTCATATCCAGGTCGAGGTAGACGCTGGCGCCATCGAGGGGGCGGCCCAGCCGGTCAGTGAGCGTCACACGGAAGCGCTGGGGCTGATTGATCTGCGGATCGCGCTGCGTATCCAGGGTAATCGTGACGCCGTTGACCGTTTGCTGGGCGCGCACCTGATCAGGCGCGAGCGGCGGCAGGCTCCCCCTGCCGCAGGCGCCGGCCAGCAGCGCCAGCGCCATAACTGTGATGAGCGCCAGCGCGCGCCACGCGCCACCCGCCGGCCATACCTGGCGCGCTCCAGAGGACCGGCTCACCACACGGTCACAATCATCACGTCCCGGCACAGGCGCCGGGAGCCTGTCTGGGCGCACGATCAGCCTTCTTTCAACAACTCCCGAACGCCCGCTGCGATCACCTCGGGAGGGGTGCCGAAACTGTACACGATCCGCAGGCGTCCCTCAGCATCTATCAAATAGGTCGCCGAGCTGTGATCCACCAGGTAAGCGGCGCTGGTGCCTTCCGGCGTGTTGCGTTTGTAATACAGCCCGTACTCCGGACCGATCCGCCGCAGGGTCGCGTCATCGCCCTGCAAGCCGATGAAACTCGGATCGAAAGCTGCCAGATGGCGCGCCAGCACCTCCGGCGTATCCCGCGCTCCATCTACGCTGACAAACACCACCTGCAGCCGTTCGCCATCGGCGCCAAGCTCTGCCTTCACCCGTTTCAGCTCTGAGAGCGTCATGGGGCAGACGTCGGGGCAAAAGGTGTAGCCGAAGAACAGCGCCACAGGCTTGCCACGCAGCTCGCTGAAGCTCAGATCGCGGCCCAGGCTGCTGGGCAGGGTGAAATCGCTCAGTTGCACCGGCGGTTCAATGCGCGTTCCCTGCTCCGCCGAGGACTCGGGCGCCGGGCCTGGCGCCGGTCGAGCGCACCCGCTCAGGAGGATCAGAATGATGAAGATAGCAACCAGTTGCAGACGAGGCATAGTTATTCTTTCCAGATGCGGTTGAGCGTAGGGGAAACCAGGTTTCCCCACACTCCTTCCTGCCCACCAGGGTGTCAGGCGACCCCGGTACCGGTTGGGTCGCCCTGGCTGGCGGAGGTTGGGGAGGGCGATGCTCTCTCCAACCTCCGCTCCGGGTACCTTACGCGCCGTCGTGATGCACCTTCATATCACGGCATACGCACAGGGGCATCCACCGTCACCGTTCCGGCGCGCTCAAAGTTCAGGGTCAGCCGCACAGTCTCGCCCGCGGCCAGGTCGCGTTTCAGGCCAATCAGCATCACGTGGAGGCCGCCGGGCTTCAACTCGACCTGCCCGTTGGCAGGGACAGGAATGCCACCCGCAACTGGCGCCATTTGCATGACATTATCCACCATTTTGGTCTCGTGCAACTCGACCACTTCGGCAACATCGGTACTGGCGGAGATCAGCCGGTCTCCCGCGCCACCGCGGTTGATCAGCACCATGTACGCCGCGCTGGTGCCTCCCGGAGGCGTAGTATCAGTACCAGCCATACCGCCACCGTGGCCACCCATCCCGCCCTGGGCGCCCATGCCGGTCATCGCGGCAGCGCGCACCCAGGGTTCGTTGACAGAAATCTGCGGCGCCGAGGCGCCACAACCGGCCAGCCATGCCAGGCTCGCCAGCATCAGCGTGAATACGGTCACCACACGCATGGTTCGGCTCCTTCATAGAGTTGCGGTAATCCGCTTGCTAATGCATGTAAACACTAAGGGCAACCGGGCTGCTCCACGCCTGTCCCCGCGGGCAAGGCGCGGCCCTTCCACATCTCCCGCGCGGGGGGGCGTGGGGGCGCCGGGTTCTTCAGCCCCCGGTCCCGGGGGGCGGATTCGAGAGGGCACGGCCCTGCCCATCCTTCCCTCGAAGGGTGGTGGTGAGCCTGTCGAGCCGCGCCTCGGGGGGCCAGGGGCGCCGACAACCGCCGGGCGAGGATTCGGGACACCCCGCTCTCCGCGCGCAGGCGTAGCGCCATACAGCCGACCGCAGCGGGCCAACCCGCTGGCGGTAGGATTTGTGATCCACCCGGGTGATGTCAGCAGGAAGCAGGGCGTGGAGGAGGTGTGGGCGGCGGCAAGGGTAATGAGTCGTGGCGGCGGGTAGCGCGCAGGATCAGAACCTGTACCGGCGCGCCGGCCAGTGGCAGTAACAACAGCGACGGACCGAGCAGCTCGAAGAAGGCGCGCGGCACGACCGGCGCAGGCGCATCGGCCCCGGCGGCTGCCGTCGCCGAGGTGTGGTGCGCGCCGCAGAGGAACCAGCCAATTGCCGGTCGTTCGGCGCGCGCCTCCAGGAAGCAGTGGAACACGCAGGTTAACGGCGTGAGCAGGCCCAGCTCAAGGACGATCAGCAACCCCAGGGCGCGCGGCAGCCAGCGCTGCGCGCCCCTGCCGATCCAGGGAACACGACCATCCATGCCGCACACGGCAGCGCAACGGCGGGCAGGCGCTTCCCATTTCTGCGTGGCTTCCATCACAAATGGGACTATACCAGATCCCGCCGCCGCGCTCAAGTTGAGATTGCTTCACCACGTTCCAGGGAGGGAAAGTCCGCTCTCCCCGCACCCCTGGCGGAAGGGCAGGAAGCGCCCGAGCAACCAGGTTGCCCCATACCTCTGCCAGAAGAAAGGCCTGGAAGGGCTACGCCTCCCAACCCCCCCGATGCTGGAGATCTTCGTGGCGGAACGGTCAACCCGGAAAAGCGTATCACGCCCCCAGGCTGCGCTCCAGCGGTCGCTCGGCGTACAGATCGGCCCTGGTGGAGGGTAATTCAACCCGGCCGCGGGCGGTCTGCCGCGCAAACAACATCTGCACGATGCCGATCTGTCCAACGCGAAAGCGCCAGGCCGAACCGGCGAGATAGAGCCGCCAGGCGCGGTACAACTGTTCGCCGACCAGCGCGACCGCCTCGGTGCGGCGCTCCTCCAGCCGCCGCCGCCAATGGTCGAGGGTCAGGGCGTAATGCTCGCGGAGGCTCTCCAGGTCACGTGGCTCGAACCCCTGCTCTTCGGCATAGCTCAACATTTCGCCGGCGGGCAACAACTCGCCGTCAGGAAAGATGTAGCGTTGAATGAAGGCCCCCTGGCCCCAGAGCCTGGCGCTCAGGCGACTCAGCGCCCCACGGGGTGGCGGCGCTGCCAGCACGATGCCGTGATTGAGGAACAGGCCCCCGGGCCGCGTGTGCCGGAATGCCGCCTCGAAGTAGGTGGGCATCTGCGTCCGGCCAACGTGCTCGACCATACCCACGCTGACGACCTTGTCGAATACTGCCGCGGGCGGCAATTCGCGATAGTCGCAGATCTCCACCCGGCAGCGCCCGCCCAGCCCCGCCGCCGCGATCCGCTCGCGGGCCAGTTCCGCCTGCGCCTGGCTGAGGGTGATGCCCAGCGCCTCGACACCGTAGCGCTCGGCGGCGTAGCAGATCAACCCGCCCCAGCCGCAGCCAATGTCGAGCAGCCGCTCGCCAGGACGGAGCCGCAGCTTGCGGCAGATCAACTCCAGCTTGGCCTCCTGCGCCTCGTCGAGGGTCTCGCCGCCCGTTGGAAAGTAGGCGCACGAGTAGACCATGCGCCGGTCCAACCAGAGGGCATAGAAGTCGTTGCCGAGATCATAATGGTGGCGAACGGCGGCGCGATCGCGTTCCAGCGAATGGCGCAGACCCGCGTGGTGAAACTGCCCGCCGTCCGTGGCGACGGGGGCCCTGTCGTCAGCGGGGAGCGCCTGCAACCGGAGCGTCACGCGCGCCAGGCGCGCCAGCGCAGTCAGCAAGGCGCTGAGGTCATCGGCCACCCCCGTGGCAGCACCAGGATCGCCCTCGATTTCGATGTCGCCGCGCAGGTAGGTCTCGGCCAGCGTCAACTCCGACGGGGGCAGGAGCATGCGCCGGAGCGCGTCAGGACGGCGCAAGACCAGGGTGAACTCGGGCGCCCGGTCGCCTGGCTGCTCACGGCTCCCGTCCCAGAAGACGACAGCAAAGGTGCGCCGTTCAGGGGGACCAAACAGATCCAGCAGGATTTTGCGGCTCAGATCCACCGCATTCGTCGTCGCTTGCTGCGTCGTTGTCGGCCCGGGTGTGTGCAGAAAGTCCATCGTTGGCCCTCCTCCACAGGTACAATACAACCAGCAAGGGAATGGATTGTACAATTATATCGCTATGAGCGTCGTAATGTGTGAAATACGCCACTAACGATATGGGAAACCGGGTTTCCCCGCGCCCCTCCCTGAGGGAAGGGGTTGGGAGGGCTGCGCCCTCTCACGAAACAGCCCGTGTTCATCGGGTCAGGAGCAACCGGGTTGCCCCACCTGCGGTGAGCCTGTCGAACCGCGCCTCTGCCCGGGCGGCCGGCGATCGGGAGCCCCGAATATGCCATGCGTCCGCCTGATAGAACAGATGCCAAGGAGCTGCCCTCAATGGATCACAGCGATCCCGCCCGGCGAGCCGCAGAGTTGCGCGCCGCCATCGAAGAGGCCAATTACCGCTACTACGTCCTCGACGCTCCGACCCTGAGCGACGCCGAGTACGACGCGCTGATGCGCGAGCTGCGCGCCCTCGAGGCGGCCCATCCCGAGTTAATTACGCCTGACTCGCCCACCCAGCGGGTGGGTGGAGAGGCCAGCAGCCAGTTTGCCAGGGTGCGCCATCCTCAGCCCATGCTCTCGCTGGGCAACGCGATGAACGAGGCCGAACTCCGGGAGTGGCGCGAGAGCCGCGTGCTCAAACTGCTCGGCCCCGGCGTCCCGGTGACCTACGTCGTCGAGCCGAAGATTGACGGCCTGGCCGTCGCCCTCACGTACCGCGACGGGATCCTTGTGCAGGGAGCCACGCGCGGCGATGGCGAGGTCGGCGAGGATGTCACCGCCAACCTCCGCACCGTGCGCGACATCCCCCTGCGCCTGCGTGACCCGGCTGAGACGGGATTGCCCCTGGCCTCGCTGATCGAGGTGCGCGGCGAGGTGTATATACGCACCGCCGATTTCGAGGCGTTGAATGAACGCCTGGCCGCCGCCGGCGAGAAGACCTTCGCCAACCCCCGCAATGCCGCCGCTGGCTCCCTGCGCCAGAAGGACCCCGCCATCAGCGCGTCGCGCCCCCTGCGCTTCTTCGCCTACGGCGTCGGCCCCTTCGAAGGCGTTACCCTGACCGGCCAGTGGCAGACGCTCCAGTACCTGCGCGCCCTGGGCTTCCCGGTCAACGCCGATGCCCGCCATTTCGAGGACTTCGAGCAGGTCATCGCCTACGGTCGCGAGTGGATGGCCCGTCGCGACCAGCTTCCCTACGAGGCCGACGGCATTGTGGTCAAGATAGACAACTTCGACCAGCAACTCGCCCTGGGCGCTGTGCAGCGCGAGCCGCGCTGGGCGATTGCTTTGAAGTTCCCCGCTCGCGAAGCCGTCACCCGTCTGCTCAACATCACCGTCAACGTGGGGCGCACGGGCGTGGTGACGCCCAATGCCGAACTGGAGCCGGTAGTCATTGGTGGGGTGACGGTACGCAACGCCAGCCTTCACAACGCCGATTACATCGCCGAACGCGACATCCGCATCGGCGACTATGTGGTTGTGCAACGGGCCGGAGATGTCATTCCCTACGTGGTGGGGCCGGTGCTGCATCTGCGCACCGGCGCCGAGCAGCCCTGGGTCTTTCCCGTCAATTGCCCGGCCTGCGGCACGCCGCTGGAGCGCCAGCCGGGCGAGGTGGCCTGGCGCTGCCCCAACTTCGGCATCTGCCCGGCCCAGTTGGTGCGTCGCGTCGAACACTTCGTCAGTCGCAGCGCGATGGACATCGCCGGGATCGGCGAGCGTCAGGCCGAACTGTTCGTGACCATGGGCTGGATCAACGATGTCGCCGATCTCTACAGCCTGACGCCGGAGCATTTCCAGGGGGTTGAGGGCTACGGCCCCAAACGGGTGGCCAATCTGCTGCGGGCGATTGAAGAGTCGAAACAACGACCCCTCGAACGGGTAATCATCGGCCTGGGCATTCGCTACGTCGGCAGTGTCGCCGCCGCCGCCCTCGCCAGTCATTTCGGCAGCCTCGACGCGATCATGGCCGCCAGCCAGGAAGAGCTTCAGGCGATTGACGGGATCGGCCCGGTGGTAGCCGCCAGTGTGGTAGACTTCTTCAGCCGTGAGGAGGAGCGGCGCGTGGTCGAAAAGCTTCGCGCCGCCGGAGTGCGCCTGAGCGGCGCTGCGCCACGGGCACAGGCCGGCGCGGGCCTGGCCGGCAAGAGCTTCGTGCTCACCGGCACGCTGCCCTCGATGACCCGCGAGCAGGCGGCTGAGCTGATCAAAGCCCACGGCGGCAAGGTGAGCGAGAGCGTGAGCAAGAAGACCAGCTATGTGGTGGCGGGCGCCAGCGCCGGGAGCAAGCTGGCCAGAGCCGAACAGCTCGGTGTCCCGGTGCTCGACGAAGCCGGCCTGCTGGCCCTGATTGGCGCAGATGGCGCTGGCGCCGAACCGCAGGCGTCGCAGGCCCCCGCGGGGTAGCTGCGGCTGGATCTGTAGGGGCAACAACGGCTGCGGGCAGGGGCGAGGTCTGGCTCCACTGACGGCGTACCGCTCAGTTGGGACACACCTCGCCCCTGCCCGCAGTGTCGTGGCAATGACCGGCGCGTGCCTGCGGCGCGCCTCCTGTTGCTGCCTGCCTACCCGTTACGGCTGACACTCGCCTGTGCAGACGGGCCATTCTGGCGCGCCTCGAACCTGCTCGCCCCACGACGCGCCACCGTCCTGGCTACCCTGCGCGCCATCCTCGACCCCGAGACGCTTGCCGCTGCCCTGGAGCGTGGACACGCCCGGGACCCCTGGATCACGACCGCTACCCTGCTGAACAAACTGGCGACAGGAGCTTAGCTACCCCTGGCGATCCATGCGCCTGATCCAGGCCCCCGGGTTGCGGATCTCCTCCAGGGTGGGCAGATTCTCGGGTCGCTCCCAGACACGAGCGGCAAATGCCACGCCGCGCGTCTGCGTGACCGCGTTGACGAAGGCCTCGCCTTGCTGGTACTGGATCAGCTTCAGATCCATACCCGTAATGCGGTTCAGTAGTACCTCGAGCACCGTCTTATTCGCCTGGCGCTGGGCCACGCGCTGTTCGATCTGCTCAAAACTGGGGAGCAACCGTCGGCCCACCGCGTTCATTACGTGGTTGCCGTAGCCCTCGACCAGCGACATCAATGCCTGGAGTTGCTCGAAGATGCGCCGCTGCTCCGGCGTCAGCATGGTCTCGATCCAGTGCTGGCCACTGGCGAGCCCCTGGGCCACGCGCACCAGCAACTGCGGCAGACCACTGCCGAAACGCTCCAGTTGCAGGCTGAGCTGATCGAAGTACTGCTGCAAGAGAGTACGGAAGTGCTGGCGCACCCAGGGATAGGCCTCGAACTCAAACACGTGGGTCGCCTCGTGCAGGGCGATCCAGAGACGGAAATCCTCATCGTTGAGGCCAAGTTGTTGCTGGACGCGATCGATATTCGGCTCGACGAAGTAGAGCGCGCCGCGCGCGGCAGGGTCGGGCGAGAGCAGGCTCAGATCGTACTGGCCGAGCACGCGACGAGCCAGATAGCCCAGCAGCAAGCCCAGTTGCGCACCGAGGAACTTCCCATTCAGATCGCCAAAGAGCGCCGCGGTCACACTCCGTCCGCCGCCATTCTGCTCATAGAGTTCCTCAATCGGGCGAAACAACTGCTCAAACGACTCAAAGTTTGCCAGCAGCCACTCACGCCGGTCGTGAACATAGACGCGGGTGATCGGCTGGGGCAGTTGCACGCCCAGGTACTCGGCGATCAACGGCTCACTCCGCTTCACCAGGCGAAAATACTGATCGTGGCGATAGGCCCGGTTGAGCACGGGCGCCTGCTCCCACTGCGCCACGCGCAAGGCCACCTCACGGGCCTGCTCCCAATCAATCAGCCGCGGGGGGCGGTAGCTCTCGCTGCGTGCGCGGCTCTCTATATAATGACGCGCGGCGGCGCCTGCAACAACGCCCAGGAGCAGCATAGCGCCAAGCCGGCGGAGTTCATTGGCAGATGTAGACACAAGTCCGTCCTTTCTAGCGGGGAAACGGGTTTCACCACCCCCTCGGGCGGGTTTAAGGGCGGACAGAACATCCGGGCTAACGTGGCTTATACCGCATTGGAACGCCCCCGCGCATGGCTCTGG